>JBKJUP010000058.1:0-21020 GCA_046590675.1 Ferruginibacter sp. | reverse complement strand
TGAGACCACATAGTATTTGCCCTCATTTAAATCAAGTGCATTGTCTTGCTGAATTGCTTTCAGTATAATTCTGCCAGTTACCAATTCATTTTCTTTGATGATGGGCAGAACGGATTTTCCTGCCGCCGTGCTTTGAAGCATAGATTGATAGTATTGAAATAAATGAGGTATTTTTTCTGCAGCCAGTTCACCGGTACTTACAGCGTATAAAACGCCATCCAATAATAATTTCCAGCCTTTTAAGCCGGTAAGTTTTTCCGATTGTTTCAATGATAAATTGGTTTCAATACTTTGCTGAACAGCATCTATGACGGTAATAACAGTGTCGCTTATATGCTCAGTAACCGGGGGGTGCATTATTGGCTTACCGGTTAACCTTATTTTAATAGCCTTTATAATTTGCGTTTGCAACTGGTCAATTTCCGAATGAACAGCTCTTCTATCCAATGAATCTGCATTGACGATGGTATTTGCTTTTACGAAAGATGAATCCGCAGTATTTGCATGATCGGGTAAAATTTTTGTTTGAGCAGTTGAGGAAAAATAGATAAGGCTGCTGACAAATAATACACCGGATTTTATATGTGAAGAAAAATGAAGAGCCATTTACAAATTTAAACAGATAAAAGATAAACCAATCCTGCCTGGTTAATACACAAACCAGGGTTGTAAATTTTGTAGTGAATAAACATAATTAAACATGAGCATCACTGGTGCGTCCAACAATTTAAGAAAGTAAAAACTACAGACTATAAAAACCTATCCATTTTTGTCTTTCTGCAACTGATCCAACTTTCTATCCAGCTTTTCCAGCATTTCCAATTGCTTTTGCTGGATGTTGCATAAATGCTGGAACTGGTCAATAATAGACAAATCCATTTTTTGATGCAGGTTCCTGATCTCCACCTCAGACTTTAAATTTACCAGGTAGTCATTTTCAGCTCTTTTCCTGTCCTTTTCTTCCTTTCTGTTCTGGCTCATCATAATTACAGGAGCCTGCAATGCAGCTATACAGGATAAGATAAGGTTCATCAGAATAAAGGGATAAGGGTCAAAATCTTCTTTCCCCGGCGCCAGACTGTTGAACAATATCCAAACAAATAATACAATGGCGAAAATGACAATAAATTTCCAGCTTCCACCAAAGGCAGCTACTTTATCTGAAAGTTTTGCTCCAAATGTTAGTGTAATATCATCCTCTTTATCAACTAATTTATTACTAAGCAAGGTCTCTTCTTCAAGTGCGCTTTGAACTATAGTATGTAATTTTTTTAGTTGCCCGTCCCGTGTTTGCAACAGTTGCTGGATGTACTTATCATTATTATTCATTGGTTGCTATGTTATAGTTATGCGGCAAAGTTCATTGTTTTTTTATTGGAAATTATAGCCAGCCAAATCCAATAAATTCGTATAAACATACGAACCGTCAAAAAATTCGTATAAACATACGAACTACCAAAAAATTGCTACAAGAGCCTTACTAAATAAATTAATGAATAAAGCTATGTTCAACTCTTTTTCGGCCATAGTATAATTGGGCAAATGAATGCACTAAAACATTGTAATAAAACACGCTATAAAATTTTGCGAATGGAAACTTTTGCAACTATAATTTTTTACCGCCGTCAAAGCAAGCTTGTGCAAGTTGAAGTAATTTGAAATAAGTCTTGTGTAAACGTTTCGCCAGGATGGGATAAAAAGAAGAAACCTGCTACCAGAGCAGGTTTCAAAATATTTTGGCGGGCTGGACGGGACTCGAACCCGCGACCTCTGCCGTGACAGGGCAGCATTCTAACCAACTGAACTACCAACCCGTTTCCCTCATTTTTGTTGTCGTTCCTTTTTTCAAATTCAGACATCTTTTTTTCGGGATTGCAAAGATAAGTGTTTTCACTTTTTCTATCCAAAACTTTTATTAAAAATTCTTTAGACTTAATTTTACCTTCACAGTTATTACATTCGTATGTTTAAACCATAGCAAATTTACTATATGCCCGAAATAAAAAAGCGCCAGTTTCTCGACTTTGAAAAACCTATTAAAGATCTTTACGACCAGGTTGACCTGTTGAGAACTTCAGGTGAAAAAAATAAAACCGACATGAGTGGAGCCATTGCTTCGCTGGAAAAAAGAATTGAGGAGACTAAGATTGAAATTACAAAAAACCTGAGCCCCTGGCAAAAGGTTCAATTAAGCCGTCATCCCGACAGGCCCTATACCCTAAAGTATATTTATACCATGTGTAACAACTTTGTGGAGTTACATGGCGACAGAAATTTCAGAGACGATAAAGCAATGGTGGGCGGATTTGCAGATCTTGATGGCGAAACCGTGATGATAATCGGCCACCAGAAAGGGATCAATACCAAAATGAGACAGGTGAGGAATTTTGGCATGCCCAATCCTGAAGGTTACAGAAAGGCATTGAGGCTAATGAAACTTGCCGAAAAATTCAACAAGCCCGTCATTACTTTGATAGATACACCCGGGGCATATCCGGGGCTGGAGGCAGAAGAAAGAGGCCAGGGCGAAGCCATTGCACGTAATATTTATGAAATGATCCGGTTAAAAGTGCCGGTGATTTGTGTAATTATTGGCGAAGGCGCAAGTGGTGGCGCATTGGGTATTGGTGTGGGTGATCGTGTATTTATGATGGAGAATACCTGGTACACGGTGATCTCTCCGGAAAGTTGCAGCAGTATTTTATGGCGCAACTGGGATAATAAAGAAAAGGCAGCAGAGCAACTTCGTTTAACGCCCGAGCACATGATGAAATTTGAGTTGGTGGATGGTATTATTCCTGAACCATTGGGTGGATCTCATTGGGACTATAATGCTTCAGCAGAATTATTAAAGCAATACCTTATTCCAATTATAAAAGAATTAAAAGCAATTCCGGCTGAAACACGCTGCGAACAACGCATTGAAAAATTCGGCAAAATGGGCTTTTATGACGAAGTTGAATTACCCTCCCGTCATATTTAAGTCATTATTGATTGTTTTAAATGTTGATCCGATAGCGATCGGATGTTAAATGAAATACAGTTTGTTTCAATATAGTTTTATTAGCCCTGCATTAGTATTTCAATTAAAGTTCGGTGGCGTCGCACATTTCAACTGCAACGCATTGAGGAACGAAAGGCACTTCATCCCGGCTCTCAAAACGGTACTTGTACTTTTTATCTTTATGGAGCGATTACAACGTACCAGTTTATCCCTCACCAGCCATAGAAGCTGTGTTAAATTGAATGCTGCAAAAATATCATGGTGGGAAAAGATGCCATAAAAATATGAACCTGAACGGATCACTTCCTTTCTCAGTGTAAACTCTGCCGATTGTGGATGCTATGGAATGCAAATGCTGGTAACCAAAAAATCGTTGCAACCAGTGGCTCAGCAATCTACCCTAATCATATATGTTTGCCTTTTAAGGATTAGGGACTTATCTTTGATTAAAGAATTCTGCTATGCTAAAAGTTGGTGTTTTGGGAGTGGGTCACCTGGGAAAATTTCATTTAAATAATTGGAAAATAATTGAAGGAGTAGAACTCGTTGGATTTTTTGACCCCAATGAAGAAAATGCAAAAGCCGTTGCTGAACAATACCAGCTCCCCCGTTTTGAAGATGCTGAAAAATTAATTGACGACTGCGATGCCGTTGACATAGTTGCGCCAACAACCTACCATTTTGAACTAGCTAAATCTGCACTAAAAAAGGGCAAACATGTTTTTGTGGAAAAGCCACTTGCCAATACCATGAATGAAGCCAGGGAACTGGTGAAACTTGCAAAGGAAGCAAATGTAAAGTTCCAGGTGGGCCATGTTGAAAGGTTTAATCCTGCGCTTCTTGCCCTTAATGGCTATACAATTAACCCTATGTTTATCGAGGTACACAGGCTGGCCCAGTTTAACCCCCGCGGTACCGATGTAAGTGTGATACTTGACCTGATGATTCACGACATTGATATTATCCTTAGCCTAGTAAAAAGCAATGTAAAATCTATTTCAGCCAACGGCGTTGCGGTTATGAGCGATACACCTGATATTGCCAACGTACGGGTAGAATTTGACAATGGTTGTGTTGCCAATTTAACCAGCAGCCGCATCTCCATGAAAAAAATGCGTAAGATGCGTTTGTTTCAAAAGGACGCCTACATTGGCATAGATTTTTTAGAAAAGAAAACAGAGATCATAAAGCTAAGTTCGCCTACCGATAAAAACGTTTTTACGTTTGACATAGAAACCAATAATGGCAAAAAAACAATTGCTATTGCCAATCCATTGATTGAAGATGGCAATGCTATAAAAATGGAATTGCAGGCCTTTACCAATGCCATCAGCCATAACACGGAACCGGTAGTAAATGTGCTGGATGGATTTAGGGCAATGGATGTAGCACACCAGATACTGGAAAAAATTGGTAACCAACATGCTAATTAATTATTCACCCCGCTCCTCTTAATCATCCACTATTGAGTCAGCCCCGTATAAATATCAGTTGGTATATTATTGGAGATATCATTGGCGCTGCTATTACGTGGTTTACATTTTATTTTTTACGGACTGTTATATACGAATACCAGCTTTCAATTCCGCCGGGATTTTACCTGGGCGGATTTTTATACATCGCCGGTTGGCTTAGTTTACATTTTTTAACCGGGGCCTATGAACCTGTATATAATAAATCTGCTGTTACAGAAATACTAAGAACATTCATCGTTAGTGTGATCGGTTGCCTTGCCCTCCTGTTCTTTTTTATTTTAAAGAATCCACAGGAAAACAATATGTTTTACTACGCCGAATTTTTCAGCCTGTTGGTTCCGGTGCTTTTTGTAACCGTTTTTTTTAGAATGGTTTTAATACAGGTGGGTGCAACCCAATTAAAAAAAAGGACAGTTTATTTTAATGTATTGTTGATTGGTTCCAACAAAAATGCCGCACAGTTTTATCAAAATTTTACTAAAAAAGCTTTCATAAAGGGGTTCAACATCAGCAGCTTTGTTAACATCAATGGCAGTGCTGAAAACGAACTGCCCGAACACATAAAAAAGTATGAAAGCCTGGATAATATAGACCAGATCATAGCAGAAAATTCCATTGAAGAAGTAATTGTTACCATCGAAAAAAGTGAGCGCCCGTTGTTGATAAGCGTACTGCAAAAATTAAGTGACAAGAATGTAAATATTAAAATTACAGCCGACACGCTGGATATTTTAAGCGGTGCGGTGCAGACCGGCAATGTGTTAAGCATACCGTTAATTGATGTACACAGCGGGCTGCTTCCATCCTGGCAAAAAAATATAAAACGATTTATAGATATTGTTACATCTGCCACCGGCCTTATTGTACTATCCCCTTTGTTTGTTTATACCGCTATCCGAACCAAATTATCATCGCCTGGCAGTATCTTTTATTTCCAGCAAAGAATTGGGTACAAAGGCAAGCCTTTTACCATTTATAAGTTTCGCAGCATGATTGTGCATGCTGAAAAAAATGGCCCGATGCTGAGCAGCGATGAGGATCCACGCATTACCAATTGGGGTAAGGTTATTCGTAAATGGCGACTGGATGAATTACCGCAACTGCTAAATATTTTGAAAGGAGAAATGAGCCTTGTTGGCCCAAGGCCCGAACGAAAGTATTACATCGATCAGATAGTGCCGCAGCACCAGGAGTACAATTATTTGTTTAAAGTAAAACCGGGCCTTACCAGTTGGGGCATGGTAAAATTCGGCTATGCATCATCGGTAGAAGAAATGATTGAACGATTGCCCTACGACCTGATGTACATTGAGAACATTTCGCTGGCACTTGATCTCAAAATTATTATACATACCTTTCGCATCATATTAGCCGGTAAGGGGAAATAAAGGCAGGAGTACATCCATTTTTTTTCGACAGTTTCAACAGGCTTTCATCTTCAGTTATATATTTTACAAACGCTTTTCAAAACAATAAGGCTTTTCACAAAACTACCATTAAACCTTTTCTGCAATCACCTATAATATTTTCGTCCGGTTGCTTTACATTATGACGCTTTTACCCAAACGTGCAGAACAAAACATTTTTATTATTTTTGAACAAATACCATTAGGTTGAAAAAACTTTCCATACTGGCTATATTCTTCTACATCATGGGCACAGCCAGGGGCCAGACTGCTTATTGGCAACAACAAGTGAATTATAAAATTGATGTTACCCTGGATGATGCGAAGAATACCCTCGACGGATTTGTAAAAATTGACTACTACAATAACTCACCCGATACGTTATTTTTTATCTGGTTTCATCTGTGGCCCAATGCGTATAAAAATGACCGCACTGCTTTCAGCGATCAACTACTTGAAAATGGCAGAACTGATTTTTATTTTAGCAATACAGATCAGCGTGGGTATATCAACAGGTTAGATTTCAGGATAAATGGTGTAGTGGCTAAAACAGCGGATCATCCCCAACACCAGGATATCATACAGGTTATTTTACCCGAACCATTACCACCACATAGCATCACCCATTTACAAACGCCTTTTCATGAGCAACTGCCTTTTAATTTTTCAAGGGGAGGCCATGTAGATCAGTCTTACCAGGTAACACAATGGTATCCTAAACCGGCGGTGTATGATCAAAAAGGCTGGCACCCGATGCCCTATCTTGACCAGGGAGAATTTTACAGTGAGTTTGGCAACTATGAAGTACAGATTACCTTACCTAAAAACTACCTGGTAGCTGCTACAGGCATATTACAGGACGAAGAAGAAAAAGACTGGTTAAAGCAAAAAGCGGCTACCCGTTTAGTTTATGAACTGCCGCGGGTAAAGAAAGCAACTTCCACAATAAAGAAGACCGTAGTTGAATCTGATATTCCACCTTCATCCGCCACACTAAAAACCATTCATTTTAAACAAGACCAGGTACATGATTTTGCATGGTTTGCAGATAAAAGGTTTGCTTTAAAACAGGATACCCTGTTACTGCCCTCCGGTAAAATTATTGATGTGGCCGCTTATTTTATTAACAGGCCAACAAGTAATATAACCTGGAAAAACAGCATCCAGTTTATCAAGCAAACTGTGCGTACACATAGCAACTGGCTGGGCGAATATCCTTACAATACGGTTACCGCCGTAGAAGCAGCCACGGGTATCGGCGGAGCCATGGAGTATCCTACCATCACTTCCATTCCGCCATCGAAATCTGAAGAAAGCCTGGAACGCACGATTGAACATGAAGTAGGCCACAACTGGAATTACGGCATATTGGCAAGCAACGAAAGAGACCATCCCTGGATGGATGAAGGCATCAATTCTTACTATGATGACAGATACAGGCGCACCGGAAAAAATGTTGCTAAAGCCGCAGAACCCAAGCCAGGTTTTATCAATAACCGGATGCCGGCAGATTTCCCTGAACTGGGTTTAAGGATTTCCACTTCACTGAAAAAAGACCAGCCAATTGAAACCGTATCTGAGCGTTTCAACGAATTTAATTATGGTTTAATAGCCTATTATAAAACCAGTCAATGGATGCGATTGCTGGAACAAAAACTGGGTACAGAAATGTTTGACAGTTGCATGCATGCATACTACCATCGCTGGAAATTTAAACATCCTTATCCTGAAGATTTTAAACGGGTAATAGAAGACGTTAGCGGTAAGAATATGGATGCTGAATTTTCATTGCTTGCACAGAAAGGCATGCTACAAAAAAACAGTGTAAAGAAAGATTTTAAATTGGCTTCTTTTTTTAATTTAAAAGAAACCGATCAGCATCATTACATTTATTTAGCTCCGCTTGCAGGCTACAACAATTATGATAAACTTATGATTGGTGGCCTGGTTCACAACTATACCTTGCCGGCTGAAAAATTACAATTTGCCGTTGCCCCACTCTATGCAACCGGCAGTAAACAACTGAACGGAATTGGTACAATCAATTATCATTGGTTGCCCGACAATCGCATTCAAAAAGTGGTAATTGGATTAAATGGCGAGCAGTTTTCAACCAACCATAGTTTAGATACCAACCAACACAATATTTATGAAAGATTTTATAAGCTGGTTCCTTATTTGAAAATATACTTTAAATCCAGGCCCAGGAGCAATGCTTTAAACTGGATTGATTTTAGAACATATTTTATTGGTGAAAAACAATTTGATAATTACGACTATGTTGCCGGCAGTGACAGTTTTCTTTTATACCCCAACACAGCCACTAAATCTACCCGTTATATTAATCAGCTTTCTTTTAACAGGGAAAATAACAGGGTTTTGTATCCGTACAATTACCAGCTTCAACTGCAACAAGGCAAAGGTTTTTACCGGGTAAATGTTACGGGTAATTATTTCTTTAACTATGCAAAAGGCGGTGGATTTTCAACCCGGGTATTTGCGGCAAAATTTGGCAATATTGGTAATGATCCAACTTACTACACGTATCAATATCAACCAAAATTGCTAAGTGCAGATGGCAGCGACGATTATACCTATAGCAACTATTTCGTTGGCAGATCTGCTTCCAGTGCTTATGGAGATATTCCTGTGAGTAACGGCGGTGTTGGAGCCCGCCAGATCATGATACCCAATACCGGTGGACTCAAATTCAGGCTGGACCCATTTAGCACGCAGGGCCGCTCCAACAATTGGATTGCGGCGGTTAATTTAAGCAGCACAATACCGGATAAATTATTTCCTGCTAAAATACCATTGAAGCTATTTTTTGATGTGGGTACTTATGCGGAAGCATGGGAGAAAACAAATACGGCATCGCGGTTTTTATATGTTGGCGGTTTGCAATTATCACTGTTCAAAAATGTGCTAAATATTTATGCGCCCATTATCTATAGTAAAGAATTTAAAGACTATTTAAAAACAGATAAAGAAGCGAATAAATTTTTTAAGAAATTAACTTTTAGCATCGACATTCAAAACCTGCGCTTAAAGAAATTCTTTCCGCAATATGCTTTTTAACCGTGGCCATTGAATATGTACCATACCAACAAATTGACCCGGTTAAATGGGACGCATGCATTGCTGCGGCAGACAATGGATTAATTTATGGCTATGCTGTTTACCTGGATAATATGGCGGCCAATTGGGACGCACTTATATTAAACGATTACGAAGTTGTAATGCCGCTAACCTGGAACAGGAAATACGGTTTCTATTACCTGTACCAACCTTTGTTTACGGCCTGCCTGGGCGTTTTTGGCAATAACATTTCTGCTGAATTAGTGGAACAATTTTTAAAGGCCATTCCGGCAAAATTTAAATACTGGGATATTTTTTTAAACCATGGCAATTATTTTCAGCTCAATGATTTTGATTTGTACGAACGCATGAATTATGTGCTGGACCTGCGATTGCCTTATGAAACAATATATGCAGCTTTCAGGGATAACATAAAAAGAAACGTAAAAAAAGCAGTTCAATTAAACTGCGTTATCAAAAAAGATATACCGGTAGCAGATGTAATTGCATTGGCAATGGAGCAATCAAAAAACTATGCCCCTATTAAAGAAACGGACTACGACCGGTTTCAACATTTATACCAGCAACTTCATGAAAAAAAACTGGCCATTACTTATGGTGTTTATACGCCCAACGGGCAATTGGTAGCCTCCTGTGTACTATTTTATTCCCATAAAAGAATCTATTATATACTTGTTGGCAATCATCCCAATGGTAAAACGATTGGCGCATCGCACGCCTTATTAAATGCTTTTATAAAGGATCATGCCGGCCAGGATTGGCTGCTTGATTTTGAAGGAAGTGATATCAGGAACCTTGCATTTTTCTATAGCAGTTTTGGTGCTACACAGGAAAAATATGCAGGCATAAAACTGAACCGGCTGCCTAAATTAGCAAGGATGTTTAAGCAATAATGAGTAGCGAATTTTGGGATTAGGGTTAATGGCAAACGATAACCTATACCCCAGGCTTTCCGCCTTCCGGCGCTGCACTTGCCGGGTTGCCGGGTTTTATCATACCCTCTGCCACGGTAAGATCTACGGGACGGGTAATTTTAATATTCTCTTCCTCTCCCACTACCAGGTGTACTTTTAAGCCAAATGCTTCTACCACGGTAGCTTCGTCCGTAAATTTATCTTTGTAGTCGATCTTGTACGCTGGTAATAATATTTTACTATGAAAAGTCTGCGGTGTTTGTACAAGTTTTATTTTACTACGTTCAAGGGCTTCATTGCCATCGTCTGTAATCATGCGGATACTATCTTTTGAGTCAATTACAGGAATGGCAGATCCCATTTCAAGGGCGCCTTCATAGCAACGATGAATGAGGGCCTGGGTAAGCAGGCAACGCACACCATCATGTACAAAAATGATACTTTCCTCTGTGATTAATTCCAGGCCTTTTTGCACCGAATGAAACCTTGTTCTGCCGCCTTCGGTTATACGGATGCGTTCATAGTCAAAAAAAGCATCAATGATCTCCTGCCCTGCCGCCACATGATCGCCCGGTAAAACAAGTATAATCTGAAGGTCGGGGTACGACTTTAAAAAGGTATCAATGGTATAATAAAGCACCGGCTTACCATTCAACAAGAGAAACTGTTTGGGCAAATTACTGTTCATCCGGCTTCCGCTTCCACCTGCAACTATGACTGCATATTTTTTCATCATTGCAAAAATATAATTATTCACTAACAAAACACAACCAATACTTTAAAGCAGTTTGAATGTTGGCTCAAGCTTAAATAAAGATGGTAAAAATCAACTTTTATAAATACTTAGGTTACTGGTTCCGTCGCTACTTTTAGAACCCCTGTACATACCGGCACTATTAAACAGCAAAGCCATATTTCCACTTGAATCTACCCCAATCATTCCTCCTTCACCCTCCAATACAGGTAATTTTATGTTCACCACTTCGTGCATGGCTTCAGTCAACGTCATGCCTTTGTATTCCATCAGGCAACTAACATCGTAAGCAGCAACAGCACGTATAAATGGCTCACCATGACCGGTGCAACTGATGGCGCAGGTTTTATTATTTGCATAAGTACCAATGCCAATAATAGGCGTGTCGCCAATCCGGCCAAAATTTTTATTGGTCATTCCACCGGTGCTTGTTGCGGCCGCTATATTTCCATGCATATCGCAGGCCACGGCTCCAACCGTACCAAACTTTTTATCCTTAAAATTAGTGGCAGGTTGATCCCGGCTGTGATCCAATGCATAGTCATCGCTATTGGCCATTTGCCGCCACTGATCGTAGCGGAACTGCGAAAAGAAAAATGCATCAGGCTCATGCTTTATACCCTGTGTGGTTGCAAAGTCGTAAGCACCTTGCCCGCTGAGGAAAACATGGTTGCTCCGCTGCATTACTGCAAGCGCAAGCGATACAGGGTTTCGGATATTTCGAACGCCTGCAACTGCTCCTGCCAGCAAATTTTTACCTTCCATTATTGCAGCGTCCATTTCATGCAAGCCATCTTTTGTAAATACCGAACCGCGGCCGGCGTTGAATAAAATATTTTCTTCCAGTACCAACACCGCAGCATGAACAGCATCCAATGATGATCCACCATCTTCCAACACTGAGTAACCAGCCTGAAGCGAATCATTCAGGCCAGCCAGGTATAATTTTTCGAGGTCGGCTGTCATTTCTTCTTTTAAGATAGTGCCGGCACCGCCATGTATTGCAAGGGAAAATTTTTGCATATTGAATTTTTAATTTTCGTCGAAATTCACCAAATATCTCGGACGAAATATGGCTTGTTTTTCTAACTTTTATTTATATCATTTCATCTTTCGGAATTCGGACAATGGGTGTATTTAGAAAGGCCGCTCTCTAAATTAGAGGTGTCACCTTTATGCCAATAGACTTAACTACAATTCCATAAAAAAAAGGTACCACCTCTTGCGAAATCTTTAAATACGCTCCCCAAAATTCTTCATCAAAATAGACTAATTTTTTACCTACATCTCCAGCAACCGCTTTACTTTTTCTACAATCATGTCTTCGTTCAACTCATTCATACAGGCATGATCGCCGCGGTAACAGGGCTTGTTACCAAACACCGAACAAGGCCTGCAATAAAGATCAATTTCCGCAATATTTTTTACATCCTGCCCCCAGCCGTAGAAACCTGCAAACCGGTGTGTAGCACCCCAAACGCTTACTACCGGCACATTGTATAAGGAAGCCAGGTGCATATTGGCCGAATCCATACTGATCATTACATCTACATTGCTGATGATGGCCAGTTCATCTTCAAATGAATACCTGCCCGCAATATTAAAAACTGAAAATATTTCCATTTCCCATTCCTGCAACATTGCCGCTTCATTTTTACCGCCACCAAACAACAATACAATGTTATTGGCTGCAGCTAATTGTTGCACCACCATTTTCATTTTTTCCAGCGGGTACATTTTCTCTTTGTATTGCGCAAAAGGCGCTACTGCTATAATTTTTTTGCCAGATACAAATACCGAATTTAATGCCTCGGGTATTAATTTCTTTTTGTAAATAATGCCGCCGGTATCAAGTTGAATGGGTAATCCAATATTTCTAAACACCATTGCATATCGTTCGTGCATAGGTGTTAACTGAATAAATTTTTTATCCTTCTTTTTTGTAAGCTGTTTCTTTTCAGTCCTGCCCTTATCCAACACCGCTATTTTATATCCACTTAGTTTAAACAGGTTTGTAATAATTGTTGAGCGAAGTACATTGTGCAGATCGGCAATCGCATCAAAGGGGCCAAGCTTTTTTAATTCTTTTTGCAGGCTTAACAAACCGGCTAATCCTTTATGCTTTTCTTTCAAAAATGCCGGATGAAAATGGCAACGTTCCAATCCATCAAATAATGGTTGCAAAAAATGACTGGAAACAACGGTGATGCGAAGTTGCGGATTTTGTACAAGCAGGTTTTTTATAACAGGAACCGTCATTGCAACATCTCCCATGGAAGAAAAACGAATGATAAGTATATGGGAAGTTACTTCCACTTATTTAGATTGCTGCTGGTATAAAACAGGATTGAGGCCGGGATCGTTGTACATCTTCATTTGTTTATACACCTTCATATATTTTTTGCCTTCAACAATGTCATGCAGCAGGTTGTCGATCGCAGTGGAAAGATCTTTTCTTTGTTCCAGTAAAACCGCCAGCTTTTCTGTGCATGATTTGCGGTGCGTTTCATCTGCTCCCTGCCTTTCTGCTTCTGCCTTCATGTGATAAATCTTCAAGGCAAGAATTGATAAACGATCAATTGCCCAGGCCGGGCTTTCCGTATTAATGGTAGCATCTTCTTTTGGCTGAATTGCTTCATATTGCTTTAAAAAATAACTGTCAACATATTCAACCATGTCTGTTCTTACCTGGTTGGATGCATCAATTCTACGCTTCAGTGCCAGGGCCTCAACCGGGTCAATAGCCGGGTTGCGAATGATATCTTCCAGGTGCCACTGTACTGTATCAACCCAGTTTTTTGCATACAATAAGTGTTCGATAAAATGTGCAGGATATGGATTATGCACCATTGCATCTACATCATCTTTTATATGATAATCGGTGATGCATTTATCAAATACTTCATTGCTAATGGTACTAATCATAATAACGAATCGCTTTATTCAGTTGATTTTTTATTTAGTACTGCAAGATAATACAAAGGAATACCAATCAGTGCAATGATGAGGCCGGGCCAGGTAAATGCGGGTTTGTAAATGATGAGTAGTGTGCAGAAAGCGGTACCCATTATCATGTAAATAATTGGCAATACGGGATATCCAAAAGCCTTATACGGCCTTACTGCATCAGGATATTTTTTACGTAAAATAAATATGCCTGCAATGGTCAATACATAAAATATTACTACGATGAATGAAACCATGTCCAGCAGATCGCCATACTTACCACTCAGGCACAAAGCACAGGCCATGGCGCATTGAATCCACAGCGCCCATGCAGGCACTGTATGTTTGTTAAGATTACCCGCCTGCCTGAAAAACAGTTTGTCTTTTGCCATGGTGTAATATACCCGGGCACCTGCCAGTATCAACCCGTTGTTACAGCCAAAGGTGGAAATCATAATCATGACTGCAATAATTTTTGAACCACTGCTGCCAAAAATGGCTTCAGAAGCACTAAGTGCAACCCTGTTATCTTTTGCAAAAGCAAGTTCATGAATGGGCACCGTTGCCAGGTAAACCACATTGGTTAAAATATAAATCGTGGTTACAATGAGTGTACCCAGGAACAGGCTAAGTCCTATATTTTTTTTGGGATTTTTAATTTCCCCCGCAATGAATGTTACGTTGTTCCATGCATCGCTGCTGAAGATACTGCCCACCATTGCACTTGCCACGGCACCAAGAACAGCGCCTGTTAGCAAGGATTCTGTATCAATACCTGTAGCTGATTTTGTAAGGTGTTGTGCAGTCCAGGGGTTTTGCCAGTTGGCCGTCCATACATCCCAGTTAAACGCAACAAATCCGGCTATGATCAATCCAAAAAGCGACAATATTTTTGTAGACGTAAAAATGGTTTGAATGATCTTGCCTGTTTCAATTCCTTTGGTGTTGATAAAAGTCAGCAATATGATTAACGCAATTCCAAGCACCTGCGCATAGTGAATATTTAACCCCAATAAATTAAAGGTGTTTTGATCTTCCCATGCCAGCCCCGGGAAAAAATAGCCCGCAAACTTTGCGAAGCCCACGGCAACTGCGGCGATTGTTCCCGTTTGAATCACAGAAAAAAAGCTCCATCCATATACAAAAGCAACCAATGGATTATAGGCTTCTTTTAAATAAACATATTGCCCGCCAGCCTTGGGATACATGCCACTTAATTCTCCATAGCTCAGTGCTGCCGACAAGGTCATAAACCCGGTAATGGCCCAGGCCGCTAATAACCAACCGGCACTACCCAGCTCTTTTAACATGTCGGCGCTCACAATAAAAATTCCGGACCCAATCATGGAACCGGCTACAATCATAGTTGCGTCAAAAAGACCCAGTGAAGGTTTAAAAGATGTATTTGATTCTGTCATATTGAAAGGGTTAGTCTTTGGTAAATCTAATTGATACAGGACATAAAAAAAGTCCCGCTGTTAAACGGGACCTGAAGATATATAAAATTGACTGAATTATTCTTTACCGGATTCTTTGATCTTTTCATTGAGTCCTTTGATGATATCGGTGGTGATATTAAAGGTAGAATCTTTATAAAAAAGATAGTCGAGGCCGGTACCTGTAGCTAAAATATAAGTATAACCTTTTTCTTTATTGTAATCTTTCATAAAGGTTTTTAACTTGCGCTGCATATCTTCCATAATACGGGCTCCCTTTTCTGCCAGCTTTTGTGCCTTTGTTTGCTTTGACTGCTCAATTTCCTGCTGTTTTTGTTGCAGCTTAATTTGGAATTCTTCAGCCTCTTGCTGGGTGATCGTGTTTCCTTTTTTCAAAAAATTATCTCTTTCTGCAGTTAACTGGCGGTACGAATTTTCGTACTCATTTGCAATTATTTTTTGCTCTGCTTCCAGTTCTTTTTTTCGTTGTTTGATAAATGCAACGTTATTGTTTAATGAATCCAACTCAACATAGGCAACCACTATTTTTTTGTGTGAAGTATCGCAGGTATTAACACCGAGGCCTTTGGGTTTTACTTTTCCCTTATCCTGATTTGAAAAATGAAGAAAATAAAGTACCGCTACAGCAACCAATAATAAAATATTCAATACTAAGGAAAATTGTTTCATGCGTTGTCTTTTGTTGGCTGGCAAGATAGTTAGAAAGACAGCAATTGCAATAAAAGCAACCGAAGTTTTAGGAAAGGGTTAACAGCGGTAATAATATGGGTGTTTTTTAATTGTCAGTGTCTTGAAGACGCAATTAAAATATAATGCTATAAACCGATTATTGTGAGAAATGATGCCATGAAAATATGCAGTAGAAGTCCCGATTAGGTGTAACATCGGGATGCCGATAAAAATCGGCAAGTGACACAATAATGCTGCAATAAAAACTGATGCTGGTCAACAAAAAAACATAGCAAAGTTCAACTTGTCAAACTAGAATTAAAACCTCTTGCGGCTTCGTTAAATTCATCGCCGCATGAATGAATTGGCGGTGCATTAAACATTATCAACAAAATGCTTCTTTAGCCTTTTGCAAAATGGTACGCATAAAAAAACCGCAACATAAGTTGCGGTCTTTTTAAAATAACAAAAATTACTATTTCACTTCTTCAAATTCTGCATCTGTTACATTTTCTGCATCAGCACCACCTTGAGTTTGTCCGTCTGCTGCACCATCACCTTGTGGCTGAGCGCCGCCGCCGTCCTGTGTTGCTTTGTACATTTCTTCGCTGGCTGCTGTCCACGCTGCATTCATCTTTTCCATTGAGCTATCAATAGCAGCAAGATCCTGTTGTTTGTGCGCTTCTTTCAATTCAGTTAAAGCAGCTTCAATAGGTGCTTTTTTATCAGCGCCGATTTTCTCTCCATATTCCTTCAATTGCTTTTCTGTCTGGAATATTAAGCTATCAGCCTGGTTAATTTTTTCAATTTTTTCTTTTTCAGCTTTATCGGTTGCTTCATTTGCTTTTGCCTCATTTTTCATTTTTTCAATTTCCTCTTTGCTTAAACCGCTACCAGCTTCAATACGGATGTTGTGACTTTTGCCGGTGCCTTTGTCTTTTGCAGTTACATGCAAAATACCATTGGCATCAATATCGAAAGTAACTTCTACCTGGGGTACACCACGTGGTGCCGGCGGAATGCCATCCAGGTTAAACATACCCAAACTTTTATTTTGATTTGAAAGTGGCCTTTCACCCTGTAACACATGAATCTGTACACCAGGCTGGTTATCACTTGCTGTACTAAATGTTTCAGATTTTTTTGTAGGTATCGTGGTATTGCTTTCAATCAACCTTGTCATTACACCACCCATGGTTTCAATACCAAGGCTCAGCGGCGTAACATCCAGTAACAATACATCTTTTACATCTCCTGATAATACACCACCCTGAATGGCTGCACCAATTGCAACAACTTCATCGGGGTTTACACTACGGTTGGGTTTTTTACCAAAGAATTTTTCTACTATTTCCTGCACTTTTGGAATACGTGTACTACCACCTACCAAAATAACTTCATTAATTTCACCTACAGAAAGCCCTGCATCTTTCAATGCCAGCTCACATGGTTTTAAACATCTTGCAAATAAATCATCAGACAATTTTTCAAAATGTGCACGGGTTAATTTTTTAACCAAATGCTTAGGCACTCCGTCAACTGCAGTTACATAAGGCAGGTTGATTTCGGTTTCTGAAGAAGATGATAATTCAACTTTTGCTTTTTCAGCCGCTTCTTTTAAACGCTGCCATGCCATTGGATCTTTACGTAAATCGATGGCCTCATCTTTTTTAAATTCTTCAGCCAGCCAGTCCATTAACACTTTATCAAAATCATCACCACCAAGGTGGGTATCACCATTGGTGCTTTTTACTTCAAATACACCTTCACCCAATTCAAGGATAGAGATATCGAATGTACCACCACCAAGGTCAAATACTGCAATCTTTTGATCAGCATGTTTTTTATCAAGTCCGTAAGCCAATGCCGCAGCTGTAGGCTCATTGATGATTCTGCGTACGTTTAATCCTGCAATTTCCCCGGCTTCTTTAGTAGCCTGGCGCTGTGCATCATTAAAATAAGCCGGTACCGTTACCACTGCTTCTGTTACTTCCTGACCCAGGTAATCTTCTGCAGTTTTCTTCATCTTCTGAAGAATCATTGCACTAATTTCCTGTGGCGTGTACATTCTGCCATCAATATCGATGCGAACGGTATCATTATCTCCCTTTACTACTTTATAACTACTATGACTGATATCTGATGTTACTTCATTCCATTTGTGTCCCATATAACGCTTAACACTCATAATGGTGTTCTGCGGATTGGTAATGGCCTGGCGCTTGGCAGGATCTCCTACTTTACGTTCGCCATTTTTTAGAAATGCAACAATGGAAGGTGTGGTTCTACGTCCTTCATCATTTGCGATTACTACTGCTTCACTACCTTCCATTACTGAAACGCAACTGTTGGTAGTACCAAGGTCAATTCCTATTATCTTTCCCATGATTATAATTTAATTTATTGTTCGGGTAGAGATTGTCAATGATTGTGCCATTTGCTTTTAGTGTGAAAAAATGTCAGCCTTACAAATTTATTTGGCATCTATGGCGGTTTTTCGTCCTGACTGATAGGTAATTACAGATAATCCTTCATTATAACATGACATATTATAACGTGACCGATACTACCACGGGCTTAGAACAGGCAGTTAATGGCTATTATAAATACAGCCTTGCAAATAATTATCAAAATAAATTGGGGTGCA
This sequence comes from Ferruginibacter sp., assembly GCA_046590675.1. Lineage (GTDB taxonomy): Bacteria > Bacteroidota > Bacteroidia > Chitinophagales > Chitinophagaceae > Ferruginibacter. The sequence goes on along the minus strand of JBKJUP010000058.1, from coordinate 2,649 downwards.
GTTTACACAAAAAACAAGCTTTATCAATGGGCCGTTTTCTTTGCATGCTTTACTTTAAATGTAAAATGCTTTTGCGTTAAGTAACTGAAAATAATGACGATCACCGTGGTAATCAGTTTGGCAATAGTGGGGTAAACAAGAAAATACTCCACCAGTATTTTTATAAAAATATAGTTGAGTAAGAGATTGATGAGCACCACTACAAAATACCGGAACAGTTGTATATGCCAAAGCACCAGCGAATCGGTCCATACAATGTATCTCGACAATAAAAACCCAACCGGGAAAGTTACCAGGAATGATAATAGAAAGGCGGCAATATGTGGCTTAAATGCAATAAATCCTAATTGCAGCACTTGTTTATCCAGCAGGAAATTGTAGAAAATAAAATATAAAAGGATGTCGATAAAAACGTTGAAACCGCCACATGCTGCATACCGGAATGTATGAATGGGCATGAATCTTTTAAACAAAGGGTAAAAGAGATCTATAACTGAAATGATGGTTTTTCTCAACATATAAATGATGCCAAAGATATTTTTTTCTTAGTTATTTTGATCAAAAAAAATCCCATTGGGTGTATTTAAAATTGTCGTATTATTTTGACCTCACCCCCAACCCCTCTCCAAAAGAGAGGGGCTTTAGACCCTGATATTTCGATGGATTTCTATCTCCGGAAATATTTTTTAGTGCGACAATTTTAAATGCATCCATCCCGCTCTTTGAACCAGAGCTGTCACCTTTATACAAACTGCATTTAAATACAATACTGTAAAAAAGGTGGCTACCCTTGCTAAATTGTTAATGCACTCAATATAATGGTGGAAAATGATGCCATAAAAACATAAACCTGAACAGTGCGACGCCAATGCCGATGCCATGAAATACAAATGCTGGTAAACAAAAAAAAACATTTCTAAACGACCTCTTAATTATTTCAATCAAAAAAATCCCGCTTAACCAGCGGGATTGTAAATATGGATTAAGCTCTTTTTTCTGTAAGGGTCAGCTTAGCTGTATAACTCTTCTTTCATTGCCTTTACACGGTCATCAGCCAGGTATTCATCATAGGTCATCAGGCGGTCAATCATTCCCTTGGGCGTTATTTCAATAATGCGATCGGCCACCGTATTCATAAACTGGTGATCATGTGTTGACACCAGCACAATGCCGGGGAAGGTGATCATGCCATCATTAAAGGCGGTAATACTTTCCAGGTCAAGGTGATTGGTTGGTTCATCCAATATTACCACATTGGGGTTTTGCAACATCATTTTACTGATCATACACCTTACTTTTTCACCTCCACTCAGCACATTTGTTTTCTTTAAAATCTCATCACCGCTAAATAACATCTTACCCAAAAATCCCCTGATAAAATCTTCATCTACATCCTTTACATAAGGCGGCACAAACTGGCGAAGCCAATCCATCAGGTTCAATGATCCCTGGAAAAATTCGGTATTATCGTTTGGCAGATAGGCAGGAGTGATGGTACTACCCCACTCTATTTTTCCGGAATCAGCCTTTTCATTTCCTGAAATTATTTCAAAGAAAGTAGTTAGTGCCAAAGGGTTTTTACTAAGGAATGCAATCTTCTGCCCCTTTACAATATCAAAATTAATATTGCTGAAAAGTGGTTTACCATCCAGCGATTTTGCTAATTTCTCCACGTTCAATATCTGGTTGCCCACTTCTCTTTCCGGCTTAAAAATAATGCCGGGGTATTTACGGTTACTCGCTGTAATATCTTCAAACACCAGCTTATCCAATGCTTTTTTACGGGAGGTAGCCTGCTTAGATTTAGAGGCGTTGGCACTAAACCGTGCAATAAACTCCAACAGGTCTTTTTTCTTTTCTTCCTGCTTTTTATTTTTATCAGACGCCTGCCTGGCCGCTAACTGGGAGCTTTCGTACCAAAAGGTATAGTTGCCCGTATAAATTTTAATTTTTTGCTTATCCACATCAGCCACATGCGTACATACGGCATCTAAAAAGTGACGGTCATGGCTCACCACCAATACAATGTTTTGGTAGTCGGCCAAAAAGTTTTCCAGCCAGCTAATCGTTTCCACATCCAGGTTATTGGTAGGTTCATCCAGTAATAAAATATCAGGGTTACCAAATAAAGCCTGCGCCAGCATCACCCTTACTTTAATATTTGCCGGAATATCCTGCATCAATTGCTGGTGCATTTCTTCCTTTACACCCAGTTCGTTTAAGAATTGCGCCGCATCACTTTCGGCAGTATAGCCACCCATTTCACCATACTGGTGTTCCAGTTCCCCCGCTTTCATACCATCCGCTTCTGTAAAATCCTCCTTCATGTACAGCGCATCTTTTTCAATCATCAGATTCCACATTTTTTGATGCCCCATCATTACGGCATTCAACACAGTAACATCATCAAATGCAAACTGGTCCTGTCTTAGCACAGCCATGCGTTCGCCGGGAGTAATATCCACCGTTCCCTTATTGGGTTCAATTTCGCCACTCAAAATTTTAATAAAGGTCGATTTACCGGCACCATTGGCACCAATAACACCGTAGCAATTTCCCTTAACAAAACTGATGTTTACTTCATCGAACAAAACCCGCTTACCATAGGCAAGGGTCACATTATTTACACTTATCATAATTTTAAAATGG
>JBKJUP010000089.1:0-13304 GCA_046590675.1 Ferruginibacter sp. | reverse complement strand
TACCATGACCAACACAGCCCCGCCGGTTCAAATTACGATAGGTACTTCGGTACCGGGGCTTAGTTTTTCGGTAGATGGATTCACCTTTACTGCAACCAAAACTTTTAGTTGGGAGCCAGGAAGCAGCCATACTCTGGCAACCTCCTCACCACAATCGTTGATTGCCGCAACCCAATATGGATTCACCGTCTGGTCTGATGGAACCAATACATTATCCTATACTATTATAGTACCTTCCAATCCAACTTCATACATTGCCAATTTTCAATGCTTGATAGCGCAGGAGTGGGTACTTAATAAAGACTTAGATAACTACTATGTTGGCGATCCGATATTCGCATGTCAATCGCCAGGTAGTGGCTATGTACCTAAAGGAGATTTGAAGCCTGGTGATTGCGACGATAATAATGATGCAATTATACCCCAAGTGTGGCTTCTGGATGCAGACAGAGATGGCTACCATGATAAAATATACTTCGCATTACCTTCCTGTGCTCCTCCGCAGGATGGACGCAACTATATCAATAATTCTAAAGGGCTTGACTGCGATGACAGCGATCCAAGTTATAACCCCGAAACAGTGTGGGTGATAGATGCTGATGGAGATGGTTATTATACTGATGAGCCCTACACGGGATGTTTGCCCTTATTTGCAACCGGATATGTACGCAAAATCAATCAACAACCCGGCGATTGCAATGACAACGATAAAGCCATTAACCCAGGTACCGTTTGGTACAAAGATGCCGATAACGACAGCTACAGTGACGGCACTGTTTTAACGCAATGTTTGCAGCCTATACACTACAAATTGGCCACTGAATTAACGGCAATTACTGGCGATTGCAACGATGATGATCCAGCCATCAATCCGGAAACCCTTCCGGTTATTACCGGCCTGCCGTCAAATATCAGTGTAAATAATGATGCAGGTGTGTGCGGAGCAAAGGTAACCTGGGCGCAACCAGGCGTAGTGGTGGATTGTACCAATAGCAGCATCCGGCAAACTGCAGGGCCTGCCAATGGTTCAGCTTTTATAGTAGGCATTACTACTATTATATATGAAGCCAGTAATGCGTATGGCAAGATAACCACCTCCAGCTTTATCATTACTGTTAAAGACAATGAGCCACCGGTAATTACCTGCCCCACTCCGGCAGCAGCGTATGCCACCGATGCAGGGCAGTGTACCAAAACACTGAGCCTGCCGTTAACAGCCGCCACCGATAATTGCGGTACACCACAGGTAGCTTATTACATCAATGGAAATGGCATTAGCTTCCCGTACAATTTTCCTTTTGGTATTACCACGGTAACAGCTACAGCCACCGATGTTAATGGGTTGAAAAGCAGTTGCAGCTACCAGGTGAATGTAAATAAAATAACCACCACAGTTATGGTTACCGTTACGCCTACGCAGCAATACAGCGATAAGGTAACATTTAAAGCCACCGTTGCCCCAGCTAATTGTGGAGCCGCCGGTACTACAGGCGGTACTGTTAGCTTCCTTATCGGAACACAGGTAATGGGTACCCGGCCGGTAATAAGCGGAGTAGCAATATTAGACACGGTATTATTAGAACCCCTACCCATCGGAACATTACCTTTAGGCCAGTTAGCACCCGGGGTAAAAAGTGTAACGGCTCAGTTTTCTGGTACCAGTACCAACTACCTAATCAATGATCCAACAACCACCTTTACCATTACCGAGGAAAATGCCATAGCAGACTACACCGGACAGGACTTTGCAAGTACAGGTACCGCAACGGCCACCTCATCACTGGTGCGGTTATCCGCTACCATCAGGGATACCACATCCGTAAACCCCGTGGGAGACCCTTACCCAGGTGTTATTATCAACGCAAAAGGAAGGTTTGTTATTCGTGGGCTTAGCCCAACCAACCCAGGCAGTGTATTAGTGCCTGAATTTAAAACAAGTTGGTTACCGGTACAACTACTGGGAACAGATACCAAAATAGGTGCTATATTATTGGACACTACGCTATCTATACCCGGCAACAACAATGCAGTATTGTTTGAAGTAAAAGTGGAAGTAGATAGTTTTTACACCAATGAAGTATTGCCATTGGGCGGTTTAACCTTATCAAAATCGCTCAGTGATTTCCTAACCTTTGGTGGCAATATCCGGATGACGCCCAATAGCTCTGCAGGATTATACCCCTCTAATGCAAACAGCAGGGTTAATTTTGGTGGCACAGCCAAGTGGAATAAAAAGGGATCCAACCTGCAGGGTGGAGTAAATATTAGCTGGCGCTCCGGCAGCAACGTGTACCAGTTAAAAGGCATTATAGGCGGCACTAATGGTTCTTTAAGTGTAAATATTACAAACCCTGCGGTACAGCGGGCAGTAATTAATGCCAAGGCCAATATTACAGATGCAATCACCGGTCTAACTGCACCCAATACCAGCAATTCAATTGTAACCATCAATTTGAGAGACCGGGGTGAGCCGGGAAGCACTGACAGCATTAGCATCGATATTCGTAATGGAAATGGATTGCTGATATACAGTTCTAACTGGACCGGCATTACTACACTGGAAAGAAAATTGGCGGGTGGTAATATTCAAATTAGTAGCGCTACCACTACCACCAGTGTAGCACGTGCCGTACAACCCATTGTAAACAACAGCCTGCAGACTTTTGATGTTAAGGTGTTGGGTAATCCAACCAGCAGCAGTTTCCGTTTAAAGATAGAGAGCAGCAATGCCAGGCAGCAATTGACAATCAAAATAGTTGATGCAAACGGAACGTTAATGCAAGTAAAAGAAAATGTATATGCAGGACAGTTGATAGAGTTTGGTAAAGAGTACACCCCAGGTATTTATTTTGTAGAAGTACTGCAGGGTGAAGAGCGCAAACTGGTAAAATTGATTAAGATATTGAGATAATAATAACCTCCTTATTTTGTATGTGCAAAGGGGCTGCCTCAAAAGGGTAGCCTCTTTTTTAGTGTTATTTATAAGATAAAATGCTATCAGAAAATTTACCGTTCACTTCTTTATTGTCACCTGCATTTGGTAAAGCAACTGCGTAAAATTCGTGCCTGAACGTTGGCTGACTGGCATGAATAGTTTTCAGGTAACCCTCCAGCTTCCTGCTGTAAAAAAGGGATGTTTAATCGTCGGGATATTTATCTCACGGCCGCAAAAATCCGGTTTGGCGGTAATGGTTTTCAAGCTAATGAAAACCTGTTTATTAAAATCAACACGTCATCATCTGCCGAAGGCCCATAAGTAACCGATAAAGGAATATCTAACAACCTTAAATACATCCCCAGTTGTGCACGATCATGTACCAAATGGTTTATACAAAATAGCATTGCCACTTGTTTCTTAGGCAATGTAAAAAGAATGTTTTCGCCGTATGTCATTGACCATTCTTTTGTAAACGCTTCGTCTTTAGCATTTGCCAATAATGTTTTTGCTTTCGATAACAAATCGTCTAAGTAGGCAAGCAATGCCTCGTTCGATTGTACGTCTTTGGGTTCAAACTCAAATACTATGGGTTGGAAACCCATAGGTTGAATACATTGGCTAAAGCCATTGGAAATGTGGCTGAAGCCTATTGAAACTTTAAACTAAAGTTCAGTTTATTCCAGAATAAAATTCTGATCACTGTTCGGACAATCTTTGTGATGCTCTAAATATTGCCGGATCATTTCGTCCGTTATGTTTCCGTACTCCAAACCTCATACCCTATGCTCCATAAATGATTGGCCAATAGCGTTTCTTTACTTCTGAATATTCTGCAAGCAATAACCTGGCGCTTCGGCCTTTCAAACGTTTTATCATATCACTTACACTTAAAGTGAGAGGATAGCTCACATGCAAGTGTACATGATCTTTACCCACAACACCCTTTAAAATTTGGATGTCCAGCGTGTCGCAGGTCATACGTATTAACTCCCTGCAACGTATCTGATTATTAACTCGCAGCACCTCACATCTGTATTTAGTGCTCCACACAATATGAACATGCAATTGATGAACACAATGGCTACTTTTCCTTAAATTTTGCATGCCTCTGACTTACGTTAGATTTGTAGAAGCTAAAGCCTTGCCCTAAAGGGCATAGCTTGAACTAACGTGTTGAGACCAGTCAACATCAATGGCCTTAAATGCATTGGTTGTGTTCTTCCAAATGCCTTACAATCTCAGAAGTGATGCCAACGTAGTATTTATTTAACTTTTCGCTAAAGAGTATGTAGCAATGCGAAGGCATAAAAATACAAAAGCCTGCAATGTGAACAGGCCAAAATAAAGAATTTATTAGCCCTCAATAATAATTTAAAAATACTTATAGCAGGCAGATTAACGTGCTAACGCCTGAAATAGAATTGGAATCAGAAGACGAAAAACTCATGAGTGAAATCATGAAATTCTTTGAAGAAAATCTTACAGACACTCAATTGTCGGTGGAAGGATTAAGCAGGCACATCGGTATGAGCCGGAGTTCACTTTATAAAAAATTGCTGGAACTCAAAGGGCAAACACCTGTTGAATTTATCCGCTCGGTTAAACTTGATAAAGCTGCAACATTGTTAGAAAAAAGCGATATGAATATAGCACAGATTGCTTATTCTGTAGGATTTGCAACATGTAACTATTTTGCAAAATCCTTTAAAATAAAATTTGGTGTATTACCATCAGATTACATTCAATCTAAAAGAAAAAATAGATAGCTAATACGCATTAGAAGTAGAAGCCGTTGCTTTAAAACCAACGACTTCTACTCTTTTCATTATCCACCAGTTCATCAAATGATCTTGCAGCATCCTACGTATCCGGTAGGCATAAATTTATTTTAATCCATCCTGTTTAATCAATGATTACCACCAACTGCCACTTTTATCTGGGTGAGTGAATGCGGGGGAAAAGCATAGGAAAGCTGGTTCCCTTTCGTATCTATCATTTTGGTTACAGGCACATATTCTTCTCTTTTATCGTAGTCAAAATTTTCCTGCATATCAGTTGTTGTTACAATGCTGGCTTCTGCTTTACCTGTAAAGTTTCCTGATGTGCTTGTAATATCTGCCGTGATAGCTTTGTCTTTATGCCTGTTAACTACATTAATGAAAACAGTATTTTCAGTTTTGGAGTAAGTAGTGGTTACATCAAGAAAAGGAATGGCTTTATAGAGGTCAGTTGTGAAAGTATCGCACTGCACATAAGTGTCTACTGCACTACCACGACAATTATTTGAAAACAATTTGAATGTATAGTACAAAGACGATTTAAAAGTGCCTCGTTTTGGATCGCTTGAAAGTAAAGAAGTAAGCATGGTAAAGTTGCCCGTTTTTACCACATCAGCATTGCGGATAAAAGAGTTGAAAGATTGAGCCACCGGCAAAATGCTCATGAAGTTTCTGCCAAATGCACCCCACTCATCCACCGAAAGATAGATTGGATTTTTAAAGCCTTCTGTTGCTGATACAGCTTTTATTCCTGCAGCAGTAATATTGATTCTTTCTTCAAATATTTTTGCGCTGGCTCCCATGTAACTATAATAATCCGGTGAGTTTTCCCAATAACTGTGAATAGAGAGATATTTAATTTTATCACCAATTCCTTTTAATACCTGCCTGTTCCAATCATCCCATTTATTTTTACTGTACCAGGATGAACCACAACCTACAAAATCAATTTTGCTATCCACGGCTGTGATTGCTTTTGCTGCTTCCCTGGCCACTTCAATATAATCTTCTACATTTTTATGGCCCAGTTCCCAGGGCTTACCATCCACTTCATTTCCTAGGTCCCAGATCTTTACATTGTATGGTTCCTTATGACCGTTTTTAGCACGCAGATCAGAGTAATAAGTCCCGCCTTTATAATTGCAATATTCCACCCAGTAAGCGGCATCCATAATGCTGCCCAATCCTAGGTTTACACACACAATATTTTCGCTGCCGATGGCTTTGTTCAAGGCAAACCATTCATCGGTACCCACATGATTATTGTCAATACCTCCCCAGGCTAAATTGATCCGTGCAGGCCGTTGGCTTTTTGGGCCAATACCATCCTTCCAGTCGTATCCCATTAAAAAATTTCCGCCCGGCCACCTGATGTTGGTAACCTTCAGGTCTTTCATCGCTTCGATATAATCTTTCCTGAAACCATTTTCATCTGCCAGCTTTGAAGCTGGATCATAAAGGTTTCCGTAGAGCGTATTCACCTGTGGCGAATCTGGCAAACCACGCCTGCCACTAATGGTAATGGGTTCCATGAATACACCATAAATTTTAGGATCAATTTCGCCAATAACTCTGTCTACATCAATTTTAATGGTAGCATTTTGAGCCCGCATTACGCCGGGTAGTGCAAGCAGTAAAAAGCAAAGGATTCTTTTCATATAAAACAATTTTTAGAAGCTGTGTTAAGCTGCTTATTTAGTCGTTGAAATAGCGTTTGTAATATGGAAAAAATCGAAGTCGGCAAAACCACCCGCAGTTTTTGTAGCGTAGTTAAATAAGCCAAAGCGATAGCCCATAAAATGCGGAAGTGTGTAAGCCATTTTTAATTGCGTGCCCAGGGCTATCCAGGTTTTTCCGTCCAGGCTGTAAAAGAAATTTGCGACATCTTTTTTATCAGTAAAATCACATTCGGCTTTCAGGTAAACAAGGTTTTGCATAAGTGGAATAGATGCGGCTTCTACGGGGCTGCCTCCTGTAGCATTGATCATCACTATTTGTTTTGTACTGCCATTTACCTTCACTCCTGCCAGACCATAATTTTTTTGTAACAAGGCAAAGCCTGCAAAATCACCATCTTTCATTTTTGAAACATCCAATGAAGTAGAACCTGTGCACACCGGCCCAATGGTACGCTGTGTCAAAGTATTTCTTGCCAAAAGAAAACTGGTATCTAACCGGCCTGTTGTAAGCCGGAGATAACCTTTCCTGTCTGTAACCGACCATAGTTTATTATCAGGATTGTGATTCCATTGCCAAACCAGCGGTAAGTTGGATTCGCCTTTTTTGCGGTTAAATTCGTCCGGGTTAACAATGCCCGGAACCAGGCTTTTATTTGCGGGCAGCTTAAGGGTTTCCGGTAATTTTCCGTTCACACCCAACACCGGCCAGCCATCTTGCCAGTTTACGGGAACCAGGTAAGGAATACGTCCCACAGCGCCGTTATCACGGAACAAATAAGCAAACCATCTGCCATCGGGCTTATCAATCAAACCACCCTGCGCCACACCTGAATCCTTGAATCCTAATCTTCCTTCCCACGGCCCCGTGAGTTTATCCGCCCGATGAATGATCACTGTACGCATACCACCCCGTGGCCATACAATGTTAAACAGGTAATATTTGCCCTTCACTTTAAACAGTTGCGAACCCTCCGCGTTGAGCATAATGTTGTTGCCGGCAGGTGTACCGGCATTTTCAATCATTACCTGTTCGGTGCCGGATTTTATACCTGACAAATCATTTTCCAATTCCACTAATCGCAATTTTCCGCCGCCATAGATCATGTACACTTTGCCGTCATCAAAAAACAGCGAATGATCATGTAAAGAAGGTTTGAAGGAGATGGATTTCCATGGTCCATGTTCAATATCTTTTGTACTGTAAATATGTGTTCTGCCGGTGGTTTGCGCAAAGGTGCTTACATAATAAATACCGTTGTGATATCGCAGGCTGCTGGCCCATGATCCCCGGCCATAAGTGCTTTTGCTATTTACCAGGTTGAGCTCGTCTATGCTGGCCAGTGTATCATAAGCATAGCCAATTAATTGCCAGTTTACCAGGTCTTTCGATTTCATAAGAGGTACACCGGGACTCATATGCATGGTAGTACTGCTCATGTAATAAGTATCGCCAACACGAATCATCGACATGTCGGGCACATCGGAATATATGATGGGATTTTGTGCCTGTTGTGCTTTTGTTTTAACGGAAAAAGGCAACAACAAAAATGTTAGGACGGCCAGGCTGAAAACTGATTTGATCATACTTACTTTCTTTAAATAATTATTATAACGCAGGTTTATTTATAATTTGAGCGCATCTGTTTAGATGACTGATTTAAACAAGCCAATACAACTAAAATCTCTTATCAATACCATCCTGTCTAAAAAACAGTTGATAAAATCTTCATAATTACCACGATGTTTATTTTATCTATCAGAGCAATTGAAGTCTTTTTTTTACCCGTTTCAATTAGTATTTTAAAACAAAACCTCCGGATGGTTGCAACTCCACTTCAAACAACCCGGCCTTACTAATGGAAACCTCTTTTATATAAGGAACTTTAGCAGCATCATCGTTATACATCATTACCTTTTTGCCTGCAAGCATCGGCAGTTTCAGGTTAAGTTTTAAAACTTCCTTGCCAGCATTTGCACCTGCCACAAACCAGTTAGTGCCATGTCGTCTTGCAATCACCACGCTCCTGCCAGGATAGCCATCAATGTATATTGTTTCATCCCAGGTAGTGGGAACCGTTTTCATAAAATCAATTTCAAATGCAGGGGCATCGGTTAAATTGTTGGGCGTAAGCGCAAACATTTGGACTGAGTTTTGAAACAGGATCGCTGTAGCCAACTGGAATGCGTCAGTTGTAAGCCGTTGATTCCTGTTCTCATTACTTTTAGTGATGTATTTGTTCAGGAAAACACCTCCAAACTCCATACTGCCAACTGTGTTTCTTATAAAGGGATGCAGCGTAGCATTAAAGGCTTCTGCCTCCCTTACCCCTTGTGAAAACACCAGCATTTCAGAAGCTACCACAGCTTCGCTTCCGATATAGTTGGGGTACATGCGTTCCCATCCTCTTGGTAAAGTAGTACCGTGAAAATCAATCATCAAACCATAATCATTGGCATCGGAAAGGATGTCTTCATACGACCGCATGGTCTCCTGTTTATCCCCGCCAAAGAAATCAACTTTCAATCCTTTTACGCCAGCATCACGTAACCATTTCATTTCCTTTTTTCTTTCAACAGAACTATTCATTTTATTTCTTGGCCCCTGCGGTGCATCATTGGCAACACCATTTGAATTGTACCATAGCAGCACATCCACCTTTTTTGAGTTGGCATATTTAATCAGTTCTTTCATTTTGTCTTTACCAATATTGGTATCCCAAAATGCGTCCATTAATATATACTTCCATCCAAGTGAAGCGGCGAGGTCAATGTACTTAACCTGGTCGTCATAATTCATACTGGGATCCTGCCATACAATCCAGCTCCAGGTTGATTTTCCAAATGTGTAATCACGTGACGGCTCATATAGCGGTTCTACCACATCAAACGGAATGGTGTTTTCCACAATGGGTTTCAGCGTTTCTCCAACGGTGATTGTTCTCCAGGGAGTAACACCAGGCAAAGCAATGGCGGCGCCGCTGATGCTTGCATCAATTTTATTATCGTCTTTATTTTACCCAATAGTCTACTACAAAAACCTTTTCCATGTGCGGCTTCAATACATCTTGAAATGCAATGTGGGCGGGATTCAGTTGATAATCTGCAAGGTCTTTTTCAGAAGAAAAGGTGAGCATAAAACAGTGCGTAAATCCCTGGTTAAGATTTTCGGGACTGTTATTTATACCCCACTCAAAGCTTTTTACCTGCAATACTTTTCCATATAAGCCCGCAAATGTAGCTGCAACTTTCTGCACGTCTGCAGGTGAAGAACTATCCTTAAATTTAAATAATACAACATGCCTCAGCACCGGCGCATTGGCTTCCGTCTTTTGAGACCGGGCATTGATACTAAAAGCTAATAATGCAATACATGCAAAAAGGATTTTCATATTCTAAGATTTATTTTTTAATAATTTAATTAAAGCATCTCCATTGGGTCATCACATATTCTGAATTGTTCATCAAAGGTGTCCATAAAAGCAATGTCCTCTTTTAATAAAGTAAAGCCGAGGGTATCAAAATTATTTTTCAACCTTTCTTTGTTCGAAGATTTTGGAATAGTGGACACCCCATGCTCAATGTTCCATCGTAAAATTATTTGCGCCGGCGATTTGCTATACTTTTCGCAAAGCTGAAGAAGTTTCGGATCGTCAAATTTTTTACCTCTTGTAATGGGCGAGTAAGATTGCAGTTGTATCTTTTTTGCTGCGCAATAATCCAACAAATTTTTTTGGAAAAGCCATGGTGTAAATTCCACCTGGTTAAGCATAGGTATCACGAATGCATAGGTTTCCAGCTCTTTTAAAAAAGGAATTAAATAGTTAGCAACTCCAATCGCTTTTATTCTTTTTTCGGCGTACAATTTTTCCAGCGCCAGCCAGGTATCTTTTCTTTTTCCTTTTACCGGCCAATGAACAAGATACAGGTCAACATACTCCATGTTCAATTTTTGCAGGCTTGTATCAAAAGCTCTTAATGTTGAATCATAACCATGGTCCGGATTTCCCACTTTTGTTGTTACGAAAATTTCATTGCGTGGTAAACCGCTCCGTCTTATGGCATTACCAATTTCTGTTTCATTGTTGTACATAGCGGCTGTATCAATTAACCGGTAGCCGATTTCAAGTGCAGCCAGCACAGCTTCTTCCGCTTCTGTATTGTACATCTCATAAACGCCCAAACCAAGCAGGGGCATCCGGAGGCCATTGCTGAGTGTGGTAAATGGTTGACTCGTCATAAATTTATTTTGTTGTGAGCAATTTGAATTTTCCGGTACTGTCCAACAGGCTTCCTGCCAATTTTGTTTTGCTCACCATTTTTCGAGGCCTAATAATTTTTTTCCTAACTCACTCAATTCGGCTGTATCATACTTTATTTGTTCCCATTTACGCGGATCACCGGGGAAGGCATATCCTTCCGGGGCAACTCTTTCTTTCCATGATGTAATGCGCCATTGACGCAGGGTATCATTGTCTTCTTCGGCAGGCATCATTGAAATGTATTGAGCAATCCGCACTTTATCGCTGCTCTTATTGGGGCGTATGCCATGCGGTTGCAGGCTGTTAAAAATAAGCAGGTCGCCGGCTTCCATTTTTACTTTTTCAAATTCAAAGCCTGTTGTATCAGGTTTAAAACGGTCACGATCTTCGGGCTGGGTAAGTTTCCAGGTATTATAAGTTCTGAATAATTCAGGAAGGCATTGGAAGCCGCCCATATTCTCATCCATCTGGTCTGCGAGCGCCAGTACACCTTGTACATTCACCGGCTTTGTTTCCGGGTCATAGTCCCAGTGAATAAATCCTTTTTGTTCAAAGCCCGGCCTGATAGGGAAATTAAGATTTGCCCTGTCAATGGTTACCCACAATTTATCTGTGCCCCAAATGTCCCTAAACGCATCGTACACTTTTTGAGTCATGCGGTTATTCCATAAATGTTGATTGTTATACACTTCTACCATCCCGGTGTTGGTCAATTCTTTCATCTTCATTTCTGCCCGTGGCGGTGCATACCATGTTTCAGGGTCATTGGGATCTTTTTCTTCAAACTCCCATAAAAAGTTTGCGGTAGCTAATGCCTGTTCACGTGGCACGGCATTTTTAATTACAATATAACCATTGGTCTTCCAAAAATTCCAGTCGGCTTCACTTAACACGCGAAGTGGTACACCGTTACTCCGGTCGTTTAATTTAACAGCGCTGCTTTTTGCTGTAGAAGGATTGCCCGGAATATCTTTGTGTGCATTGTCCGGCAGCATCGTAGGTGTCATGGTGGGCACCATTGTTTTTTGTTCCATATTGCAATATTTAATTTTTAAATAAATCAGTTATAAACAGGCATTGCCTTTGGCTTTTACTACACCAGCCATTTTCATTTCTATGTTCACAACTTTTCTCTTCGCTATCTTTTGTTTTTGACAGCAAATTATTTTTAATCGTTAAAGACGGGTGTATAATTTTTACAGGCAATTGACTTAAAGTGAGGTTTTGCTGTAGCATGATGGCAATCGATTTTTATTAAGACAAAAGTAACCCTGAGCGGCAGGCTTAATCAACCTCTGCAATGGCACATGTTTGTACTGTATTGATATATTTTGCTACTTTGAGTAACAACTATGCAAAATCAGCGCAAATGAAAGCAAAATTGGAATCTATAACGAGTGACAGCGATAGTTCATTCAGAATACTATTGACCCCCAATTTGAATGAGTTGTTTTATTGGCATTTTCATCCGGAATATGAAATTGTTTATGTGGAAGCAGCACATGGCTTTCGCCACATCGGTGACCACATTTCAAAATACGCAGGCAGTGATATTGCTTTAATCGGCCCTAACATTCCTCATTTGAATTTTGATTATGGCGTAAAGGAAACGGTGGACACTGTCGTAGTACAAATGAAAGAAAATTTTTTAGGGCAGCACTTTTTTTCATTACCTGAAATAGCAGCCATAAAAACTTTGTTTGAAAAAGCAAAAAGCGGGGTAGCATTTTACGGCGAAACAAAAAAGTTAGCCGGTGAAAGATTAAAGCAGTTAACAGCCTTACCCCATTTTGAACAACTCATTACTCTGTTGCAGGTTTTTAATTTGCTGGCTAACAGCGACGAAGTAGAAATGCTTAACGCCAGGCCTATTGCGAGTGCATCGGTATTGAAGGAACAGCAACGGTTGCAAAAGGTTTATCATTTTATTGAAGCCAATTATCAAAATGAAATTGATGTGAATGCTGTCGCAAAATTGTGCAACCTGACAACTGCTGCATTTTGCCGGTATTTTAAGAAATCAACTCACTACACCTTTACGGATTTTGTAAACCAGTTCCGGATAAATCAATCAAAAAAAATATTATTACAAGACAAGAATATTACCGAAGCCTGTTATGAAAGCGGCTTTGCAAACATCTCCTACTTTAATAAAACTTTTAAAAAAGTGACAGGAGAAAATCCTTCTGCGTTTAAGAAAAAGAATTTATTGTAAGGCCCGGCCGCTAAAGAGAGAAAACTTAAACAAGTTCGAAACATACAGGGAATGATTTGGCCCGGTTGTGTAGTCGCTTTCACCTATTTGATTACCTGGTGTTAGCCCGGTAAATGTTCCGCTGGTCGCGATGCCGGAAACAAATGTAATATCAACATTTCCCTGGATGGACGAAGGTTTGGTGGTGGCTAAACCAGAAGCATTTCTGCCGCATATCTCTTTCCCAAAATTCTATACCCTTCTGCAGTGAAATGCAATCCATCAGCAATAGCCGGGCAATCATCAGAAGATATTATATGTGCGGTCGGAATCGTTTGGGGTAATGTTGCAAGAATAGCATTCATGCTGGCGCATTTACCTCCCTGTTCAGCGCTCACCATTTCGCCGGCAAGTAAGGGAACATTGGCAGCTTGCAGGCCTAAATCATTCAGCAGG
>JBKJUP010000064.1:0-46612 GCA_046590675.1 Ferruginibacter sp. | reverse complement strand
ACATATCGCTTTGCCCTGAAATTATCATTTTCGCTTTCCGCATCTTCTGCAAGGAAACCACGTTGCACTTTCATTTTATGTGCCGTTTGCCAGGTTCGGGTAATTACTTCTGCCACCCTTCCCATTGCCTGCGAATCACTGCTCATCATACTGAATACGCCCATATCGTGTAGAATATCTTCTGCAGCAATTGTTTCAGGCCTTATCCTGCTATCTGCAAATGCCACATCTTCCGGTACGGATTTGTCTAAATGGTGACAAACCATCAACATATCCAAATGCTCATCAATGGTATTAACAGTATAGGGCCTGGTTGGATTGGTAGATGAGGGCAACACATTGGGATACATGGCGGCTTTGATAATATCCGGCGCATGGCCGCCACCGGCTCCCTCGGTATGAAATGTATGAATAACCCTGCCATTAATTGCTGCAATGGTATCTTCTAAAAAACCGGCTTCATTCAATGTGTCTGTATGAATGGCTACCTGTACATCATATTTATCAGCCACCTGCAGCGAGGCATCAATTACGGCAGGTGTTGAACCCCAGTCTTCATGAATTTTTAAACCCAATGCACCTGCCTCAATTTGTTCTTCGAGCGGAGCAAGCGAAGCACAGTTACCTTTTCCAAAAAAACCAAGGTTCATCGGAAAAGCATCAGCAGCTTCCAGCATTTTCTGAATATTCCAGGCACCAGGCGTTACAGTGGTTGCGTTGGTACCATCGGCTGGTCCCGTTCCGCCTCCAATCATGGTGGTAATTCCACTGAATAAGGCATGGTCTATTTGTTGTGGGCAAATGAAATGAATATGGCTATCAATACCGCCTGCTGTAGCAATAAGGCCGGCTCCCCCATGCACTTCCGTTGAAGCACCAATGATCATATTGGGTGTAATGCCGTCCATTATGTCGGGATTTCCTGCTTTACCAACACCCACAATTTTACCATTCTTAATACCGATATCGGCTTTTACAATTCCCCAATGATCAAGAATCATTACACTGGTAATTACAAAATCCAGCACGCCTTCATCCCTGGTAGCAGTGGCAGATTGTGCCATACCATCCCTGATCGTTTTACCGCCACCAAATTTTGCTTCATCCCCATAAACGGTATAATCCTTTTCTATTTCTATCAGTAATTCAGTATCACCCAGGCGCACTTTGTCACCCGTAGTTGGGCCATACATGTTGGCATACTTTATCCTGTTAATTTTTAAACTCATGCTTGTGTGTTTTTAAAATTCATCGCCTGGGCTTTTACAAGTGCTGCACTTTTATTTGTTCCATCGGCCGTATCTCCATCTACCAGGTTATTAAAACCTACTAATTTTTTGTTTCCACCAAAGGCCACAAGTTCAACCTGTTTCTCTTCACCCGGCTCAAAACGTACCGCCGTACCTGCTGCAATGTTTAGCCGCATCCCGAATGCTTGGGCACGTTCAAACTGCATTTGTTTATTTACCTCAAAAAAATGAAAGTGCGATCCCACCTGAACCGGTCGGTCCCCGGTGTTTACCACAATTACTTTTGCTGTACTTCGCCCTACATTGCATTCAATATCACCCTTTGCCAGTATATATTCTCCAGGTATCATGATTAATTATTTTAGAATTGGAAATTGATAGTAGTTCGGTTTAAAATAATCCCCATCCCGTAAGCCAATATCTTCTGTAAGAAAAATGCACAACTGATTTTTAGAAACAGCAGCTCAAAACTTACCTGATCGGGTCATGCACGGTTACCAGTTTTGTTCCGTCAGGAAAAGTAGCTTCAATCTGTATTTCGTGAATCATTTCCGGAATACCTTCCATTACGTCATCACTGGTTAAAATAGTGGCTCCGTATTGCATCAATTCCGCCACCGATTTTCCGTCACGGGCAGCTTCCTGTAAATGACTGCTGATAAGAGCAATCGCTTCAGGATAGTTGAGTTTTAATCCCCTTGCCTTTCTTTTTTCAGCTAACTCGCCTGCTAAAAAAAGTAAAAGCTTCTCGGATTCTCTTGGAGATAAATGCATGAAAAATTTATTATCGCGTTAAAAAAAGGCAGGCAATCGCGTTAAAAACAGAAATGGTAAGTTAAGAAAAAAGCAGTGATGTAAAAGCCAATTTTATTAGCCTGTTTACAATAAAATTCAATTTTTATCGATTTATAAAAAGAAATCCGCAATCTCCCGGTTGTAAACCTGAAAAACCACTAGAAATGTTGAAACTTACCAGTTACCCTGTAGCAATGCTATTTGCATTTATATCACTCGGGATCGCTAAATTTCCCTCAGTTGACAACCCGGCATCTTCAGAAAAAACTTCGGCTTCTTTTACAATATATGCACCGGCAGAAAAAAGAGCAAGTAATGATGCCCTATTTTTAAATGCAGACCATTTATATAAGTCATGGGATCTGGCAAGTGCCGGCCTTTCGGAAGAAGCATTTGAATACGCATTGAAGGGTTACGACTATTTGAGTAAAACTAATTTATTGATTAAAAAAAACATTTTATCAATAGTTGACTTTAGCAAGGTTTCAAGTAAAAAGCGATTATTTGTTTTAGATATTACAACAGGAAAAATTTTGTTCAGCACCCTGGTGGCACATGGCCATAATTCCGGAAATGAATATGCCAGCCGGTTTTCAAATTTGCCCGAATCTCACCAAAGTAGCCTGGGTTTTTATGTTACCCTGGGTACCTATATGGGTGGAAATGGATATTCCCTGAAACTACAAGGTTGTGAAAAAGGCATTAATGACAGAGCACTTGAAAGAGCCATTGTGATGCACGGTGCAAAATATGTTAGTGATGCATTTATTGATAGCCGCGGTTTTCTTGGCAGAAGTTACGGTTGCCCCTCAATTCCTACAGAAGTAAGTAAGGATATTATAGATGTAATAAAAAATGGCAGCTGCCTTTTCTTATACCATCCCTCAAAAAATTACATCGAAAATTCGAAGATTATCAATAGCTAGGTTTTAGTTTACCCATTCAATTAATTGTTAGGCACGACAGATGATAGATGGCCCCGTTATTGGATGGGGCCTCTTGATTTTTGTAGTTTTTCAACATCAGCCAATTAATTGAAAAGGAGGAAACTTGACACTAAAGCTGTAATTGAATTGAATAGAAAGCAGATTATTTTCGGTTGTCGGCAGGTAAACTTTAAAATTGAAACCGCATTTACAAATACATTAATGCTCCAACAAACTGGCACAACATTCCCATAATTAAACCTGAGTAAATCTCTTTAGGACGATGATCACTCACTATCATTCGGGATGTACAAACCAATCCGGCTATTAAAAAAGCAAGCGACAAAGGCCAGGTCATCAACATAGTATTCTGTCTAAAAATTACCAGGAAAATGCCTATTAAACCGCCCATGCCGATGGCGTGCATACTTATTTTATAATAAATATTAGCAATTAGCGCAGCCGCAGAGGAAATAAATACGCCAAACATTAGTCCGACCAATATCCTTGGAATATATGGCTGTTCTCTAAGTACATATTGCGTCCAGAAAAAGAAAGTCATGGAAGCTATGTAGGGAATAATGCGATCTTTTTGAGTACGTAAATGTATAGAGTCAACAAAGCGAAGCCCCTTCAATAACAAAACCGTTACGCCGGGGAAAAATACAGCGTTTATTAATATAAGTAATAGCACCTTCTGTTTGCCAGCATTGCTAAAACCGGTAAAGTAATCCGGGTGAACGTAAACCAAAAAACAAGTAATATAAAAAGGAATAAAAAGCGGATGAAAAACATAAGAAAATAATCCTGCTAACAAACGAACTATTACTGGTTGTTGCCCGGCAAAAGCCGGTCCCACTTGATTGCCATCAGGAAATTCACGATTGAACATAGGTTTATTTTACAATTCTTTTCTTAACCTGGCTACGGGAACATTTAGTTGTTCCCTGTACTTGGCTACCGTTCTTCGGGCAATATTATATCCTTTTTCTTGTAATAGCTCGGTTAATCTTTCATCACTCAGTGGGTGCTTTTTACTTTCTGCTTCTATAAGATCGCTTAATATCTTTTTTACTTCCCGGGTACTTACTTCTTCACCACTATCTGTTTGAAGGCTTTCACTAAAGAAAAATTTGAGTCGGTAAGTTCCAAATTCTGTTTGAACAAATTTGCTGTTGGCCACCCGGCTCACTGTACTGATATCAAGGTTTGTTTTTTCTGCGATATCTTTTAAAATCATGGGTCGCATTTCAGTTTCATCACCGGTAAGAAAAAACTCATACTGGTAATTCATGATTGCCTCCATGGTACTAAGCAATGTATGCTGCCGTTGCTTAATTGCATCAATAAACCATTTAGCCGAGTCTATTTTTTGTTTGATGAACAACACCGCTTCTTTTTGTCTTTTATCTTTTTTTGTGCCACGGTCATAATCTTTCAACATATCGCGGTAACCTTCGCTGATTCGTAAATCAGGTGCATTTCTGCTGTTGAGCGTTAACTCAAGGGTTCCATTGTTATTAATGATAAAAAAATCAGGTATAACATATCCCTCACCTTTACTGCTTTCGCCAATGTGCCCGCCGGGCTTAGGGTTTAATTTGATGATCTGGTTAATGATATCCCGCAACTGGTCGTCTGTAATATTGAGCCCCCGCTGAATTTTTTCGTAGTGTTTTTTTGTAAATTCTTCAAAATACTTTTCCAGTACTTTAATGGCCATTTCAATGGGTGGACCTTCATTTATTCTTCTTTCCAATTGAATCAGCAGGCATTCCTGCAGGTTCCTGGCGCAAACACCCGGCGGGTCAAATTGCTGAATCTGAAATACCAATTCTTCTATTTCATTTTCGGAAGTTTGTATATTTTGTCTAAATGCAAGGTCATCAACAATGGCGCTGATGTCACGGCGCAGATAGCCATCGTCATCAAGGTTACCAATTATTTGTATGGCCACTTGTTTTTTGTGATCATCCAGGTTTAGCTGGCCCACCTGTTCAAGCATCACTTCATTAAAGCCTCTTTCAACTTTGTGCGGAATAATTTTATTTTCATCCTGCTCGGGGTAGTTTTCATCCCTCATCTTGTAGTCTGCTATATCATCATCGCCATCATGAACATAATCACTTATGTCAATATTTTCATAATCATCCTGGCTGCCGTCTGGTTCAAAATCATCTTCTTTTGTATCAAATTCATCAGTGGTATCATTTTCAAATTCTTCCGTTTCTTCCTCATCACCGGTTTCCAGCGCCGGATTTTCTTCCAGCTCTTCCTTGATTCTTTCTTCCAATTGCGCAGTAGGCACCTGCAGCAATTTCATTAACTGAATTTGCTGTGGCGATAATTTTTGTAGCTGCCGCTGGTATAGTCCCTGACTTAAGGCCATAGTGGTTTAATAATTTTTAAGGGTAATTATACAGTTTTGCAAAAATAAATACAGTGTAACAATTTTATTAAACGGTTAAAGCACATATTTTATTAATAAAATCTGCTCCAATCCAATTTAAACTGATTAATCGTAAATTTACACACATTCAATCTTGAAACTTGTATAAAAAAGGTAAAATTATATTTTTTTGCATGATTTTTGTAGCCGCCAGTGCTTTTTCACAAAAATTACCGGCAAAGTCAGCTCAAATGTTGCTGCTGCAAAACCTGCCAAAGGCTGTACCGACCTCAGTTATATCTATAAAAAAGCTTTCAGTTTCAAACGCTCCAAAACAAATAATTTCTCCTGGCCTTTACGTGAGTCAACTTGGTTTTTTTTGTAAACAAGAAATAAAATTAGAAAAAGTTACAAAAATCCCATTTCGTTTCCGCCTGGGAAGTATAGAAGACTGTGATCGTATGGAAGGAAAATTTAAAAGAAGTAATTAGCCAAAAATATAAATGAAGTACCCGCGGGATTTTTCCAGGAACCTGCGAAGACAAATTTTTAGTTGACTCTTTTTTCAGTCCCAATTTATTCAAAAACATACTTATCTTCAAAGCCTTGAATTAAAATCTTCCATATACGGAGGTTTTTACATTGATTGTCGATGCCTAAAAATGTTTTATGAAAATTCTATCAGAACTGTTATTGATTCTCCTTTTATCTTCCGGAGCCTTCGCTCAAAAAACTTCATCACTTTTTAATGGTAATGATTTAACCGGCTGGACAAAGCACGGCACAGAACTTTGGTATGTAGATAACAAGGAGCTGATTTGTGAAAGCGGACCCGATAAACAATATGGATATTTGTCAACTGATAAGGCTTATAAGAATTTTGAACTGACACTTAAGTTTAAACAAGAGGCCGATGGCAATAGTGGTGTATTTATCCGCTCCGGAATAGAGGGCACAAAAATCAGCGGCTGGCAGGTAGAGATAGCTCCCGAAAACTTACATACCGGTGGCATTTATGAGTCTTATGGCCGTGGATGGTTGATACAACCCGATAGCACCGATGAAAAATGGTTGAAAAAAGGCGAATGGAACGATCTTAAGATTTTGGCCAATGGCAATAAAATAACCACCTGGCTAAATGGTCATCAAATGGTAACACTGCAGGATGATAAAATAGGAGCAGGGGAAGGGTTTA
The DNA here is from genome assembly GCA_046590675.1 of Ferruginibacter sp. Lineage (GTDB taxonomy): Bacteria > Bacteroidota > Bacteroidia > Chitinophagales > Chitinophagaceae > Ferruginibacter. Next base: position 40,057 of record JBKJUP010000064.1, on the reverse strand, counting down.
TTGCACTACAGATTCATGATGGTGGTGGCATTAAAATACGGTGGAAGAAAATTATGATTAAAGAATTACCGTAACATTTATATAAGCTTATCAAATAACTCCAGCTTAATTGACGGAGTACTCACTAATCTTTAATAATAAAATATGTCTGGATCATCTCGTAGAAACTTTATTAAGAAATTGGCGGTTACTTCCGCGGCAGTGGCAACAGGTGCCCATGTGTTTGCCAACGAAAACGCTCCTGCCTATTTTGAAAAACTAAAACGTACCCCACAAAGTGCAAACGACAATATAAATTTCGCCCTTATTGGAGCCGGGGGCATGGGTACGCAGGATACGCTAACGGCCTTAACAGTTCCCGGAACCAAACTGGTTGCAGTGTGCGATTTATATGACGGACGCCTAAAGGATGCCAAAGACAAATGGGGATCAGACCTTTTTTTAACCCGCCATTATAAGGAAATACTAAATAGAAAAGATGTAGATGCCGTGATCATAGGAACGCCGGATCATTGGCACCAGCAAATTTCCATTGATGCCATGCGTGCAGGTAAAAACGTCTATTGCGAAAAACCGATGGTTCATGCAATAACCGAAGGCCCCGCTGTAATAAAAGCTCAAAAAGAAACCGGAAAAATTTTCCAGGTGGGTAGCCAGGGTGTTTCTTCTTTAGGAAATGAAAAAGCAAAACAATTATTAAAAGATGGCGCCATTGGCGAATTAAATTATGCAGAAGGTTTTTGGGCACGCCATTCTCCTACCGGTGCCTGGCAATATCCAATACCCGCAGATGCTTCGCCGCAAACGGTGGATTGGGATACCTTTATAAGCAATACAACTAAACGCTCATTTGACGCTACCCGTTTTTTCAGGTGGAGAAATTACCTGGATTATGGAACCGGCATGTCAGGCGATTTATTTGTACATCTATTTTCCAGCCTGCATTTTATTACCAATTCGTTTGGGCCAAATAAAGTGTATGCTTCCGGAGGCCTGCGTTATTGGAAAGATGGCCGTGAAGTGCCGGATGTATTATTGGGTACATTCGATTATCCACAAAGCCAGGCACATGCTCCATTTAATCTTTCGCTGCGTTGCAATTTTGTAGATGGCACAAGTGGTACCACTTATTTAAAACTGGTAGGTAGCGAAGGCTCCATGGATGTCACCTGGGATAGTGTTACACTAAAAAGAAATAAAACAACAGAATCGGATGATCCCTTTTTTATAGAGCAAATGAAAAAAGCAGGGAAGCCCGTAACCGACCGTAAAAGAATTTTACCCCCGGAAGAATATACGTTTGCTGCTGAAAAAGATTATAAAGGCGGGCCTTATGACCATTTTGTAAACTTTTTTAATGCCATTAGAAATGGAGACAAAGTGGTAGAAGATGCTGTATTTGGTTACAGGGCCGCAGCACCAGCACTTTTGTGCAACGATAGTTATAACCAGGACACTGCTATGTTATGGAATCCCGAAACGATGCAATTAGTAAAAAAATAAAACCAGATAAATATGAAAAAAAATCTTTGTTGGCTCATTACCGGTATCAGTTCAATGTTTATAATGGCTTCCTGCAATAATGCCACAGAGGAGAAAGCTCCGGAACCAACGGCCGTGGATGTACCGGCAGCAAATGACTGGACACCTTTATTTGATGGAAAATCTTTTGCCGGATGGCACGGATTTAATAAAACCGGAACCATACCAAATTGGGAAATAGAAGACAGTGCCATGGTTTGCCTGGGCGCCGCAGCAGATGCACATGGTGGCGATATTGTATCGGATTCAGACTACGACAATTTTGAATTGAAGTGGGATTGGAAAATAGCCAAAGGCGGTAATAGTGGTGTAATGTATCATGTAGTGGAAAATCCAAAATACCAGGCGCCATACGAAACAGGGCCAGAATACCAGTTGATTGACGATATTGATTTCCCGGAGAAACTGGAAGAGTGGCAAAAATCAGGCGCCGATTATGCCATGAACCTTGCCAATGACAAGAAAAAATTAATGCCGGTTGGAGAATGGAACAGCAGCCGAATCGTTTTTAATAAAGGACATGTAGAACATTGGCTGAACGATGAAAAAATTGTTGAGTTCCAGGCATGGGATGATAAATGGAACAAAGAAAAAGCCGAAGGAAAATGGAAGGATTATCCAGACTATGGCACAGCAAAAACAGGATTGATTGCTTTACAGGATCATGGAAAAAAAGCTTATTTTAAAAACATTATGATCAAAAAATTATAGTATCAACGCTTATAAAAAAAAAGCATCTCATATCGGGATGCTTTTTTTGTGCAAATTATTTGGGTAAAATTAATAAGCAACTGCGTGTTCGTGCAATACTTTTTTTATCACTGCTACCATTTTTTCACCCTTGTCTTTTAGTTGTTCTTCAGTCCAGGATAAGTTGATAAGCGTTGAAATGCATCGGCTCATAACTGCATCGCTTGCCGAAAAGTCTTTGCCGGCATGATGTATTACGGCTGCTTTTAAGTCGGGATGTAATTTATTTAATGTCGTAGAATTTTTCAGGTGATCCCATTTACTGATATAATGCCAGTTATTGCTGAACCAGTAAAAATTTCCCGGTAAAATTCCCTGTTCCTTCATGTCTGCAACGACAGCTTTGGCAATTTCAGCCGTTGGTAAAAACCAACTTAAAAAAGTACAGCTATCTCCTGAAGGATCTGGCACTCTTCTATAAGTTATTTCCGGAATGGTTGAAAGCATGGCTTTTAAAGCCGAATGATTTTTATGTTGAATAGCCAGGAAGGTATCCAGTTTTTTTATTTGGGCCAGTCCAACGGCTGCATGTAATTCGCTGATGCGAAAATTGTATCCAATAAAAGGGTGTAGATCTGCACCACGGTCTGCACCTTTATGGTCGTGCCCGTGATCACTATATCCATCGCTTCCGGTATAAACATCTTCGCGGTTCGACATTACAACACCACCTTCCGCACAGGTAATTGTTTTTACAAAATCAAAACTAAAAGTTCCGGCATCGCCGATGGTACCTAGTTTCTTTCCTTTATAAGTTCCGCCAATACTTTGGCAGGCATCTTCAATCAATACCAGGTTATGTTCCTTACATATAGCAACAAGTTCATCCATGTCTGCCATACTACCGCACATGTGTACAGGCATTACGCATTTGGTTTTAGCTGTAATAGCATCACGAACTGCCGATGGGCTCAATGTTAAGGTGTCATCTACATCCACCAAAACCGGTACAGCGCCTACACTCAATACAGCTTCAAAACTTGCCACAAAAGTAAAGGAAGGTATTATTACCTCGTCGCCATAACCAATACCCAACACACTCAACGCAGTAGTTAAGGCTGCAGTGCCACTGCTTACCAACTGTGCATATTTGCTTCCAAAGGTCTCACAAATGGCAGCTTCCAGTTCCGCTGCTTTCCATATTCCTTTTCTTGGCCCGTCAAATCCGTAGCGCATTAGAATGCCTGTTTCAAGCACATCATTTACTTCTTTGCGTTCTTCGTTTCCAAAAAATTCAAAACCCGGCATAAAATATATTTTAATAGTTAGTGAAAATGCCCTGTTGCAAAGGTAACCCTTTACCGATTTAAACAAATATCAGTTTAGCCTGTTAGTGACTGTGTAAAACATTCGTTATACAAACTTTTTTTACAGTAATCAATTACAATTTTAACGGAGAAATTAGCTTGTTTCTTTAAAAGCTAATTAACTTTGCCCCAGGATGAAAAAAGGGTTAATCATATTTATATTGCTTTTTAGCTGCTGGATGTTACCTGCGTCTTCCAATGCACAATGTTCCCTTTGTACAAAAACTGCCCAGCAAATGGGAGAAAAACCTGCCCAGGGTTTAAACAGTGGTATTTTATACCTGATGGTTATGCCATTTGCAATTGTAAGTATTATTGGTTTTCGCTGGTGGAAAAATAATAAGGCAGTTGAAGAACAGGAACAGGCTGGTTTGTAGTGCCAGCAACTATTTTAATTCCCACATCTTTTTTACTTTGGCTTGTTTCTATTTATTTCGGTAAGAAATGATTTAAAACCAGTTCCATTCATCCTTTCGGCAGATGGCAACTTTATCTGAAAGGATAATTATTTTCTCTCTCTTCACCATCATTTTGAAAATGAAACAGGTTGGATTTAAGTATATTGTGCATACTAAAATGACTGCGTTTATGAAGTATTTATTGATTGTATTCACCTTATTTACCCAGTTGGCTTTAGCCCAAACACTTCCTTCCATTGCTGAAAAAACCAACAACATGAAAAAGATGGATGGTTTTTTACCCGTTTATTGGGAAGAATCTACCGGAAAACTTTGGCTCGAAATCAACAAACTGGATACCGAAATGCTTTACCAGCAATCATTGCCGGCTGGCCTCGGTTCTAATGATATTGGACTGGACAGGGGGCTAATCGGCGATTCCAGAATTACCCGTTTTACAAAAGTTGGCAGAAAGGTTTTGTTGGTAGCACCCAATTATGCATTCAGAGCGGTTACCAATGATGTGCGTGAAAAAAAGGCGGTGGAACAATCATTTGCACAATCCACTTTATGGGGTTTTACAGTAGAGGCAGCCACCGGCAATTCAGTATTGGTAGATGCCACCGATTTTTTTTTACGGGATGCCATGCGTGCTGCCAATAGAATAAAGAAGGTGCAACAAGGCAGCTACACTTTCGACAAAAGCCGGTCTGCTATGTATCTCCTGGCTACAAAAAACTTTCCACTCAATACTGAAATTGAAGCGTCCATTACGTTGGTAAATACTGATGGCATTACGGGCAATTATTTAAATGCAGTTACACCATCTCCCGAAGCTATTACTTTAAGAATGCATCATTCATTTGTGCAATTACCTGACAATGATTATCAGCCAAAAACATTTGATATACGCAGCGGCTTCATCTCAACTTCTTATTACGATTATGGCACTCCGGTTTCAGAACCGCTGGATAAAAAACTGATCGTTCGTCACCGACTTAAAAAGAAAGACCCTAATGCTGCAATGAGTGAACCGGTAAAACCAATCATTTATTATTTAGACAATGGTACGCCGGAACCAATACGAAGTGCGCTGCTGGAAGGTGCATGTTGGTGGAACCAGGCTTTTGAAGCAGCAGGTTATAACAATGCTTTCCAGGTAAAAATTTTACCGGACAGTGCAGACCCGATGGATATTCGTTACAATATGATTAACTGGGTTCACCGATCCACCCGTGGCTGGAGCTATGGTGCAGCCGTGGTAGATCCCCGTACCGGGGAAATAATTAAGGGACAGGTTTCGCTTGGTTCCTTAAGGGTTCGCCAGGACTACTTGATTGCCCAGGGTTTGCTGGCTCCTTTTAAAAACGGCATGCCTGCCGATGACAAAATGTTGAAAATGGCATTGAGTCGGTTAAAACAATTGGCAGCGCACGAAGTTGGCCATACAATCGGGCTGATGCACAACTTTGCAGCAAGCATCAACAACAGGGCAAGTGTAATGGATTATCCGCAGCCACTGGTTCGTTTAAATGCAAATGGAGATATTGATTTATCAAATGCCTATGATGATAAAATTGGTGAGTGGGATAAAATTGCCATTACCTGGGGATATCAACAATTACCTGCTGGCCAGGATGAAAAAGCCGCCAGTGATAAATTATTGACGGACGCCAACAGAAAAGGACTTCTGTTTATCAGTGATAGAGATGCCCGGCCTGCAAGCGGGCTTCATCCTTATGCGCATTTATGGGATGGCGGAGCTGATCCGATTGCTGAGTTGAATGAAATGAAAAAAGTGCGTAGTAAAGCATTGGCCCAATTTGGTGAAAATAATATTCTGCCGGGAACGCCATTGGCTTTACTGGAAGACCTGTTGGTGCCGGTTTACCTTTATCATCGTTACCAGTTGGAGGCAGTTACAAAGTGGGTTGGCGGGTTAAATTATACCTATGCATCAAGAGGAGATGGACAGTTAATCACAAAACCTTTAACCAGGGTAGAACAACTGAAAGCTTTGCATGCAGTAATAGATTGTATGGAACCAGGTTTTTTAAAATTACCTGACGAAATTATAAACCTAATTCCTCCCAGGCCGGCAGGGTATGGCTTTAGCCAGGAGTTGTTTAAGAAAAGAACCGGGCTTGCTTTTGATGCTTTATCACCGGCTGAAACTGCTGCTGATTTTCCTTTATCGTTTTTGTTTAATACAGAAAGGCTTAACCGAATGGTACAATACCAGGCCGAAAACCAGGGGTTGGGTGTAAATGAAATGATTGATTTGCTGCTGGATAAAACATGGAAGGCAGCACCCGGCAGCGGAATGGAAAGCTTGATTAGAGAACAAACCAGCCAGTTGTTATTAACCTACCTGCTTTCGGTTTCGGTAGATGAAGATGCATCTTTTCAAACAAGGGCGGTGATGCAAAAGGCGTTGAGTGATCTTAAAAAATACATTGAAAAGAAGTTGAAGAAAGAGAAGGATGAAAACCTTGCGGCACATTACACATTAGCATTGGAAAGAATGAAAGCACCCGAAAAAGCAAAGCCTTCATTGCACAAAGAAATGCCGCCTGGCGGCCCAATTGGATGTGATGTGGAATGGTAAAAACTAATAATCAGCAATAAACTGATACAGGTTAAAATCATCACCAGCTTTTTCAATGGCTTGTTTTAATGCAGCTTTGCTGATGCCCTGCATTTTCTTTTGCTGAATCAGGTGATATGCTTTTTCTGCGAATAGCCAGGAACGTTTGGTATTAAAGCTGTGGTGGCCAATATGATCAAGGATGGCGTTAAATAATAAGTAAATACCCTCTTTTTTAGTGGCCGAAGTTTTTATAACAGGGATGGGTAGGTCTGTTTTATGAAAGGCGGGTGCCAACATTAATCGCAGATTTTTTACAAAAAGATCAGCGCCGGGCCGGTCAGCTTTATTTACAACAAAAATATCTGCAATTTCCATCAGGCCGGCTTTCATGGTTTGTACTTCATCGCCGGCTTCGGGTACCACTACTACAACAGTAGCATCAGCCAATCCGGCAATTTCAATTTCACTTTGTCCAACACCCACCGTTTCAATAATAATATAATCGAAGGGAGCAGCCTTTAATAAATCGCTTATCTCAATAATTTTTGGATGCAAGCCGCCCAGTGAGCCCCTGGTAGCAAGTGAACGGATAAATACATTTGGGTCGTTGTACCAATCACTCATGCGGATCCTGTCGCCCAGCAATGCACCTAAATTAAAGGGTGAAGAAGGATCAACGCAAAGCACCCCCGTTTTTTTATTGGCCTGGGCAAGTACGCCTACCAATGCATCTGTCAGTGTACTTTTTCCTGCACCTGGCGGGCCGGTAATGCCAATAACCGGCGTATGAGAAAAGGGGAGCAACTTTAGTAGTTCCTGGTATCCGGGCACTTCATTTTCTATCAATGATATACATCTTGCCAGTGCCTTTACATTTCCTTGCTGAATTTGCTGCAGGTATTGTTGCCACATCAAACAAAATTGCTTTTAAATAAATCAAATTCCAAAAAAATACATTTGTGCCGTTTGTAAAAATGAACCAGGTTATCATTGAATTGTTAAACGCTTATTGGGCCGGTCTCACTGATTTTAGAAGCTGTATAAATTTAATTTTGCAAAAAGATCATGGTGGAAAATGATGCTATGGAAATATGAATTCGAATGGAGCGACGCCATCCGATATCTATCGGATGAAGATGCCATGAAATACCCATGCTGGTAAACAAAAAATCGTTTCTAAACAGTCGCTTAGTAAGGCAAGGTTTTTAATTTTTCATTATTATCTTCGATAAAATTTGATTTGAATGACCAACTTTATACCGATATTTCCTTTGGGCATTGTAGTTTACCCCGGGGAAGAATTGAACCTGCATATATTTGAACCCCGGTACAAACAATTGATTACCGACTGCAGGGAAAATAAAAAGCCTTTTGGTATTCCTGCGGTGATTGAAAATAAAATGAATGACATGGGCACCCTGGTGGAACTGATGGAAATTACCAAAGAATATGACAATGGCGAAATGGATATAAAAACCAGGGGTGTGATGGTTTTTAGAATTCTGGAAACAGTGAAGTCGGTCCCCGATAAATTATATAGCGGTGCTATTGTTAACTACCCGGACAATTTTAAAAATGGAAGTGGCAACCTGATGAAAACTGTGATTGCCGGAATACGGAAGTTGCATGCTATTTTGAAAGTAAATAAAAATTTTCCTAGTGCAGAAGAGGATATACAAAGTTATGAAGTGGCGCATCATGCCGGCCTTTCACTGAGTGAAGAATACGAATTGTTGGAATTAATGCATGAACTGCAACGGCAGGAATATCTAAAACAACACTTACAAAAAGTGTTGCCGGTTGTTACAGAAATGGAAACACTGAAAGACCGGATACAGCTAAACGGACATTTTAAAAATTTGAGTGGGTTTGATATTTAAATAAATAACACCTATTTGAACCGGAGCATAGTGGATGCCATCATTGTATGAATTCCCTACTTCCACCAACAAATTTAAAGCCCAACAATGATAACAACGCTTTGCCTCGATTTTGGAAATACCCGTAAAAAGGCCGCCATATTTGAAGGAGATATTTTTAAAATTGAATTGGCTTTGGCAGATGACAGCAATGAACAGATTGAGGAATTGCTAAAAACTTACCATCCACAAAAATCTATACTCAGCTCCGTAATCCGGCACAATGAAGCAATAGAAGACATACTTGAAAAAGAAACCAGGTTTCACAAACTTTCTCATCTTACCAGGATAAATTTTGCCACTCCCGTCGGCAAACCAGAAACCATTGGAGCAGACAGGCTTGCTTTGGCAGCGGCCGCCGTTCACTTTTTTCCCCGAAAAAATAACCTGGTCATTGCATTGGGTAGTTGCATCACTTATAATTTCATTAATCAACACCACGAATTTTTGGGTGGGGGTATTTCGCCAGGCATGGAAATGCGGTTTAGATCCATGAATGAGCATACAGCATTGTTGCCATTGGTACAAAAAGACTGGAATTTTCCGGTAATTGGGTACGATACCAAAACAAATTTACAGAGCGGTGTTATAGCCGGAATAACCTACGAAATAGCCGGTTTTATTGAGTTTTACGCGAATAACTACGGCAACTTTAACGTGGTTTTAACCGGGGGTGATGCAGGCTATTTTGCCCGACAACTTAAAAACAAGATATTTGCAGACTTAAATTTCTTATTCAAAGGACTGTATGCACTCAGCGAAACTAACAATCACTAAATTTTTACCCGTACTTATCATTGCTTGTGGCTTGCAGTATACGGCTTATTCCCAGGAAAATTCACCTTATTCGAGGTATGGTTTAGGGGATATTGTTCCCAATGCAAATATTGTAAGCAGGGCAATGGGTGGAATTGCTGCAGGCGTCTCAGATTATTCTTCTATAAATTTTACGAATCCTGCCAGTTATGGTAATTTAAAAGCTACCATTTTTGATATAGGTTTTGAAGCAGATAAACGTACCCTGAAAAGCACATCGCCATCTGCAAGGTATTCATCTACCAACGCGGTTATTTCTTACCTGCAATTAGGGTTTCCAATTAAATTAAAAAAGGCTAATAAGAAAGATGTTTATTGGGGATTTAATATTGGATTGAAACCTGTTACAAGGATCAATTATAAAATTGCTACCCAGCGGCGCCTTTCAGGAATAGATAGCTTAGGAACTGTTTACGAAGGCAGTGGTGGATTAAACCAGGCTTACCTGGGAACAGCCTTACGCATAAAAGACTTCAGCATTGGTGTAAATGGTGGTTATATGTTTGGCAATAAGAACTATAGCACACAGTTAAGTTTTTTAAGTGATAGTGTAAAATATGCCCAATCGAATATAGCGACCAACTCAAATTTTGGGGGTTTGTTTCTTAATGGTGGTATTCAATATCAACACATCATAAAAAAGAAAAATAAAAAAGAATCAATCATTCGTTTTGGCGCTTACGGTAATTTAAAACAAACCATGTCGGCAACAAAGGATAAGTTAGCTGAAACCATTGTATTTGATGCCTCCGGTAGTAAATACAGGGTTGACAGTGTTTTTGAAAATAGTGTGAAAGGAAAGGTGACATACCCATCAACGATAGGCGTGGGCTTTAGTTACCAAACGCTTAATTGGTTAGTTGGTGCGGATTTTGAAACAACCAAGTGGCAGGACTTTCGGTTTTTTGATGAGCCAAACCAGGTACAAAATAGTTGGAAAGTACGGGTAGGTACAGAGTATCTTCCACTGAAAGAAAATACATCGTTCAAAAAATATTTTAGTTTTGTTCGTTATCGTTTCGGCTTTTTTTATGGTCCTGATTACATCAACGTCAATAATAATTTACCTGAATACGGAGTTACATTTGGTGCAGGATTTCCATTGAAATTGAGAAAGGGCTATTATGAAACGCAGACTTCATTGTTAAACACATCTATTGAAATTGGTAGCCGTGGCGATAAAAAGTCGAATCTTCGGGAAAGTACGCTCAAAATAAGTGTAGGGTTTTCTTTAAGTGATCTTTGGTTCCGGGGAGCTAAGTACAACTAACATCCTTCTTTATGATTGTTATTTCACCCTATATAAAAAATATTGCAGCCTTTACATTGGGCTGTTTTTTTTTATGCAGTTGTGAGAATAGTATAAAAGATATTAAAGCACTTGATGCAAAAGCAAAAGGGATAGAAATTGCCAAACAGGTAAATATTAAGTATTCAATTGGCGGCCATCAAAAAGCAGATCTGTATGGTCCCATTATGTACAGGGTGGAGGATACGGTGCCGTATGTAGAATTTCCTAAATCGATCCACGTTGACTTTTTTGATGAAAAAGAGATGAAAGAAAGTATCCTGGATGCTAAGTATGCCAAGTATATTGAAACACAAAGCAAAATTTTATTGAGGGATAGTGTTCGTTTTATTGGTTTAAAAAACGGGGATACGCTTTATTGCAATGAATTATTTTGGGATAGAAACCGGCCCAGTTACCAGTTTTATACAGATAAGCCTGTACAGATACGAACAAAAACACAAATTATTGATGGCGTTGGCTTTGAAACCAGCCAGGATTTTAAAGAAAAGCTCATCAGGCAGGTTACCAATAGTACCTTAAAAGTTCCCACTTCTGAGTTTCCGGATTAAGGAAAATTAATGAAATAACAATCTTAGCTTTTAGATGTTATTGTAACTTTAAACCCAGATAAAATATTGATATGGAATATCGTCGTTTAGGTAAATCAGGATTACAGGTTAGCCTGCTTTCATTTGGCAGTTGGGTAAGTTTCAGCAAGCAAATAAATGATAAAGTAGCAGATGAATTAATGGGTATTGCCTATGATAAGGGCATTAACTTTTTTGATAATGCAGAAGCTTATGCATTGGGTGAAAGTGAAAAAATGATGGGCAGGGTTATTAAGAAAAAGAAGTGGGACCGAACTTCATTTATAGTTTCGTCGAAAGCTTATTTTGGATGGCATGGTAAAGACAACAAACCCAATCAAACAGGCAACAGCCGCAAACATTTAACTGAAGCCTGCAACGAAGCACTTCAACGCCTGCAGGTAGAGTACCTCGATTTGTTTTTTTGTCATCGCCCCGATAAAAATACACCCATTGCTGAAACAGTTTGGGCCATGAATCATTTAATACAACAGGGGAAAATATTTTACTGGGGTACCAGCGAATGGAGTGGCGTAGAGATCATGGAGGCACACCGGGTTGCAGAAAAATATAGCCTGATTGGCCCTACCATGGAACAACCTCAGTATAATTTGTTTGAAAGGAATAAGGTTGAAAACGAGTTCCTGGAAATATATAAAAATGTGGGCCTTGGTACTACCATCTGGAGCCCATTAGCCTCCGGTTTACTATCTGGTAAATATAATGACGGCATACCAAAAGGCAGCCGGCTTGCATTGGAAGGTTTTGAATGGCTAAAAGAAAGTTCGATCATAGATGATAAAATAAAAAAAGTAAAAAAACTATCTGAATTTGCAGCAAAGCTTGGCGTAACAACGGCTTCGTTGAGTATAGCCTGGTGTATTAAAAATCCCAATGTAAGTACAGCAATTTTAGGTGCTACTAAAAAGCAACAGTTGCTTGATAATTTAAAATCGCTGGAAGTACTGGAGCAATTAACGCCGGAGGTAATGGAGAAAATAGAAACAATTATGAAAACAAAACCAACGCTGGCAGACTTTTAATATGAATACAATTACTGTGTACGGAATTTCCAATTGCGATACGATAAAGAAGACGCTGAATTGGTACAAGCAAAGAAATATACCGGTTGATTTTTTTGATTATAAAAAAAACGGAATCAAAAAGGAGAAGCTGATGCATTGGTGCAAGGAAGCTGGCTGGGAAATGTTGTTGAATAAAAAGAGCACCACCTGGAGAAGCTTAACACCGGAAGAACAACAATTGATAACGAATGAAAAAATGGCCATTAAATTAATGATAGCATATCCGACCATTATTAAGCGGCCTGTTATAGAAATGAATAACAAAGTAATGGTTGGATTTAATGAAGCATATTTCACCACACAATAAAATAAAAAACAATGAAACGTAACGCAACCGCCGTATGGAACGGCACAGGTAAAGAGGGTACAGGTAATCTTACAACTCAAAGTACTGTATTGGATAAAACACAGTATTCTTTTAACTCCCGGTTTGCAGATGGTATTGGCACCAACCCGGAAGAATTGGTAGCCGCCGCTCATGCAGGTTGCTTTACTATGAAGTTGAGCTTTGTATTAAATGCAGCAGGTTTTACAGCGGATGAAATTTCTACCAAATGTGATATTACGCTTGAGGATGGCGCTATTACCTCATCTCATTTAACCGTAACTGCAAAAGTGCCCGGTGTTGACAAAGCTACTTTTGATGCAAGTGTTGCAGATGCGGAAGCAAATTGTCCCATCTCTAAATTGCTAAATACAACTATTACTACAGAGGCTACATTGGCATAAAATGTACCCATTTCCCGAAGGGAATATATAGAACGAACTAATAAAATGAAAGGATCTATTCATTCATTTTATTAGTTCGTTTTTTTTTGACGGCATTTAAACTGTCAATCAGAAAATATATTGAAAACTTGCTTTTAAATTTTTTAATGTGCCGCGTCGGCAATGCTTACTTTTTGTCCTTTATTGCCTTTTACCATTAATACAAATGGAACACAAACAAGAAATATAAGGCCGAGGTAAAGAAATACATCCATGTAAGATAGTACCGCAGCCTGCTTGGTTACCATGTGATCAAGTGCAGAATAACTACTTTTAAGCGCTGTTTCGGAACTTAATCCCTTACCCATAAAGCCTGCCTGCAAGGCCTGAACTTTTTGCTGCACAGCCGGATTGTTTACATCCAGTTTGCTCACCAGGTTACTGCGATGCGTCATATTTTGCCGCGATATAAATGTAGTGATCATGGCGATGCCAAAAGATCCGCCAAGTTGCCGCATCATACCTGTAAAAGCCGCTCCCTGCCCAATTTCCTGTCCCTTTAGTGTAGATAATGAAAGCACTGTAATTGGAATAAACAACATGCCCATTCCAAAACCACGCACAATCAATATCCAGAAAAATGAATCTGAATCGGTATCAGGTGTTAATATAACATAGCCCCAAAAAGTAAAGATGGCGAATAGCAACATGCCCCCTGCTACAAGGTATTGTTGCGGTACACCCCGTTGCAATAATTTACCAATGATTGGCATCATAAAGGCGGTGGTAAGTGCAGAAGGCACCATCAACATACCTGCCTGCAAAGCGGTCCATCCTAAAATAGATTGTGTATAGAGCGGAATGATAAAAGTTGAGCCGTACAATCCAAAGCCCATAATAAAGGAAAGGATTGTTCCTACACGGAGATTTCCATTCTTTAATACTTTTAATTCCACGATCGGATTTCGGAAGGATGTTTCACGCCAGATAAAAAAGAATAATCCCAGCACTGCGGTTACAATCAGGTATAAAATAACATTGCTGTTAAACCAGTCGTCATCCTGCCCTTTTTCCAACACGTATTGCAACGAACCAACGGTAATGGCCAATAATCCAATACCCAGCCAGTCAACATCCCGTACGGCACTTTTTTCACCATACTTAGGACTGCGAACAAATTGCAGGGTGAGTAAGGTAGCAATAACACCGATGGGTATATTAATGTAAAATATAAACGGCCACGAAGAATGTTCTATGATATAACCTCCCAAAGGTGGGCCCAGGGTTGGACCAATAATAACACCTAAACCATAAATGGCCTGCGCCATTCCACGCTTTTCAATCGGGTAACTTTCAGTAATAATTGTTTGTGAAGTAACCAGCAACGCACCACCACCAAGCCCTTGCATAAAGCGAAATGCCACCAACTCCCATATACCTGTTGCATTACCACATAAAAAAGAACATACCGTAAAAATAATGATGGATGCAGCAAAATAATTGCGGCGGCCAAATTGCTGCGACAACCAACTTGTCATAGGTACTACTATTACATTACCGATGGCATAAGCAGTAATTACCCAACCCACTTCGGTAAGTGTTGCTCCTAATGTACCCCGCATATCACTGATGGCAACATTTACAATGGTAGTATCAACAATTTCCAACAAGGCACAGAGTATAGCAGTTACCGTTATGATAACCCTTCTTGAGCCATACTCTACCAACGAATCCATTTGAGTCATAAACTATTTTTTAATATCCACTACAACAACCGGTTAAAGTCACCAATGGTTTTTCTTAATCCAAATGCACATCCACATCTACATTCATTCCAGGCCTTAATTCTTTTGTAAGGGAATCGCTTTTGTTGAATTCAATTTTAACAGGTAAACGTTGTACTACTTTTACAAAATTTCCACTGGCGTTATCAGGAGGAAGCAATGCAAATTTTGACCCTGTCGCAGGTGCAAAAGACGACAGTGTAGCTTCGAAAGTATGACCAGGATAAGCATCTGCATGTACCATTACTTTTTGTCCCACGCTCATTTTTTCAAACTGGGTTTCTTTAAAATTGGCAACCACCCAAATGCCTTCATTTGAAACAATGCTAAAGAAAGCTTGCCCCGCCTGTAAAAATTGTCCTTCCTGCACATTAACTTTTGAAACCATTCCGCTTGTTGGTGCTGTTACCACTGCATAAGAAAGATTTAATTTTGCATTTTCTATATCTACTTCACGTTGTTTTATGATAGAGCCCGCTACACCGATTTGTGAAGAAGTTGCACTGCTCTGAGAACTTACTGCATTGGTTTGCTGTGCCACCTGGTTTTTTTGTTGAACCAAAATCTGCAACTGCCGTTCAGCAGTCTGTTTGCCTGCCAGCGCCTGCTCATATTGTTGTTGTGTAACAGAATGATCTTTTATTAGGTTGGCATAGCGCTCGTAATCCTGGTTGGTTCTCCACACATTTACTTTGGCTGCTTCTATTTGCGCATTGGCTGTTGATATGCCCGCCTGTGTGCTGTTCACGCTGGCTTTGGCTGCAATTGTGCTGGCTTGTGCTGCACCAAAATTGCTCCTGGCTGTTACTAAGGCAGCTTCTGCCTGGTCTAGTTTTAACTGAAGATCGCGGCTATCCAAAACTATCAGCGTGTCGCCTTGTTTTACCAGTTGATTATCCTTTACCCTTACATCAATAACGTAACCAGATACCCTGGGAATTACCGGGCTTATATTGGCTTCTATCTGGGCATCGTCCGTTTCTTCATGATGCAATGAATGTATATACTTGGAAACACCAAACCATCCTCCGCCAATTACCAGCAAAGCCAATACTATGATAAATCCTTTGCTGCGTTTTTTAGGTGCTTCGGCTGGTGCCGGTGTTTTTTGTATGGGTGTTTCGTTTGCTTTCTGTTCCATAAAATGAGTGTATGTTTTGGAATATGATTGATTATTGATGTAAAATTCCTGCTGTTTGTAATAGTTTGTTATAGGCAACCACCGCATCTGCGTTGGCATTGGTAATATTTAATTTGCTTTGTAATTGCGCAATATCTGCATCCAGTAAATCTGTTGTGGTTGCAAGGGTATTGTCGTATTTATTTTTTGTGATGCGATAATTTTCTTCTGCCTGCACCAATGATTTTTGATATACTTCAATTTTCTTTCGACTGAGTAAATAATCCTGGTAGGCTTTGTTCACCTGTAGGCGAATGTTGTCGTTCAACATATCCTGGTTGGCACTCACCTGTTTTACCTTTGATTCTGCCTGTGCAATTTTTGTTTTTGTTTTCCAGAGCGAAGAAAGATTGTACTTAACACCAATACCAACATTGATGGCATTGGTAACTGTTAGAAAGTTTGGTACATCAATGGCCACGTAACCTGCAGTGAGGGCAAGACTCGGGTAGTAATCAGCTTTCACTGATTTGATGCGCAACTCAGCAACTTTTTTCTGTAGTGATAGGGAACCTATTTCTTTTCTTTCTACGAGTGCAGATTGTTCGTACTCATCTAAACTTTTTAAAGTAGCTACGGATTGTAAACTGGCAGAATCAGGTACCAAAATGGTTTGTTCCGGCAGTCCGAGCATCAGCGCCATATTTACACTGGATAGTTTAAAGTTGCTTTCTGCATCCAGCAAAGCCAGTTCAATATTGCTTGATTGCAGCTCTACTTTCAATAAATCGTTTCTCGCCAGCAAACCGTTTTTTTCCAGGTTAGAAAAATCGTTTACCCGTTTGTTAGATTGCTCAAGATTTTCTTTAACCAATGCTACTGCTGCTTTTGCCTTGTATAAGTTGCTAAAGGCATCAATTGTATTGAGTATAACGGCTTCCTTATTTTGATCTGCGTCCAGTTTGGCAGCTTCCTCCAGGTATTTTGCGGAAGCTATTGCGTATTTTAATTTGCCTCCTGCATATATGGGCAACGATGCTGTAGCCATACCATATACTGCCTGCGACACTTTGGGGCCTCCGCCACCTCCGGCTGAGTCAGACTTTAAATTAATATTGGGTTTTATCGGTAAATAAAGGTAAGAACCACTGACACTGAAATCGGGTAACTTATGTTCATTTGCTTCTTTAACAGCCAGGGTTGCTTCTTCAATTGCTGCCTGCCTGTTTTTAAGCAGGTGGCTGTTTGTGATGCTTAAATTAATAGCTTCCTGTAAACTGATTGATCTTGTTTCCTGGGCCACCAGGCCTTGCAAACTAAGTGCAAGAAAAGATGCCAGGCATAGAGCGGTGGTTTTGATTTTATGCTTCATTTAATAATATTACTTTGAATAATGACTTAATGTGAATGCTTAATTTCCTGATTAAAGAGTCCATAAATTCCTCGTCCGGCACTGCTTCCTGCCCGTTAAACTGGCGGTAATATTCTGTGTTCATCATTGTTTGCGATACGGTGCCAAACATGGTGTTCAACATTAATATCACATCCACTTTCTTTTTAAAAACGCCTTTTTTCTGACCATCTTTTATCAGTTCGCCCACTACTTCAGCATTGCGGATTTTTAATTTCATGGCAGCTTCAATTATGGCAGGATTTTTATTGGTAACCTGTGCACAAAGCATGATTTTATAAAATTGCTGTTTCCGCATTACCCTGTCTATATGCTCATCTATCAACATATTTACCTTTTGAATGGGTGTTAATGTTTCATCTTTGATGAGGCTTTCTACCCTTATTTTAATGGTTCCAACCCTCAATTCAAACAAGGCTTCCATCAGTTTTTCCTTAGAACCAAAATAATAGGAAATCATCGCTACGTTTACGCCTGCCGCATCCGCAATGTCCCTCACGGAGGCACCATCAAAGCCATCCGATGCAAAAAGCCGTTCTGCAGTTTCTATGATCTGTATTTGTTTTTCGTTAAACTCCATTTCCACAAATTAGTTGAATCGCAAAATTAAACAAACGTTTAATTAAAATCAAACAATTGTTTAATTTTTTTTAAAAAATGCTTTAAATAACAATTTGTTCATTTAGCAGAGGGGTAATGGATTGAAATGAAGCCCCGTAGTATGCCCCGGTTTTGTAAACTCTTTTAATTAGATTTGAAAAAACATTGCTATATGTCGTTTCAAAACAAAACAGTAATAATAACGGGCGCTTCCCGGGGCATCGGCAAAGCCATTGGACTGCGCCTGGCGAAGGAAGGTGCCAACATTGTAATTGCATCCAAAAGCATTGAAGAAAATCCTAAACTGGGTGGAACCATTTATTCTGCTGCAGCAGAAATGGAAGCCGCCGGGGGGAAGGCACTTGCCGTGCAATGTGACATCCGTTTTGAAGACCAGGTAGAAAATATAATTAACCAGGCCGTGGAAAAATTCGGTGGCATAGATGTGTTGGTCAATAATGCTTCCGCCATTTCTTTAACAAATACGGAACAAACTGCGCCGAAGCGCTTCGACCTGATGTATGATATTAATGTAAGGGGCACTTTTTTTATGTGCAAGGCTTGCATTCCATTTTTGAAAAAATCATCATCTGCACACATTCTTAATTTATCGCCGCCCATTAATATGGATATGAAATGGTTTAAAAACCACCTGGCCTACACCATTAGCAAATACAATATGAGTATGATTGCTTTGGGGCTTGCTGCCGAATTAAAAGAGTACAGGATTGCAGCCAATACCATTTGGCCAAAAACAACCATTGCCACTGCGGCTGTTCAAAATTTATTGGGTGGAGAAATGCTGATGAATATGAGCCGCACCCCGGAAATTATTGCAGATGCGGTGCATTATATTTTGTCGCAATCACCGGTTGATTGTACCGGGAATAGTTTTATTGATGAAGATGTTTTGGCCAGGGCAGGTATCACAGATTTGTCGAAGTATTCTGTAGTGCCTGGTGCAACTTTATATAATGACCTCTTTGTTTAATTAAATGTAAGCATGCTTACTGCTTTTTATGTACTGCGCAAGGGTCAAAATTGCGAAGTGTTTTTATGAGCCACGCGTTCCTGATTATTTTGAATGTTGATCCGATAGCGATCGGATGTTGAATGAAAAATAGTTTTATTAGCCCTGCATTTGAATTCCAATTAAGCTTCACTGGCAGAGTTTATACTGAGGAACGAAGTGCACTTGTTAGCAGCAACGCATTGAGGAACGAAAGGCAGCCCGTCCCGGATCATCTATCGGGATTGCACTTCATCCCGGTTCTCAAAGCGGGACTTTTACTTTTCATCCTTATGGAACAATTAAAACGCATTAATTTTTAGCTTGCCAATTATCATTTTTTATTTAAGCAACATTTTATTAACTGGTTTTTCCAGCAGGTATTTGTAAATAAATTGAGTTTTCAAATTTTGAAAATGTAATCCTTTATTGCCACCCCAGCCATGTTTTCCACCCGGGTAAATCATCAGTTCAAAATCTTTTTTTGCATCTTCTAATTTACCAATGAGCTGCAGGGTATTTTGCATGTGTACGTTGTCATCTGTCTCACCATGAACTATCTGCATCATGCCTCTGTAGTTATCTACATAATTCAACACATTGCTGGTTTTATATCCCTGCGGATTTTCTGCGGGTAAATCCATGTATCGTTCTGTGTAATGTGAGTCATACAATGTCCAGTCGGTAACAGGTCCACCCGCCATTGAATAAATAAACACATCAGCACCTTTTGTTAACGCCAGCGTGCTCATATAGCCGCCATAACTAAAGCCTGTTATGCATATTTTTTTTGGATCAGCATTGCCGTTATTGATCAGCCATTTTACCATTGTTTCATAATCTACCAGTTCCCAATGCCCCAGGTCACGGTACATATAGTTTACGCCTTCTTTACCAAAATGACCACTTGCCCTATGATCCATTACTACCTGTATCATACCTTCTTTTGCATACCACTGCTGCGTACCGGAAAGCCCCCACGAATCCCAGCAGGTTCCGGCATCGGGGCCACCATAAATTGAAATAAGCACCGGGTATTTCCTGGACGGATCCATGTTTAAAGGCCAGGTTACTTTCATGGGAAGATCAAATAAATTATCATCACTTTTCACTCTTAACAACTCTGTTTTAGCCAGTATATAATTATTGAATTCAGCACCTTTGCTATCACCCAGTTCTTTAATAATTGTTCCTTTATTATCAACCAATGTAATTTTTGTTGGCGTTGTGGCATTACTGTAAGTAGTAATAAAATAGGTTCCGTTCGGAGACGGATTAATGGAGTGATTGTAGTCGCCAAAACTCAGGCGTTTTAAATTTTTGCCATTGAGGCCAATAACATAGTAATCTATTCGGGCCGTGTTTTCACGCCCTCTTGCTACAAAATAAACGAGCTTGTTTTTTTCGTCCACATATTCCAGGTTGGTAACAGTATATTTTCCGACAGTAATTGGATTGATCATTTTACCATTCATGTCATAATAGTATAAATGCTTCCAGCCGGTAACATCACTGGTTAAGATAAATCCCTTTCCATTTTCTAAAAAATGAATTCTTTGGCCTTCGTCTCCGAGGTCAATCCAGGTTTTTTGCTGCTCGCTGTAAAAAGAATTTAGTTTGCCCGTGGCTGTATCCACGGCATAAATTTTAAGTGTATCCTGGCTGCGTGGCATCCATTGTACCAGTAGTTTACTTCCGTCGGGTTTCCAATAAGGCTGTCCAAAATACTGATCTGCTTTTTCATCAATTTTTGTCCAGATAATATTACCCCCCGCCGGTGCAACCATGCCAACTTTCACGGCAGGATTAGGGTCACCCACTTTTGGATACCTTGTATTTTCTACCTCACCATGCAGCCCTTTCGAATTGGTAATAACAAACAACGGCACCTTTGTATCATCACTTCTAAAAAAAGCTATCTTCCTGCTATCGGGGCTCCACCAAAATGCACGGTACTGGCCCGACCTACCCAGTATCTCTTCCATATATACCCAACTTGCGTAACCATTTAATATTAAATCTGTGCCATCAAAGGTTAAGCGGTTTTCTATTTTTGTATTGAGGTTAATGGTATAGAGATCATTGTTTTTAGTATAGGCTACATAGTTACCATCGGGACTCAGGGTGGCATTCATTTTCTTTTCTTTGTCGTTGGTAAGCTGTACTTCTACATCATTTTTTTTCAAGTACAATTCACCATTTTTATTATACACTGAGGGTTTTGAATCCAGCTCTGTTACATTGGAATCATCGAATTCTTTTTCTTCACCATCCCTGCAATCAACCACAAACTTTTTCCCGTTTTTCAATAAAATAAAATGACTGTCGTTGATCCATTTGGTGGCAAAGGGCAGCGATTGCACAATGCCCCTGAAGTTATTTTTGAAATACTGATCATCTGAAAGTTCTTTTTTTTGAGCAGAGGTTAAAAAGCAGGTAAGGGTAAGGAAAGAAAGGGTAAAAATTTTCTTTACAAAATGTGACATATTTTACTGGTGGTTTTTTTTATAGAATATACAAGATAACTTTTTTGATATAATTCTAAAATGGAATTGTAAAGGCGTTAACACAAAAAAGCAAAAACAACCAAACCGTTTATTTCAACAGCATGATTGTTTTTGCAGGTTATAGTAATTTATTCGGCTATATTTTCCGGACGCATCATCGGGAAAAATAATACATCCTGGATGGAATGTTGATTGGTAAGTAGCATAGCAATTCGATCTATACCAAAACCAATTCCGCTGGTCGGTGGCATACCATACTCGAGTGCTCTTAAAAAATCGTGGTCAATAAACATGGCTTCATCATCGCCCCGTTCCATTAGTTTTATCTGCTCCTCAAATCGCTCTCTTTGTTCAAGCGGATCGTTTAACTCCGAGTAAGCATTGGCAATTTCCTTACCATTACAAATCAACTCAAAACGCTCCACCAAACCAGGCTTACTGCGGTGCTTTTTTGTAAGCGGACTCATTTCCACCGGGTAGTCAGTTATAAAAGTGGGCTGTATATAATTTGCTTCACACTTAGCGCCAAATATCTCATCAATCAGTTTGCCCTTGCCCCATTTTGCATCGGGATGTATGCCAAGTTTTTGACAAACCTCCCGTATGTCATCTTCATTCATTTCACTGATATCAAAACCTGTATATTCTTTAATGGCATCATACATCGTAATTCTTTTGTACGGCGCTTTAAAGTCAATTTCCTTATCATTATTCATAACTTTATATGAACCGTTGGTTGCTATAGCAGCCTTTTCCAGCAACAATTCGGTGGTATCCATCATCCACTCATAATCTTTATAAGCAACATAAAATTCCAACACAGTAAATTCAGGATTGTGTGTGCGGTCCATACCTTCGTTACGAAAGTTGCGGCTAAATTCATACACCCATTCAAAGCCTCCAACTATGAGGCGCTTTAAATACAGTTCGTTGGCAATGCGCATATACATGGGTACATCCAACGCATTGTGATGCGTAGTAAAAGGCCTTGCAGCGGCACCGCCCGGTATGCTTTGCAACACAGGAGTATCTACTTCCAATGCACCCTTTTCATTTAAAAATTCACGGATGGCATTCATCATTTTGGTACGCTTGATAAATGTTTCCTTTACACCGGGGTTTACAATAAGATCTGCATAACGCTGGCGATACCTGAATTCAGGATCAGTCACTTCATCAAACGCTTCACCATCTTTTTCTTTTACAATGGGCAAGGGCCGCAATGATTTTGTAAGGAGTGTAAATTCATTTACATGGATCGAAGTTTCGCCGGTTTTAGTGGTAAATACATAACCTTTAATACCAACGATGTCGCCTATATCAATTAGTTTCTTCCATACGGTCTGGTACATGGTTTTATCCTCATCCGGGCATATATCATCCTGCTTAATATAAAACTGTATTTTACCTGCGCCATCCTGCAACACAGCAAAATTTGCCTTACCCATATCACGTACACTCATAATACGACCGGCAACACATACATCTGTAAATTCATCTTTATTATCTTCGCCTTTGTAATTTGCTTTGATGGCTGCCGATGTGGTGTTTACAGGATATAGTGCAGCAGGAAAGGCATCAATACCCAATTTTTTGAGTGCTTCTAATTTTTGCCTGCGAATAATTTCCTGCTCTGATAAATGTTGTGTACTCATACTGGTTGTAAAATTTTTGCGAAGATACCGCAAGCAGCCGATTCCCCAATGCCTGCTGTAGTTGCGGGAATAGTTTGGCAGGATACTTGAATAATGAAACTAAAAATATATAAATGAAAAAAATCTTTACTGCAATTGCGTTGATCGGAATTTTTAGCGGATGTGATGTATTAAATCAATTACCAACAGGAAATACAGGCACGGGTGTTACGCAGGCTGAAGCCGCACAGGGGATAAAGGAAGCTTTAAGCCAGGGATTGGTAAAAGCTGTGTTGCAGTTGAATAAACAAAATGGTTTTTATGGTGATGCATTTTATAAAATACTGATGCCACCGGATGCAAAGAAAATTGAGAATACTTTAAGAACGGTTGGTCTTGGCAAACAGGTAGATAAAGCCATATTAACCATTAACCGCGGAGCCGAAGATGCAGCGGGCTATGCACAACCAATTTTTATAGATGCCATTAAACAAATGACTTTAACGGATGCCATTAATATTGTTAGAGGTGGTGATACCAGTGCAACGCATTATTTCAGGATGAAAACTCTTGCCAGTTTAACGGCTGCTTTTATCCCCGTTATTAAATCGTCGCTTGATAAAGTAGATGCCACGAAATATTATGGAGATATTGTGAATACGTACAATGCCTTTCCAACAACATTTACAAAAATAAATCCCGACTTGCCTTCATTTGTAACAGAAAAAGCAACCAATGCTTTGTTTGACCTGGTGGCTAAGGAGGAGAAAAATATCCGTGAAAATCCTATTGCCAGAACAACGGATATTTTGAAGAAAGTATTTGGTGGGTTGATTAAATAATAATAATAAAACAAACAAAACTATAATGCCGCAGTGAGTGATCGTTCGCTGCGGCATTTTTATTGCTGAAATAAAGCCTGGTTTAACATACTTGTTTTCTCCGATAATAATAGACAAAGTAAAATGCTTTATTAAAATAAAGAAAAAGGGTTACTTAAAAATGTAATTGTAACAATTAGTAGTAAAATGCTTCCAGTAATTATCATAGCACCAAAGACGTGACTAGCTGTTGTTCGGCGTTTATCCTTTTCAATTATTTCAATTTTTTGTATTTTTTCCAGGTATATTTTGTTGCTTCCTAAAACTATTGAACCATCGGGATTTGTATAAATATGAACTTCGTTTAAAACAGTAGGATCAACTGCATGATATGTCTTTCTTCCATTTATGCCCCTGGTAACATAGAGTATGTTTGATGCATTCAATTTTTCAAGTGTACATTCCATGCTGTTTTCGTTAGCATTTACAGAAAGGGTGTTTGCATAAAATGCACTGCTACCATTCCGGATAATAAAGTCGCGTTGTTTATTTTTGAGACTATCTATTTTAGCCGCTTTTTCTGCATTGTTATTTACCGGAACGGTTACTATTTTATAATAACTTTTACAGGAGATAAATGAGAAGGCTGTAAAAATTACAATAATATAGAAAATGATTTTTAATAAGCGTTTCATATAATAAAATTTAGTTTGTTGAAAATAGAGTTGGTTGGCAAAATGGGAAGCATTGCAATCAAAATACAAATTTTATTTTATGCTTTTTTAAAAAAATAACTGGGCCTTAATCCGATGTAATGCTCTTACTGATTGCCTGTAGCTGGATATTGTATAAGATTTCTAAAGCCTATATTGTAATTAAACGATAAAGAACGTTGCGTTAGGCTGATCAAAAATGGGAGAATCGAAGGACTGTAAAGGAATTGGGGAAAATTAAAGGATTAATAGCAAAACCTGTTTTTCATTACTATTATTTATCACAATCAAAGAGGATATCATTTCGATTTGTATTTTTTGCAAATACATTTTAGTAAAATGGTTATTTGCTAAAAGATTTTATTTGAAAAATAACCAGCTAAGTACAATAGCATTGCCAGCGTGTTAATATTTTAAGCCATCATTCTGCATTAATACACGGGCAAAAAAGAGACATCTTTTTCAATATACGTTGGGTAAATATTATCAGGTAAAACTTTAATTGACAGCAGTAAGTAGAATCTGCCAGGCTTCTTTAACCTTACCGGTATCCAGTAATTCCTTTGCATAGTAGTGCAACTCGTTTTCCATTTCATCCGGATTAATGGAATAATACTGAATGATATTTTTAAGCTTGTCATCATCAAAGGCTGGATTCACAAAAGGTACTGCGTGAATGTTACCAAGCTGTCCCAGGTTGTTGCCGGTTAAAATTTTACTTTCCCTGATAGATTTGGGTAAAGCATTTACACCAATACCTAAATTGGTATTAGGTTTCTCCACTTCAAAAATTGAATCCGCATTTGCACGGGTGTACCAGTTACCGCCCATTCGTCCTACAAGGTCTAATTTTCGTTGATCTATTTTTTTCTCTTCGTTTAATATTTCATCGCTTACATGAATCATCAACACTTCTGCAATTACCAACTCGCCTGCACCACCGCCTGTTCCCAATGGCTTTATCTCTATCACCTTACATTCCAGTTGAACCGGGCTCTCCTTTACTCTTGGTGGTTGAATCAGTAAAGAGGGTTGCTTTGTAAAGCCAGCCTTTATAAATTCATCGGTGCCCTGCGGATATTCGCAGCTCGATAAACTAACCTGCTGTACCATCTCGTAGGTTACGATATTGATAACAACTTCCGGTATTTCTATTACATTTTGAAGTGTATGTTTGGTAGTATTGTTTCTCATTCGGTGTACCGGTGAGAATACTACTATTGGTGGAACATAAGAGAACATATTAAAAAAACTGAACGGGCTCAGGTTTACATTACCATCTTTATCAATGGTAGATGCAAAACAGATGGGCCGCGGCGCAATGGCATGTTGAAGGTAACTGTTAACGTCAGCCGCTTTTGATTCACTAATGTTGATTGTCATAGATTATGCTTTTTGGTACAGCGGCGGTTAGGTTTGAATTTTAAGAAGCTTCTGTTTACATTTTTTTCAAACTTAAAATGCTGAAATCACTCTCATCCTTTACAATGGTATTGGTAAGAATTCCCAATTCATCAATTTCCATATCAACTACATCGCCCTCCTGCAGCCATTGTTCGTTATAGTTAGGATCGTTTATTTTACCTGTTCCGTTCAACTCTAAAAAGCAACCGGTACCAACAGTTCCGCTACCAATTATATCACCGGCTATAAGGTTTACGCCATAGCTGCAACGTTCAATAATTTCGGCAAAGGTCCAGTCCATATCACTCAGGTTGCCTTCACTTACCAGTTGGTCATTCACCCTGCACTTCATACCCAGGTTCCAGGATTTGCCCACATGATTTTCTTTACAAGGCACTTCAAGTGCTTCAAGTTCATCGAGGGTAACAAGCATTGGCCCGATGGCCGTTGCAAAATCCTTACCTTTCGCAGGCCCCAGGTTCAACAACATTTCTTCCAATTGTAATTGCCTTGCACTTATATCATTCATGATCATTATACCACCAATGTATTCATTCGCTTCGGCTGCCGGAATATTTCTACCGCTCTTACAAATTACGATGGCTGCTTCAAGTTCAAAATCTAATTTATTAAAATGATCAGGCATACAAACCACATCTCCCGGCCCTTGGATGCTATTATGATTGGTGAGATAGAAAACCGGGTATTGGTCAAATTCAGGTAACATCGGTACTTTTCTATTGCGCCTTGCAGCAGCAACATGTTGACGAAATGCATAGGCATCTCTGCAACTGCTTGGATGAGGTACCGGCGCTAACAATTCGGCCGTTTCATAGCTTTGAGCCATTACACTTCTTACGAGCCCTGCTTTAATTTTTTCTTCCGCCGCCTTGGCCAATGGGAAAAAATCTTCCCAATAGTTAAGGAACATGGCCATACTGATGGGAAGATCGGGATGCAGTGTATCGGTGTCATACAACCTTCCATCTACATATAATGCCAATTGATCTTGTCCCTCTTTTAAATAAGTAATTAATTTCATAATTTTACACTCGTAATTGGGCATAAAAATAGTTATAATTAAATTTGAACACTTGTTATGGGGGTTTTCTTTTTACAGCGGCGTATTAATGTCATTTTTTAATTTTTACTACTATGCAATTTGACAAGATTCATAACAAGGGAGAGGCCCAGTTATTTAAAAATGCCTACCTGGAATACCTTACCAAAACACATCCATTAGTAATTTGGGGTATGTACCTTCCATTGATAGCCTTCATGCTTTATTACAGTGCTGCAGCGGCGGACCTTACAATACAAAAAATAGTTTTAACATTTCTTTGTGGCGTTTTTTTCTGGACTTTTTTCGAGTACATCATGCATCGCTTTGTTTTTCATTTTATGGCAGAGAGCGATCGGGCATTAAAAATTGTTTATGTAATTCATGGTAACCATCACGAATATCCCAGGGATAGAAAGCGGTTATTTATGCCTGCCGTGCCGAGTATCATTCTATCATCGGCAATTTTTTCTTTCATGTATTTAGTTGCATCACTGCTGGGCAATACACAGGTAGTATTTGCTTTTTTTCCAGGCTTTTTGCTGGGCTATCTTGTATATGGATCTATGCATTACGCCATCCATGCATGGCACCCGCCATTTAAATGGATGAAGCCTCTGTGGCGCAATCATCACCTGCATCATTACAAAATACAGGAAAAAGGATTTGGTGTAAGTTCTACTTTATGGGATCATGTATTTGGAACCATGTTTGATTTAACCAGGGAAAAAGAAGACAAGGATAAAGTGATGGATTTAATGTTTGTTTCAAAGCGCAAAAAGGAAACAGTATCATAAATTACCATTTTTCATCATCCTTAATATCGTTATTTTTTTCACGGTATTCCTGCCGGCTTTTAATTTTTTGCAACTGGCGTTCTATGATAAGCGTGGCTATAATATTGCCGGCATCTTCCTGCCGGTTTTCCTGTAACAGTGCTTTTAGTTTGCTTTCGTTTACGTCTACCCGGTAAAGTACAAAAACAAGTTTTTGAAAATCTTTTTGAATCAGGTAGTTGATATGCTCCGCCAATAAATGGTGCAGGTCATTTAAATTAGTGTGAGCAGATAATTCAAGCGACATGCTAGCGTTAATGGCTGAAACAAGTTCCTCATTTTCCATAACTGACATTTATTAATAATGCTCTACCACACCCAGGCCAAATAAAGCCAGGTCGTATTTTACGGGATCTTTTGCATCTAAGCTTTTTAAATAACGGGTAAGCTCCAACGCTGCCTGCCAATCAGTTTGTGTACGTTGCAGCAGGTTTAATTTTTTTGCTACCCTTGCTACGTGTACATCCACGGGACAAATTAACTGGGCGGTATTTATGTTTTTCCAAATGCCAAAATCAACCCCTTTATTGTCTGTTCGTACCATCCAGCGCAGGTACATGTTTAATCTTTTGCAAGCCGATTTTTTTGCAGGCGTTGCAATATGTTTTCTACAATGGCGCTCTAGTTTAGCATCTTCATTAAAACCAAATACATAATTATGAAAGCCTACCAGGCCCTGTTCTACAGTGTCGTCCGATGGCGACATCCATTTGGTAAAAGCAGTTTCCAGGCTTGCCTCACCACTATCTGCGTAATGAAATTTTAAAAAATTAAACAGGTGCCAAAGATCTAATTCATTAAAAGTGCGGTGTACAAATTTGTTGAATACAGAAAAGCTATCAGGGTTTTTATCCCAGTTTGCATGCATGATAAAATGATAAGGTTCATTGTTCATTAACCTTAATAATTTATTGCATGAGTTGATGATGCTTTTTCGATTGCCCCAGGCAAGAATAGCAGCAAAAAAACCGGCTATTTCTATATCTTGTTCTTTTGTAAAGCGATGAGGGATACCAAGTGGATCATCATCAATAAAAGAGGTATGGTTGTATTGATCAAACCTGGTATCCAAAAAATCTTTCAGTTGCTTTTTCGTCATCATGATGTTATCCGATGGCCTGCGCCAAATCCTCCTTTAAATCCTCAGCGTCTTCTACACCTACACTTAACCGTATTAAACCATCTGCCAGGCCATTCTTTATGCGCTCTTCCCTGGGTATGGAAGCATGGGTCATTGAAGCCGGATGATTAATCAACGATTCTACTCCGCCAAGGCTTTCCGCAAGTGCAAAAACTTTGGTGGAAGAAAGAACTTTATTTGCAGCAGCAATGGTGTCATCTTTTAGTGTAAAACTCATCATACCACCAAAACCACGCATTTGTTTTTTAGCAATAGTATATCCGGGATGATCTTCAAAACCACACCAGTAAACTTTATCAACTTTAGGATGGCTCCTCAGATAATTTGCTATTTCAATGCCATTTTCACAATGCCTTTGCATACGCAGGTGCAAAGTTTTTATTCCCCTTAAAACAAGAAAACAATCCATGGGCCCGGGAACTGCACCACAACTTTTTTGAATAAAATATAATTGTTCCCTCAATATGTCGTCGTTCATGATAAGTGCACCTTGAATGACATCACTATGGCCACCGAGATATTTTGTGGCAGAATGCATTACGATATCTGCGCCCATATCAAGCGGGTTTTGCAGGTAGGGCGATGCAAAAGTATTGTCAACACATAAAATGGCACCGGCCTTTTTTGCCACTACCGATACTGCAGCAATGTCTGTAATATTCATCAACGGGTTGGTAGGCGTTTCTATCCACAATAATTTCGTTTTAGCAGTAACTACGGCTTCAACATTTGCAATATCTGTAGTATCAACATAAATAAATTTAATACCAAATTTTTCAAAAACCTTTGTAAAAAGACGGTAGGTTCCACCATACATGTCGTTTGCAGCAATGACCTCATCGCCGGGAACTAATAATTTTATTACAGCGTCTGTTGCCGCCACACCACTGCTGAATGCCAGGCCATACTTGCCATTTTCAATTACTGCGAGTGCATCTTCCAGTGCCTTACGGGTAGGGTTTTGACTGCGGGCATATTCATAACCTTTATGTTGACCGGGAGCCGATTGTACATAGGTAGATGTTTGAAAAATCGGAGTCATAATGGCTCCTGTACTTGGGTCTGGCTCTGCACCAGCATGAATGATTTTGGTAGCTAATTTCATCTGTATAAATTATTGAAGTGAAAAGGTGAGAAATAATACTTTAAAGGCACATCATAATATTTGTGCGGCACATAAATATCTCCAGTCAAAATTATCCGCCTCATGCGCCGATTTTGGAATTATTTTTTTATCTAATACACTTGATTTTAAAATATGGCTGGTTACCAGTTTCCTTTTTGATTCATGTATAAATTCCTGCATACGTTCATCTTTTAACCATTGCTTTTGAGGTGGCTCAAAGCCAACTTTTTCGGTGCGCCATACAATTGAATCGGGCAGTTTTTTATTCATTGAAGTGCGTAACAACCATTTTGTCCAGCCATCCTGTATTTTAAAATGGGCAGGTAATGAAAAAATAAACTCAACCAATTTATGACTTAAAAATGGCAACCTTACTTCTCTTCCATGCGCCATACTATTTCTATCAGCAAAGCGCAGTAACTCTTCCAAACCCATCACCTGTGTATTGAAAAATAAAATATCATTCAACTTCGTGATAATAGGTTTATGAATTCCTTCCCATTCTCTTCCTCTTAGAGAAACAATAAAATCGGGGTTTATATCTGGTTGGCGAACAATACGCTTGTATTCATTTTTTTCCATTTGCAAAGAAGCATGTGCAGGAAAATAGGCAGCCAGGTAATTTTGAGTTCCCCATTTAAAAGGAATTTGTTTTTTTCTGAAAATTTCTTTTTCCCGCTTTGCTGTCATGAATTTTTTTCTGCTTACCAGTTGCTGCAGGTACCAGTGGATGTATTTATGATAACCAGCATGGGTTTCATCTGCCCCCTGGCCATCCAATAAAACCTTAATGTCGTGTTGCTTCGCTAATTCAAATACTTTGTATTGGGCATATATACTTGAAGAAGTAAAGGGCTCTTCCTGGTGGTAGCAAAGCGATTGAAAATCGTTTATAAAGCCATCTATATTGGGAGTAGTTTGAAAATTTTGTAGCTGAAACTTTCTTACAACGGCTTTAATATAGATCGATTCGTCGCTTACAAATCCCGGGAAAACAGCCGAGAAAGTTTTAGGTTTTTTTTGTTGTTGCTGTATTTTATTGATGACTGCAACTATCGAGGAACTATCGAGCCCACCGCTAAGGCTTGTGCCTATCGGTACATCACTTCTCAAACGCCTGCTGATTGATTGCTTAAAAAGCGCCTCAAATTCTGCAATAGCATTTGCTGATGAAATATTGATTGTATTTTCTTTGTCCAGCGACCAGTACTGATGTACAACTACCTTAAAATTACTTAAACTAATTTTTAAATAGTGAGCAGGTGGAAGGCTATAAATTTCCTGGAAAAACGTTTGTTCTTTATCGTTGGCATTTTGAACATAGCCCAGTGTTAAAAAATTCAACACCATTTTTTCATCCGGCTTTTTAAAAATTCCGGCGGCCCAAAGCGCTTTCATTTCACTGCCAAAAACAAACTGATCATTGTTTTCATAATAATAGAAAGGCTTTTCACCAAAGCGGTCCCTTGCAGCAAACAAGGTTTGTTCTTTTTCATTCCAGATGGCGAAAGAAAACATTCCATCAAAATATTGTAAACAGTTTTCTTTCCAACAATCATAAGCTGCCAATATTACTTCTGTATCGGAGGTTGAATGAAAGCGATAGCCCTTTTTGTAAAGTGTTTCTCTAAGTTCAATATAATTATAAATTTCGCCGTTGTAGGTTATGGTAAGATGTGCATCAGGTAAATGGTATGGATCATTGCCAGCTTGATGGAAGTGCATTGGCTGGATTCCATTTATTGACAGGTCGATGATTGCAAGCCGGCGATGGCCAAGGGCAACTGTTTCATCTTCACTGATCCAATAACCTGCGCCATCAGGTCCACGATGACCGATGGCATCCATCATACTCAATAACCTGTCTTTTGTTACCAGCAAACTATTAGCAGATAAGATTCCAGCTATACCACACATGTTGTAAATATCTACAAAAAAACCCGGCAAATTGCCGGGTCAACATAAAAATTAATCAGCCTTTAATAGCTAAAGGGCATATCTACCTTTAAATTATCCCAGGCGATGGTTAAGTTGGCGCCGGTTGCAGTTTTATCAAATGCCATTACAAAGGCTTCTAAAGTTTCTGTTTGTTTTTGCACCGGTAAATCAATACGGACAACGTCTTTGGTTTCATCATACTTAAAACTACCCCAGGTATCCGTTTCCTTGTTGATGATCATTGTCCATTTGTCAGCATAAGGAATACAGTAGATGGTGTAACGGCCTTTTTTAATCCTTGTACCACTAATTTTAACGGGTTGAAAAAATTCAATTTCAGAAGCTTCATTGGCACCCAATCTCCAAACCTGTCCGTATTCCAATAATTCTCCAAAGATGGTACGCCCGTTTTTTTGAGGCCTGCTAAAAATAACCCTTGCAATAAGGGGCTCAGATATTTTATCCTGAATTTTTAATACAGGGTATCCGTTGGGGTAATAACTCATATCCATAGGTGATTTATCTACAGGGGGCAATTTTGATTGTGCGCCTGCCTGAAAACAAACAACCAATAAAATAAGTACGAATGAAATTTTTTGCATGTTTAAGCTAAATTATTGAGTGACAAATATAATTGGATTCAATTATTTATTTCCATTTTGTGATAGCTGGTGTAGTGTAAAATCCTTGAGGGCCGGAAAGAATTCACTGTAACACTGGCCGAGTTCATCGTAATGTTTTAAAAACAACTTATATGCTTCAGAAGCATCCGACAGGTAAACGGCTCGTTGTACCATACCATCAAAACTCTTTTCAATGCCCTCTTTCAGCCTGTAACCATACAACCAGTTATGTGCTTTCATGTAAGGAAGCATACGAAGAAATTTTGGCGGAAGAAAAGCCATATTATTATCTAAAATTTTATAGGTTGACTGGCTGAATGTATAAAGGCTTTCTTCGGTGGCAAACTGGTTTTTATCATTTGCCAGGAAATGATCGTACGCAATATCTATAAATGCACCTGCATATAACCTGTATGGAACTTTAAAATATATTTTTGCCCGCCGGGTAACCTCATGTGTATCGGTAAACTCATCAATGGCTCTGTGCAGCATAATGCCTTTTTGAATGGCTTCCGGGTAATCAAATTTCATCTTACCCTTTACCACATCGCTTATCATATTACCAGTAACAATCGAAGGATCATTAAAAGAAAGAAATGCATGTGCGAGGTAGTTCATATTTATTTTGTTGATTTTAATGAGAGTATATGCACTATTTGAATTGTTATAAAGATAAGTTTTAATGATTCGACTGATTAATTACCATAATGTTAAAACCGTTATTACTATTTAACAAATGCAATACATAATTTGGCTTTTTTTTAAGAATCCATAAAAATCCTTTACTGTATTGAGTTTTGGTATAGAACATCACTTATTTCTTAGTGGCGGTTACCATTCATAGCAAACATTTATTTTACCTGTTAACCTTGTCAATAACCCATTAAAATGGTTTGTACACCCCTATATCTTTGGTGTATGCAAAAGCTGCCAGTCATGAGGCGGTCATCAATTAACCAAAAAAAGTATAGTTATGAAAAAGTTAGTAACCCTTTTAACCGCAGCCATGATGCTGCTCTGTTCCTTCACGTTCGCCTTTGATAGCGACAATGTAAATTCAACAATTAAAGCTGCATTTTTAAATGATTTTGCGTCTGCCAAAAATGTTAGCTGGAAAAAAACCAGTGACTTTTATTTTGCCACATTTATGCTCAACAGCAATGAGATAAATGCTGCATACAATGAAGATGGTGAATTAGTCGGTACCTCCCGAACTGTGGCATCATCATCCATACCGATGGACATCACATTGCAATTGGCTAAAAAATATGAGGGATATTCCGTTGCAAAAAAAGTACTGGAATTAAGTTTTGAAGGAACAACACGTTATTACGTAACCATTATGAACGATGCGTATGCACTTAAATTAAAATGTACGGCTAATGGTAATGTGGAAGTGGAAAGGAAAATTAGGCGTAGCTAGCTATAAGCACATAAAATATTTGAAAAAGCCTGTCAAAAAAATGACAGGCTTTTTCGTGCAAGAGAAATAGATATACAGATTACAAAGAATTTTAATCAGCTGAATGGAATCATCAAAAGGTCAAACATATAGCGAAAAGCATATACGAAGTATTAACCAATGATTAAATAAAAACTGTTAAGTCGATGAATAAGCATATCTTACCTTAATCTCTGCGATACACAATCTACTTAGGCATTGCCGGTTTTCTGATAAGGTAATATTTAAGCATAACCATTACCAATATCAGATAAACCATAATCATAATTATTAATGCCCATTGCTTCCGCTACAAGATGCCTCAACATTTTACTAGTATTCAATAAGCTACATTGTTTTACAATGAAGGGTTACACTTCATAAATCTACCATAATGCCTTTTTTAGACCACGTATTACAAGTTCCTTCCTATGGATGGAAAGACGACAAGGGAATTTTAGTAAAACCTACCAGCGGCCAAATCTTTAAAGAATTTTTTTCCAGGTTAAATGTATTCAGCGATCGCAAAAACTGGTTACCATTTTTTAGCTGGTTTAAGGTTTTGTGCCTGGCTCCCTGCTTTCTTGTTTTCATATTTTATTTCTTTACCTGGTGGACGGCCCTGGCGGTTTTCTTATATAGTATGATTTTTATGGGCACCCATGGCACCATCTGGCATCATCGTTATTGCACCCATGGCGCATACACATTCCGAAATAAATTCTGGCGTTTCTTTACACAGAACCTTACAATAAATGTAATTCCGGAAGAAATTTATGTGATATCGCATCATGTACATCATGCCAAATCAGATCAACCCGGCGATCCTTACAATGCAAACGCAGGTTTTTTATACTGTTTTCTTGCCGATGTAAATCATCAGCCCATTGCAAAAAATTTGAGTGAAGCTTGTTACAACCGGGTTAAGTTACTGATGAAACACACGGGTATAAAAGGCAATACCTATGCACAATACCAACGTTGGGGATCTTATGTAAATCCAACAGGCGCTATTCTTAACTGGATTCTTAACTGGACTTTTTGGTACCTTACCTTTTATCTTATTGGCGGCCATGCATTGGCTGTTAGTTTATTTGGTGCTGCCGGATTTTGGGCTGTTGGCGTGCGTACTTTTAATTACGAAGGGCATGGAAAAGGTGAAGACAAGCAACGGGAAGGTATAGATCACAATCAAAAAGATAATTCTGTAAACCAGCTATGGCCGGGTTATGTTGCCGGTGAATGGCACAACAATCATCACCTATACCCTAAAAGTGCAAGGAGTGGTTTTAAACCCCACCAGGTAGATTTTGCCTGGTATTATATAAAATTTATGAGCCGCGTTGGTGCTGTAAGTCATTATAAAGATTATAAAAAGCAATTCTACGAACAGCATTATTTACCTTATCTCAAAAATAAAGCGTCGAAACAAGAAACAACACCAAAGGAGTTGGTTACTGATAACGTTCATGTAGAAACCGTTGGTTGATCTCTTGCAACAGGTAATTGGCAGGTTAGTTTTTGAACATTCCAGCCGGATAAATAATTGATTGCTGTTTTTCTACATTATAAGATGGGGAACTATATTGTTCCGGGTCAGTGGTATCTACAATAATTGTATTTGCCCAAATATCTCCAAGTCGTTGGTGAAATTCGGAATTTTTTATTACCACAATTGCCGGTACACCATATAGTAAAATATCAATTGGGTCAAGTAAATGACGTTTTAAAGCCTGGCTAAAATTTATCTCGCTGCGGTTACTAATTGTTACAACTTTCAGTTTAAGGAGCATGTGGCCTGGTGTAGCTCCGCTGAGCGCTTCAATCAAAACAAAATATATAAACCAAATAGTTGGAATGGGTAAAATCAACAACCCATGTACAGCTTTTCCGCCATCACTATCAATATCACCGAAGGTAGAAATATATAAAAAGGTAAATCCAAAAATCAACAGATAATCGATCAAACAGGCAAAAATTCTCTTCTTAAAATTGGTCTTAAAAAGATATTTTGAATAAGTTGTTGTTGATTTCATTTTATACACTTTTATAAGTTAAGCAATTAGTTACTATAATGAGTATTGATAAGCACAAACGGTTACAGTTAGCTATTTACTAATTAATAACCAGGCTGAACTGTATTCAATATTACACTTGAAAATCGTTTCAAAAAAGATGGTTTTTCCTGAATTTTATAAACTATTTATTATTTGAACGAGTTAGAAAATATGTTTTCAAAACGCTTTTAGTGTTTTCTTCTATTATAATTTTCTTTTTTATGTAAGGGGGTATGCACTAGATATTAATGGGCAGTATTCAATTTTCATTGGTAAGTATATGGTTCAATATTTCAATCAATAACTGTCATTATTGATCAGGCATTTTAAAGATAAGCCGACTTGTGAACATAATTTATTTCATGTACTATTTTTCAGCAGCTATTTATTAACTGTGCGTATTGATGGATAACTGTGTAAAACTGGCCATCAGAATGTGGTCATTTTGCAAACATTTCAAACAATGCAAGCGCTATTGGCTGTTTTTACCTGCGCAAAAAAAATTACTTTTGCAACCTTAAACATATAAAATGAACAAAGGACCCGTTTCAAATTTTATTGAACATCATTACCGGCATTTCAATGCGGCTGCTTTGATGGATGCTGCTAAAGGATATGTAACACACCTGGACGAAGGTGGTAAAATGATGGTGACCCTTGCCGGAGCCATGAGTACTGCTGAATTAGGCTTAAGCCTGGCAGAAATGATCCGCCAGGATAAAATTTCAATTATCAGTTGTACCGGTGCCAACCTCGAGGAAGATATCATGAACCTGGTGGCGCACAGTCATTACAAGCGGGTACCAAATTACCGCGATCTGAGTCCGCAGGAAGAATGGGATTTATTAGAAAATCACTACAACCGCGTTACAGATACCTGTATTCCTGAAGAGGAAGCTTTCAGAAGATTACAGCAACACATTCATAAAATATGGAAAGATGCAGATGATAAAGAAGAGCGTTATTTTCCGCACGAATACATGTACAAAATGCTGCTAAGTGGTGTGCTGGAACAGTACTATGAAATTGATCCAAAAAATAGCTGGATGCTTGCTGCGGCGCAGAAAAATATTCCGATCGTGGTGCCAGGTTGGGAAGACAGCACCATGGGAAATATTTTTGCATCTTACATTATAAAGAATGAATTAAAGGCTACCACTATGAAAAGTGGTATTGAGTATATGGTATGGCTGGCAGATTGGTATCGCAATAATTCATTCGGCAAAGGAGTAGGTTTTTTCCAGATTGGTGGCGGCATTGCAGGCGATTTTCCAATATGCGTAGTGCCAATGATGTACCAGGATCTTGAATGGCACGATGTTCCTTTCTGGAGTTATTTCTGCCAGATCAGCGACAGTACAACTTCCTACGGCTCTTATTCAGGCGCAGTTCCCAACGAAAAAATTACCTGGGGAAAGTTAGATATCAGCACACCAAAATTTATTGTAGAAAGTGATGCAACCATTGTGGCGCCACTCATTTTTGCATGGATACTTGGCTGGTAAAATAATTTTTGTCCGGGCAACAGTGCCTTGATTTAGCATCGGTTGCGTCGCACTCGTTAGCCTACCGTGTGGACACATCTTTTGTAGCTTTGGCTCAAAAATATGTTGACATCATCGTTTAAGGATAGTTTTGGAGATAAGCGTTTGGATGAACGTGGGAATAAATTTGTAAGAGATTTACTGGTTAGAGGTAGTCATTCAATTCGTCAGATAAGCCAGAGCAGTTCTGTACAAAAGGGGCATTACCGTTTTTTGGAAAATGAACGTACGCCTGAAAGTGTAATAACATCAAGTATCAGCAAGCGATGTGCTTTAGCTGTAAAGGGCAAGGTGGTATTGAGTATACAGGACACTTCGGAAATAAATTTATATAACCATAAAAACAGGATAAATAAAGATGATTCAATAGGTACAACGAATGCTCCCAAAAACGGGTTGGGTTTTATGATACATCCTTCTTTGGTAGTAGATGCAGCCAATTGTTTTCCTTACGGATATTGCGCTGTACACATATGGAACCGCTCTTTAGAAAGAGAAGATAAAGCAACCAAAGACAGGCACAGGTATAAAAAACTTACCATAGAAAACAAAGAGTCTAATAAATGGCAGGCTTCTTCCAAATCAACCAAAGCAAGTTTGAAGGAGGCAGCGATGGTGATAATAGTGCAGGATCGGGAAGGCGATATTTACGAGCAATTTGCCACCATACCAGATGCCCAGACTAACCTATTGATACGGGCAAAATCAGACAGGGCTTTGCCCGAAGGAGGGAAATTATTTAGTAAATTATCAAAGTGTAAAGTGGCAGGCACTTACGAAATTAAAATTGATGGCGATAACAGAAAAGGTCAAAAGAAAAGAACAGCAAAACTAGAAGTAAGATTTACGGAAGTAGAATTAAAAAATAGCAGCAGAACGGCTAAAACCGCAGCAGCCACCGTAAAACTCTGGGCTGTTGAAGCAAAAGAAATAGGAGGTACAGCCAAACAAAAGGTATGCTGGAGGTTGCTTACAACCATACCTGTTACTACATTGAGTGAAGCATTAATGATAATAGAATGGTACAGTTGGCGATGGATAATAGAAGAAGTATTTCGGATACTAAAAAAAGAAGGATTTAATATTGAAGCCAGTGAACTGGAGAGTGGCAGGTCAATAAAAAAGTTATGCTTGTTGATGCTTGATGCCATTATAAAAATATTCCAGATGCGTATTGCCTGGGATGAACCCGAAGATGCAGGATTGCCTGCAGATATATGCTTTACAAAATCAGAAATGAAATGTGCAGATATGCAATGTAAAAAGATGGAAGGTAAAACGGAAAAATTAAAGAACCCTTACAAGAAATCTACCTTGCAGTATGCGACTTGGGTAATAGCACGGCTTGGCGGATGGAAGGGATACGCCTCTGAAAGAAAACCTGGTATCACAACATTGTGGATAGGATTAGAAAAATTTTATGATACTTACAATGGCTGGATGATGGCAAAAGATGTGTCCACACGGTAGAACGCCAACGGAGGCACGTGGTGTTTTGGAAGGTGCACAAGCTTCCGTAAAAGTAGATCTGTCAGGCATTGAGGTAACAGATAAAACAATTACCAGTTAGCTGCGGCATGGTTCGGCAGTTGTGTCTTTTTAGTAGTAGTGGCAACCGTTATTAAAAGTTTTTTTGGATATAAATTATCACGCTCTACCATGGCAAACAGTGTTTATCAAATCAATAAAGGCATTAATAAAAGTATTGAGTTTAAGGGGCTGAAAGCTCAGTATATCTGGTATCTCGGGGGCGGTTTAATTGCATTGCTAATCCTGTTTGCCATTATGTATATCATTGGCCTAAACACCTTTGTTTGCCTTGGAATAATTGCCTGTGCCGGAACGTCACTATTCATTTTCATCTACAGGCTAAGTAACACGCATGGCGAATATGGCATGATGAAAAAAATAGCCAAACGGAGTGTGCCATCATTAGTTAAATCAAATTCAAGAAAACTATTTTTCTATGGAAAGGAAACTGGAAAACATCTTACCCATTAAAGGTGTGGAGCATGATTGCATTCTATCTAAGATGGGTGATATAACAGTGGTGTTTGAAGCCACACTACCTAAAATATTCACGCTATCTGACCAGGAGTATGAAGCCTTTCACCAGGTTTGGATTAAGGCAATTAAGGTGCTACCAAGATATGCTGTTTTCCACAAACAGGATTGGTTTGTGGATAGTAAATACGAGCCTGATTTTATAAAAGATGACAACAGCTTTCTTTCCCGGAGTAGCGACCGGTTTTTCAATGAACGCCCGTTTTTGGACCACCATTGCTATATTATGCT
>JBKJUP010000065.1:0-65108 GCA_046590675.1 Ferruginibacter sp. | reverse complement strand
CATTAACCTTGCCATCAGTTTTACCCTCACTGGTAAAAAAGTGGCCTTAATGGAAATGGATCTGCGTAAACCCAAGTTGAGTAAACTAATGAATGTGTCCCGTGAGCCGGGTATTTCCAATTTTGTTGTAGGCAATGCCAGTTTTGAACAGATTGTCAGAAAAACAGACATTCCCAACCTATTCATTATACCGGCAGGTGCCATTCCTCCAAATCCAACAGAATTAATTGGCAAGGCGGCATTTGTTACAATGATGGCGCAAATAAAAGAGGAGTTCGATTATGTGTTCATTGATACTGCACCCATCGGGCCGGTGACAGATGCGCAATTGATGAAAGATTACGGTGATGTAACCCTTTATGTAATCCGGCACGACCGCACGCCAAAGTCTTTTATAAAGATGATCAATGATCTGCATGAGCAGAAAAAGTTCAATAATATGTGCCTTGTATTCAACGGCGTTAAAAAGAGGGGCATTTCTATTGGTAATATTGGCAACGGTTATGGGTATGGTTATGGATATGGGTACGGTTATGGATATGGGTATGGTTACGGCTATGCCATTGATGACAACGAATCAGATTTCCTGGGGCTAAAAAAGATGTGGAGAAAGCTAAAACGAAGCATGAAATAAAGCATTCGAGCATAACGGAATAGTTTGGATGAACTATTTTTTATAAATGGTTTACCCGCGTCTTGGGGCAAATTAATTAATTAGGCCTGTTTTATTCGGGAGCTGATTTTTTAAGTGGTAACTTAAAGGAGTTGGATGCAAAATGTATTTAAGTTAATTGAGTTGGTTTTTATCATTTAACGGGCGATAAATATCATATCAAAGAATAGAAGAAAGAATGGTGGAACGGTAATAAAGCAAATTGAAGTTGAATCAACTGAATTTGTTTGGTAACACCCGGTTATGATTGGATTAAAATAATAAAAACCGCTGCTTCAGTCAATTTAACCTGTGACTGAGGGAAGCGAAGCTATGGTATTATGGAAGAAAATAAACTTTACTGGTTTGCGATATACACCAAGCCCCGCTGGGAGAAAAAGGTAGCACAGCTATTGGAAGAAAGAGGCATTGAAAATTATTGTCCGCTTAATAAAGTGGTAAAACAGTGGAGCGATCGCAAAAAGGTGGTATTGGAACCCATTTTCAAATCTTATGTTTTTGTACGCATAGAAGATGATAAAAAGTGGGACCTGAGACAGGTAAACGGGATACTTAATTTCGTGTATTGGCTGGGCAAACCTGCCCGCATTAAAGACGAGGATATCTATACCATCCGAAAATTTTTAAATGAATTCAGCGATATCCAGGTAGAAGATGCCACCAAACTATCCGTGAATACCAGGGTACGCATCAAGCAGGGGTTAATGATGAACTACCACGGCATCCTGGTTGAAATACAAGGCAATAAGGCAAGAGTGAGGATTGATTCGCTGGGGCTGCAGTTAAGTGCGCAGTTTGATAAAAAGAATTTGGAGCCAATTCTTATGTCCGATGGGTGATGCTTTTATGTCTGATGTAGGATGTCTGATGTCTGATTTTTTTAGGATTGTTACCGTTTTTATCTTTTTTGTAGCACCCTTCTTTTTATGACTGATGTCTAATTTTTTTCCGTGTAATCACTTAATATTTCTTAATCTGTGATTCTGACAAGTACAATTAATCTGAATCACCGATTTAATGTATCTATAGATGTCACTGATTTTGCTTTTCTGAAGGCCACTGAAGAAATGCTTTAAGTCCGTGTAATCATCTAATCTTTTTTAATCTGTGATTCAGAAATATTAAGTGGTCTGAATCACCGATCTATTGGATTTATGGATGTCACTGAATTTACTTTATCCTTAGTTTTAGGTAAATATTGTTAAGTCATTGATTAATAGTGTTTAAGTGGATTAATAAATTCGATATTTAATTAGGGAAACAACATTGTAATGATTACGTCTTAAATTTTAATAAAACAAGCTAACTAGTTGTAAATCAGTTGTATAAAAACAGAGAGCAGTTCCCCTCTCCCTGGGAGAGGGGTTAGGGGTGAGGTCAAAATACCGCCACAATTTTAAATGCACCCATTCCCTTTAAAAAACGCAAAATCAAACTCATCTTTATAATAAGACATACTGCATAACTAATTAAATGTCAATAAAGAAGATAATCTATTAAATTCCAGACCATCGCAAGAATAAATTGAAGTATTAAATAAAAATGCAACTAACCGCTTTAAAAGTATAACGGAGTATTAAGCAAAATACTGCTCAAAATCAGACATCAGACATCCTTCAGATATAAAAAAGGATACTACAAAGAATAAAAGAAAGTAACAACCATAAAATCATCAGACATCATACATCAGACATCAGACATCAGACATCATACATCAGACATGGAACTATCCGATAAAATTTACGTCGCCGGCCACCGCGGCCTTGTGGGTGGAGCCATTTACCGCCTGTTGCAGGAATCGGGCTATACCAACCTGGTTACCCGAACCTCTGCAGAACTCGATTTGCGGGATCACAATTTGGTAAAAGCATTCTTTGAACAGGAAAAGCCGGCATTCGTGTTTTTAGCCGCTGCCAAAGTAGGTGGAATCAATGCCAATAATATATACCCCGCTGAGTTTATATATGATAATTTATGTATTCAGAACAATATCATACACGAAGCTTACCGCACGGGTGTAACCAAACTCTTGTTTTTAGGCAGCAGTTGCATTTATCCAAAAAATGCGCCACAGCCTTTGCAGGAAGATTACCTGCTTACCGGCCCGCTGGAACCTACCAACGAAGCCTATGCCATCGCCAAGATAGCAGGCATTAAAATGTGCCAGTATTATAAAAAACAATATGGTTGCCGCTTTATAAGCGCCATGCCAACCAATTTATACGGACCGGGAGACAATTATGATCTCCAGAATTCGCATGTATTGCCGGCGCTGATCCGTAAGTTTCATGAAGCCACTGTTAACAACGAACCAACCGTAACCGTTTGGGGAACCGGTACGCCGCTACGGGAGTTCCTGCATTCAACAGATGCAGCCAAAGCCTGCGTATTTCTGATGAAAGAATATGAAGGCAATGAGATTGTAAACATTGGGGTAGGGCACGACAATACCATTGCTGAAATTGCTTTTATGGTAAAAGATGCCACCGGTTTTAAAGGCGAGCTGGTATTTGATACATCCAAACCCGATGGCACTTTCCGCAAACTGATGAATGTAGATCGTATCAATGGTTTAGGATGGAAGGCGGAAATAAGCCTGCAGGACGGGATTAAAAAGACTTATGCTGATTTTACCGGCAACTACGATTATTATATCAACAAAAAACATGCAGCTCACCCTAATGGTTAGTCGGTAATCGAATGTGCAGAATTGCCGGAATAATTAACCGCAGTTTACCCACCTGTTCCATTGAACCAACGGTTAAGGATATGTGTACCTTGCTGAAAGCCGGTGGGCCGGATGACGAAGGCGTGTATAGTGCGGAGGCCGATCACCTTGTATTGGGACATCGCCGCCTTTCCATCATTGATTTAAGCAGCGCAGGGCACCAACCCATGTCTTACCTGCAGGAACGTTACTGGATCACTTATAATGGCGAGTTATACAACTATCCCGAATTAAAAGTTGAACTACAGAACCTGGGTTGCCGGTTTACTACCGGTACCGATACAGAAGTAATACTGGCAGCATTTGCGGAATGGGGCGTAGAATCATTCCAGCGATTTAACGGTATGTACGCCTTTGCTTTATGGGATGCACAAACCAAAGATATTTTTTTGGTAAGGGATC
This sequence comes from Ferruginibacter sp., assembly GCA_046590675.1. Lineage (GTDB taxonomy): Bacteria > Bacteroidota > Bacteroidia > Chitinophagales > Chitinophagaceae > Ferruginibacter. The sequence goes on along the minus strand of JBKJUP010000065.1, from coordinate 61,305 downwards.
CCTCCGGTATTAAGCCACTTTATTTTGCCATCACCGAAGAAGGGATTGCATTTGCCTCCGAGGTAAAGGCACTGGAGCTGGTGCCATACCTGCAACAGGCCAACCCCCACTGGCCCGTGTACCTGATGGCTTATGGACACCTGCCGGAGCCGGTTACTACCTTACAGCATGTACACCCGTTGGAAAAAGGTACCTACCTGCAATACAATGTTACCAATGGCCGTATTCATGCAACGGCATTTAACCGCTATAGTTACCTGGAAAAAATTACCAACCGGGCAGAAGCCATTGCACTGGTACAAGATACTTTACAACAAGCGGTAAAACGGCATTTACTGGCAGATGCACCCATCGGTGTTTTCCTAAGCGGCGGGCTCGATTCCAGCATCATTGCCCTGCTAGCACAAAAAGACCAGCAGCAATTAAATACGCTGTCCCTGTATTTTGAAGACAACCGTTTTTCGGAGAAAAAATACCAGGACATAGTACAACAAAATTTAAGCTGCAATCATCACCAGCACCTGTTAAAGGAATCAGATTTTCATCAATACCTGCCCTCCATCATCGATGCCATGGACCTGCCGGGCAGTGATGGCATCAATACCTGGTTTATCAGTAAATACGCCAGGGAATCGGGGTTAAAAGCCGTGTTAAGTGGTATTGGGGGCGACGAATTATTTGGGGGCTACCCATCCTTTCAGCGGATAAAAGCGGCCCTGTTTTTTGAACAATTACCAAAACCGGTATTAAGGGCCGGCCGTTTCAGTGGGTCCAAAAAAATGCGCAGGCTTGCCTACCTAAGCCTCGGTGGCCCTGTTGGCAGGTTCCTGTTTTTAAGGGGCCAGTTTACCCCACACGAAATTGCTAGAAACCTGGGCGCACACGAAAAAGAGATCTGGCAAATACTGTCCGACCAGCCAAGGCTTACCAATATTGACCACCTTACACCGCCCAACCAGGCAAGCTGGATAGAAACCAATATGTATATGCAAAACCAATTGCTGCGGGATGCCGATGTAATGAGCATGGCGCACGGGCTGGAAATACGGGTGCCATTCCTGGACGCTAATTTTATCAGGCTGGCATTGCACATTCATTCAACGGAAAAATATAAAGGCAATAACGGTAAACAAATGCTGATAGATGCCTTTAAAGACATATTGCCGGAATCCATCTGGAACCGGCCTAAAATGGGCTTCTCCTTTCCCTTCAGGGATTGGTTTGCCAACAACGAATTTGCCAAAGACATTACGGTAAATGATAAGAATGGGTATTACAAACGGTTTATAGAGGGCGATATGCACTGGTCGCAATACCTGACAGCTTTATTGATCACCCAACACCAGCAACAACTTGCCTGATCGCACACTATTCTTAACGCTTCGTATTTTTTCTGCTACCGGCGGCATAGAAAAAGTGTCCCGCTCTGCAGGCAAGGCATTGTACGAAATCAGCAATGAACATCCAGGCAGTTCGATTGAAATTGTGTCCATGTATGACCAGGACAAGGACCTCGACAGCAGGTATTTTCCCGCCACTGTTTTTAAAGGCTTTGGTGAAAACAAAATGGCGTTTATGAACCACGCTATCCGGCAGGGCATTGGCAGCAAATTGGTGGTAATAAGCCATATCAATTTATTACTGGCGGCCTGGTTAATAAAATTGCTTTCTCCAAAAACAACGGTGGTGCTATTGGCACATGGTATAGAAATTTGGGGTAGCTTGTCTTTTACAAAGCGGCTGATGCTAAAAAAATGCGACCATGTATTGGCAGTAAGCCGTTTTACCAGGGATAAAGTATTATCCGTTCACGGTTTTCCGGCGGAAAATTGTACCGTGCTTAATAACTGCCTCGATCCTTATTTGCCGGTTCAGGATGTATCGGTTAAAAATGAAGCACTCTTAAAACGATATGGCATTCATCCCGGCGACCAGGTATTGTTAACCCTTACCCGGCTATCATCGAGGGAACAATATAAAGGATATGATAATATGCTCTTTGCGGTACAGGCGCTTAAGCAAAATTTCCCCCATATTAAATACCTCGTTATAGGAAAATATGATTCGGCCGAAAAAAATCGGGTAGATAAAATCATTGCAGAACTGGGCTTAAAGCAACAGGTTATACTGGTTGGTTTTATCCCGGAGGAAGAATTGGGGGCGCATTACAGCATAGCGGATGTGTATGTAATGCCGAGTAAAAAAGAAGGTTTTGGCATTGTATTCATCGAAGCAATGTATTATGGTAAGCCCGTTATTGCCGGTAATAAAGATGGGTCGGTTGATGCGCTGGATAATGGAAAGCTTGGTTTATTGGTTGACCCGGATAACCTTGGGGAAATTACCGCTGCCATTACCAAAGTAATCAATAGTACGGCTGCATATCTCCCGCAAAGACAACATGTGATGGACAGGTTTAGTTTCCCGGCTTATAAACAAAATTTATCGAAGATATTAGCGACCATTATGGGATAATGCTGCATAATATTTCAACTGGTATTATAACGGTATAATATTAACAGATGGCACCTGTCAATTGCCGGCCGCCAGGGTTTAATGAATAGGTTTAAATAATAAAACGAATGTTTCATTCGTTTCTTTTTTTGACCTTCTTCGGATCATCGGCGTCAGTTGACGCCGATGGAACGAATAAAACCATCATCAAAGCAACAGGAAAGCCATGGCCATTCAATCTAATCTAAAACTAAAAGGCACTTTTGACAGCCTTATTTTTTATCAGTGGAAAGGTATTGATTGCATACGAACAAGGCCTGCAACTGTAAAACGGGTGCCGGTTGCCATAGAAAATTCCAGGGTATTTGGGCTGGCTGCCAACCGTAGTAAAATACTAAGATGCTTGTTACAACCGGTATTGCCGGAGCCTGGTAATCGAAAAATGATTCATCGGTTGCACAAGGCATTCAGTGACTGGCTAAAAACAAATCCTTTGCAAATTAGTGCTGAGGTAAACAACCTGGCATTGTTTAACGGGCTTTCATTAAATGAAGCCTTGCAGGATGCACCCCGTTTTAAATTGGCGGTTCCTGTAAGCAGAATGGCTGATAATATATTACAGGTTCATTTACCTTCTTTTAATCCTTTGCTGGCAATAAAAGCTCCGGAAAACACTATCAAAGTGGTATTGCAATTCAAGGCTGTTAGCCTGGCGATGGATGATCCGTCCATCGTAGAAACAGTAAGTTCAGTTGTAAACGTAAACTACGCACCGGGCATATTACCTGCCCAATCAATTAACCTACCCTTATTAACCGCAACGGGTAAACTTTGTATCATTATAATGTCTGTTCAATATTTCTTAAATTCCAATAAGGCACAGGCGGTTGATCTGCTACCATGGATGCCCTGCACAATTGTAGGGAGCTTTTATAATTAACAGGTTGTTTGCCGGGGCATTTCAAAGTTGGACTAGTTGAGTGAACCTTTAGTTGATGCGTTGGTAACACTGCAATAGAACCAGGACTGCCTGGAAATAAAATTTTATATAAGCTACAATTACAAAAAAGATATAAACAAATTTACTGGCGCCTACCGTTAAATAATGCGCTTTAATGCTTTCAATTTTCAGCCCTGGGCAGTGTCTCCACCGTTCACAAGCAGCAAAGCAATGCGATAATTTTAAATGCACCCATGCTCTTAAATGCTTTCAATTTTGCTCTTTTTTTGCCAATAGTATCGATGCTTTATTGGTTTGCAACAAAAGGAAATTTAAGAGGTCAAACTATTTTATTACTTGTTGCAGGTTATTTTTTCTATGCCTGTTGGAATGGGCGGTTTTTAATTTTACTTATATTTTCTGCGTTGCCGGATTATTTTACCACCATCAAAATGTATGAAGGTAAACCTGGCGGAAATAAAAGCGGTTGGTTTGGGTTAAGCATTGATACCAATGTGGGATTCCCTGGTTTTTTTAAATATTTTTTTTATAAACTCATTTTATATTGAAACCAATTGATTGGGCAGGAAGGGAACTCCCTTATGCAATAGCTACTCTTGATAAACGATTGCAAAAATCTATTCGCCGGGCAATTTATGCTGTATTGATCCATTACCTTTTTAGTTTCAGCAATACTGGAAAGCAATTTATTTATTCCCGGTTTTAAATGAAAAAGTTTAGTGGTCAACTTGGTTTATTTTGTTTATGCTTCCTGCTGATCTGTTATTCATTGGATCTATTCATATCATACCGCATTAAAAAATCACCCGTACTGGCCCAGGGCGAATTTTCGGTATGGAATGATATTTATAAGGGCAACATACAACCCGGCATATTAGTCAATGGTTCATCAAGGGCCTGGGTTCATTTTGATCCGGTATTGTTTACCCAATCATTTCACAGGCCCTGTTACAATATAGGAATGGATGGGCATAATTTTTCATTACAGTATTTCAGGTATAAAGAATTAATACGGTATAACCCGCTGCCACAGGTAATCATACACTCAGTTGATATATTTACTTTAACCAAAGAGACAGAATTATATAACTACGACCAGTTTTTACCCTATATGCTTTTTAATCATAGGATACTGCAAGGCACCTGGAATTATAAAGGTTTTAACTGGGGTGATTACTACATACCCTTGCTGAGATATACCAAAAAAAGAAGCCTGATTGACGAAGCATTTAAAAGAAAAAAACCGCAGCAATATTTACAACCTTACCGGGTAAACGGTTACAAAGGAATTGAACAAACCTGGAGTGCTGACCCTGATAAAGCGAAAAAAAGGATGCAATGGTCGGCTGTAAAAATTGACAGCAGCGTTGTTCATTCATTTGAAGAATACATCCGGGAATGCAACAGTAAAAATATCCGCTTAATACTGGTATATAGCCCGGAGTATATTGAGAGACAGCAATTCGTTTCCAACAGGGTAAAACTGATCAACATATTTAAAGACTTTTCAAAAAAATATCAACTGTCGTTTTACGATTATTCCAATGACAGCATATCTTATCAAAAAAAATATTTTTACAATATAAGCCACCTAAACCGGAGTGGCGCTGAATTGTTTACAAAATCGTTGATCACTGTTTTAAAACGGGATAAACAGATTTATTAAGTCAAAATATTTATCCAACTGTTGTGCATTGCATTAGTTAGATAATCATTCGCCGGCTATTTTTTAAATTAACCAGGTACTTGAAATCATTGTTGTCTGACTAAATACTTCAAAGTCTTGTACAGCCTGAATGACCTCACCCCAACCCCTCTCCAAAGGAGAGGGGCTCAGAACCCTTATTGGTAAGAGCTTTCAGCAGATCAAGTTATTTTTTCCCGGACAATAATGACTTGAAATATAAATTCAAAAATAGTTTACGGGTCATTGTTGGTTTGCCGGAGAGCAATGATGGCTTATCATTCAACAAACTTAACACCTGGTGAAGGATTTTGCTCAGTTAAAGAAAAATTTGAAAAAGGATTTCTCTGTACTTACAAAAATAAGGGTGGCCTTGTTGGGAGATACTGCAACGCAGTTGCTGGTGCAGGCGCTGAGAGGGATGGGTTTCGAAAATGATTTCGACCTTCAAATTTGGGAAGCAGACTTTAATCAGATCGAAGGTCAGGTGTTTGATCCTTCTTCGGAATTATACCAATACAAACCCGACATCATTATTCTTTTTCAATCCTCACACAAATTACTGGGTAAATACAATAAAGTTGCTCCGGCTCAGCATAGCTTGTTTGCAGCAACCGAACTCAAACTAATAGACAGCGTTTGTTCTACCTTGTTAGAAAGGCTGAATGCTAAAATTATTTTTTATAATTATACAGAAATTGATGATGGCGTGTTTGGAAGTTTTGCCAATAAAACTGCTACTTCCTTTTTGTTTCAATTACGTTCGCTTAACTACGAGCTGATGTTGCTTGCTTCCCAAAGCGCTGATCTCTATTTATGCGATCTGTCTTCAATTCAAAACCAGGTTGGTAAAGCCATTTTTTTTCAACCTTCCGTGTACATCAACACGGCAATGGTGTTAAGTATAGATGTGTTGCCGATGATTGCTTCAAGAACGGTTGATATCATCAGCGCATTACAGGGAAAAATTAAAAAGTGTGTAATAATCGACCTGGACAATACAACATGGGGAGGCATTATCGGGGATGATGGTATTGAAAATATACAATTGGGAAATCTTGGTATTGGTAAAGCGTTTTCTGAATTTCAATATTGGATTAAAAAACTTAAAAGCCGGGGAATGATCATAGCGGTTTGCAGCAAGAATACAGAAGCTGTTGCAAAGGAAGTTTTTGAAAAGCACCCGGATATGGTGTTGCATTTAGAAGATATTGCCGTCTTTATGGCCAATTGGGAAAACAAAGTGGACAACATCCGGCACATACAAAGCATACTAAACATTGGTTTTGATTCGATGGTTTTTTTAGACGACAATCCATTTGAAAGAAATATTGTTCGTGAAAATATTCCGGGCATTTCTGTGCCTGAATTGCCGGAAGATCCTGCTGAATACCTGGAGTATTTATATGCGTTGAATCTTTTTGAAACAGTATCTTTTACGGATGAAGATGCACAGCGTACAAAGCTTTATCAAACAGCAGCCAAAAGAATTACCGTGCAACAAAAGTTTGGCAATGAAGAAGATTTTTTAAAGAGCCTTCAAATGATTTCCATTGTGGCTTCCTTTAACAAATTTAATACGCCCCGTGTAGCACAGCTTTCACAACGCTCCAACCAATTTAACCTGCGCACTGTGCGCTATACAGAAGCTGATATTGAAAAGCTTGCACAGTCCAACCATCATTTTACATTCAGCTTTACGCTGGAAGATAAATTTGGTGATAACGGGCTGATAGGTGTAATAGTGTTAAGTCGTGAATCCGAAGAAGTTGCCTTTATTGAAAACTGGTTTATGAGTTGCCGTGTATTAAAGCGGGGCATGGAAAATTTTGTACTAAATACTATTGCCTCCTTTGCAAAAGAAAATGGCTTCAGCATTTTAAAAGGACAATATTTACCTACGGCAAAAAATGAGCTGGTAAAAGATCATTATTTAAAACTAGGTTTTACGTTTGATAACAATTATTGGATTTTGTCTCTTGACAGCTTTAAAGAAGCAACCACTTTTATCAACTCAAAAACACTGGCACATGGATAGAAATGAATTATTAAAAAAGATCAATGCTATTTTTATTGATATACTCGATAATGAAGAAGTGGTAATTGCAGAGTCCACCACCGCAGATGATGTGTATGAATGGGATTCGCTCACCCATATACAGTTAGTGGTTGCAATAGAAAAATATTTTAAGATCAGGTTTACTTCAAAAGAGATTCAAAGCTGGAATAATGTGGGAGAAATGATGAACTGCATACTGGAAAAGGGTGTATGATTTTTAAGCAGGGCGATATATTTGATGAACAGTTTGTTGTTAGCAGTGCCATTCACCAGGATTTTATTCAATTATTTAAAGACAAAAATCCTTTGCATACCAGTGAAGAATTTGCGGTGTCAAACGGATTTAGAGGATTGGTTATGCATGGTAATATTTTGAATGGGTTCCTTTCCTATTTTATTGGTGAGTGTTTGCCCGAAAAAAATGTGCTGATTCATTCGCAGGAAATACAATATAAAAATCCGGTATATTTAAATGACAGGTTAGCATTTAAAGCAGAAGTGACAGGGATTTATGAATCAGTAAAAGCGATCGAATTCAACTATATGTTTACAAACGATGCAGCAGCAATCATTGCTAAGGGTAAGTTTCAAATTGGCTTATTGACATGAACATCTTAGTAACAGGAGGCGCTTCAGGATTAGGAGAAGCAATCACAACAATGCTTGCCGGTGATACTGGCAACAAAATTTATTTTACATTCTGCAAGTCTTATACCAATGCTAAAAAAATAGAAGCCGTTTTTAACAATACAACTTCAATAAAATGTGATTTTAGTAATGCTGTGGAATTACAATCATTAACAGATGGCATCAAACAACTTGACCTCGATGTTTTAATTAACAATGCATATAAAGGCGAATTTTTAAAAACACATTTTCATAAAATTGAATCGCAGGATTTTTTAAATGATTTTAGAGACAATATTATTCCGGTAATTGAAATTACCCAGGCTGTTATCAAAGCTTTTCGCCATAAAAAACGGGGAAAGATCATTACAATACTAACTGCCGGCCTGGTAGAGGCACCACCGGTGGGATCTGCGGTTTACATTTCAAATAAGGCATACCTGGAAAAGCTTACCAGGGTTTGGGCAACCGAAAATGCAAAATTTAATATCTCCTCCAATTCAATTTCGCCATCATTTATGCAAACTAATTTAACGGCTGCAATCGACGAAAGGATAGTGGAACAAATGATAGCAAACCTGCCTCATAAGAAATTACTAACACCTGGAGAGGTTGCTGAAACAGTCATGTTGCTGGTAAATTCACAGGATCACATAAACGGTACAGACATTCTGATGAATGGCGGTCTGAATATTAAATAGAAAAATGGTTTTTACCTCTATATCGTTTGTTATTTTCTTTGCAGTTTTCTTCATGCTGTATTGGATGGTGTTAAACCAACATGTAAAGCTGCAAAACCTGTTGCTATTAATGGGCAGTTATATTTTTTATGCCTGGGCCGACTGGCGATTCCTGTTTTACCTCATAGGTGTATCCATCATCAATTTCTTTTTAGGCGTATACATTGAGAAAACAACAAAGCCCAAATACAAACAATGGCTGCTCTATATTGGCCTATTACAAGGCATAGGAGGATTGGTATTTTTTAAGTATTTCAATTTTTTCATTGAATCATTTAATGCTGCTTTTCATTCCCTAAGCCCCAGTAGTAGTCTTCAAACTTTAAATATTCTTGTACCCTTAGGCATCAGTTTCTTCACCTTTCGCACACTGAGCTATTTACTGGATATTAACAAGGGTAAGATAAAGGCCACAAAAGATTGGGTGGTCTTCTTTAATTATGTTTCGTTTTTCCCCACGATATTATCAGGCCCTATTGATAAAGCACGAACCTTTATACCGCAACTGGAAAGTAAGCGCATTTTTAAGCACCACCAGGCTACTGACGGACTGCGGCAAATATTATGGGGATTTTTTAAAAAAATGGTGATTGCAGATAAATGCGCCATCATTACAAATCATATATTCAGCGATTACCACAGCTTGCCCGCAAGTACTTTGTTGGCAGGTGCATGCTTATATACTTTTCAATTGTATGCCGATTTTTCCGGTTATTCGGATATGGCCATTGGTTTTGCAAGGCTGATAGGATTTAATGTAACTCAGAATTTTGCTTTTCCCTTATTTGCTCAAAACATTGCAGAGTTTTGGCGTAAATGGCATATTTCATTAACATCCTGGCTTACCGAATATTTATTTACTCCCTTAAGTATTGCCTTCAGGGATTACAGCAAAGCAGGTTTAATAGGGGCTATCCTTATCAATTTTACCATCATAGGTATTTGGCATGGAGCTAACTGGACATTTGTGTTATTCGGGTTTATACATGGCTGTTTATTTATCCCGCTCATTTTAAAAGGTACAATGAACAGGAGAAAAAAAATAGCCAACAACACTGTGCTTCCAACCTTTAAAGAATTGATGAATGTTGTGGGCACATTTGCCCTGGTTACATTTACCTTTATTATTTTCAGATCAGCATCTATAACAGATGCGGTAGGTTTTATGCACCAGCTTTTATCCGGGCTCGTACATCACCCCGGTGTTTTTCTGCTCCGTTCGTCCTGGGCTCCGTACTTTACCATTTCAATGATGATTGCCCTGTTTATGCTAATAGAATGGGTTGGCAGGGAGCAGGAATACGCAATAGAAAAGTTGGGGGTAAACTGGCCAAGACCAGTTAGGTGGGCTTTTTATTATAGCATGCTGTTGTCAATTATTTTTTTTCAAAGTGCTCAGCAAGCGTTTATTTATTTCCAGTTTTAACTGCACCTGTTTATTCGAATTCCCATTAAACAATCACTAGTATTGGCCTGTGACACATTGCAATTATTTTATCTTCTTTTCTTTCTTGATAAAAAAAGGAAAGAAAAATATCCGGGTTTCCAATTAATAACATAGCATCTAATTTTATTGTTTTTAGAAATTAATTAAATAATACAAATTGCAGGAATTGATCAATACCGATATGGAACACTGGGACCAGGTGATAGAACCGAAAGGAAAGTTACTGAACCTAAACCTGAAAGAGGTATGGCATTACCGCGACCTGCTCTGGCTGTTTGTAAAACGTGATTTTGTAGCACAATACAAGCAAACCATCCTGGGGCCACTCTGGCATTTTATACAACCTATTTTTACCACGCTGGTATTCCTGATGGTATTTGGCAAGATCGCCAAAATACCAACAGATGGAATCAATGCCACCCTGTTTTACATGAGTGGCATTACCATCTGGAATTATTTCAGTGCCTGCCTTACGGCCACTAGCAACACCTTTGTGGCCAATGCCGGCATTTTTGGCAAGGTTTATTTCCCCCGGCTGGTGATGCCCCTGAGTACAGTACTGAGCAATATGGTGAAATTTGGTATACAGTTCTTGCTGCTGCTGGCGGTTATGGCGTTTGTAGGAGCCCGGGATAATCATTTTTATTTTGGCTTCAGCTGGCTGCTTATACCGCTGCTGGTGCTCATGATGGCCGGCCTGGGCCTGGGGCTGGGCATCATCATCTCTTCGCTCACCACCAAGTACCGGGATTTTAATGTGCTCATTGGTTTTGCGGTGCAGTTGCTCATGTATGCCACGCCGGTAGCCTATCCTTTGTCATTTTTAAAAGGCAACCGTTTTGCGGCCTGGATCGCCTGGAACCCGCTGGCACCTATTGTAGAAGCATTCCGGTATGCACTGTTTGGCGTGGGTACCGTAAACAGTATGGGCCTGCTGTACAGCGGCGCTGTAATTGCGGTGTTGTTGTTTGCCGGCATGCTCATCTTCAGCAAAGTAGAGCGCAGCTTTATGGATACGGTTTGATTGAATATAATTTTTCATCTTAATTTTCCAGGCTTTCTGTCTTCCTGAGCTTGTCGAAGAATGAAATTAAGAAACGGGCATTTCGTTCATTATGTTCGACAGGCTCACCAGACAAAACAAGTTGAAAGTGCAAATACAGTTAATTAAGTTTACAACTAAGAATTGATCGTAGTACGGTTACAGGGTGGGTTGGGCAACCAGATGCTGCAATATGCCGTGGGCATGCAACTGGCCACTATACATCACACCCCACTATACCTGGACCTTAGCTGGTTTAGCCAGCAGCAGGATGTAGCCTGGCCCCGGGAGTTTAAGCTACACCAGTTTCATACCAGCTACCGGCTGGTAAACCTGCAGCAATTATCCTGGCGACTTCGTTTTACCAGTCACCTGCCCTGGCTCAATCCATTTAAATTGAAGAATGTGCGGGAAACCCCGGCAGGTGGTTTTGACGAAACCATATTAAATGCAGGTGACCATGTGTTGCTGGAAGGTTTCTACAACGGTTACCGGTATTTTGAGCAGATCCGGCCAGCATTGCTCCGGGAGTTTGAACCCATAGAACACCTGGAGCCTGCCAACCAGCAATGCCTGCAGCGCATACAAGCCTGCAACGCAGTAAGTGTACACATCCGACGGGGTGATTATGCCCTCACCGATTTTCATGGCATGCTGGGTGTTGATTATTATAATGAAGCTATCCGATATGTGGCGAAAAAAGCCGGCAGTCCCGTTCGCCTGTTTATATTTTCTGACGAGCCGGAATGGGTAATGCAGCACATGGAATTTACCCACCCTTTTGAGATCATATCCCACAATAAGGATGAAAAGAATTACCGGGATATGCAACTGATGAAACACTGCAAACACAACATCATCGCGAATAGTACATTTAGCTGGTGGGGTGCCTGGTTGAATGAGAACGAGGAGCAAATGGTGGTGGCGCCTCAGAACTGGAGCAACGATCAGCAATTGAGAATAGAAAATGGTTTACTGTTACCGGGATGGATAACAATATAAACGCTCTACAATAGATGCAAGACAGACTAAACATATCTTTTATAGTCCCATGCTTTAACTGTGAAGCTACTTTACTAGAGTCGGTAGAGTCGATTTTTGAAGGAAACTATAACCAGGGAGATGAAGTGATCTTTGTTGACGATGCCTCCACCGATGGCACAGCCTCCCTTATAGGAGCATTTTATAAACAATACCCGGGAGTTGTAACGATACAGCACAACATCAACAAAGGAAGTGCAGGTGCTTCCCGCAACACTGCAATAGATGTGGCAAAACATAACTGGATTTTTTGCCTCGATGCTGATAATATTCTAATGCCAGGCTCTGTGGACGCATTGCAGCAGTTTGCACTTCAGTTTAATCTTGATGCAGCTGCTTTTGGGGAGATCAGGTATTTTAAAACGCATAAAGAAGCCGTAGTAGAAACCTGGTTTATGCGGCAGGAACTGGATTTTATTGATACGCTCAATCATCCTCAAAAAACACCATGTGGGTCGGGCAACTATCTTTTTACAAAGCAAGCCTGGATAAAAGCAGGGCGTTACAACGAGTCACTAGGTGGCGCATTGGATTCAGAAATATTTGGCTTAAACTTATTGGCCACCGGTGCAAAATTTCACACATTGTCCGGTACAGGTTATTATCACCGCTATGGCTACGATTCTACCTTTATGAAAGATATCTGTAAGCTCAATGATTCATTAACGATAGTGGCGGGTATTGTGAGGCACCTTGATCTCATAGATGATAAAATTGTAGATTATATGTTGGGTTCTGGAAGAACAAACTGGCGGCATAATACGGTGAAGCGGCCAATATTGCCTGCTATGCCCCATAACCCACGATCAATAATCGCCAAATTAAAACGGCGTTTATCTTCTTTAGTTGAAAGGATCTGACGATTAGGCTGATTATCAAATTATTTTGGAAAGTTGGCAATATGCAAAAAAGTACTAGATGAATCCTGTTAGAAAACCAATACTTTCTGTTTGCATCTTTACGTATAACCAGGCACCATATATTGCTGATTGTCTTGAGGGAGTTTTAAGCCAGGAAACAGATTTTGATTTCGAAATTGTTATTGGGGAAGACTGTTCAGATGACGGGACATTACAAATATGTGAAAGCTACGCCGCAGATAACCCCGGGCGGATAAAACTTATTAAACGACCGAAAAACATTGGCAGCTTTGCTAACTCAATGCATACGTTACATGCATGTAGGGGTGAATTTATTGCATTGTGTGAAGGAGATGATTTTTGGACATATAAAGGTAAAGTGCAGCAGCAGGTTCAATTTTTAAGGACTCACCCGGATTATAATCTCGCCTTTCATGATGCAGGCATCATCAATATGCACCATGTAGATAACCAGATACAAAAATTTTCGGAATATGAATTCGTTGGAGTCGATGAAAAAAAAAAGGATTATTCGCTTTATGACTTATTGAAAGGTACGCTTTGCCCAACCGCTAGTGTAGTTTTCAGAAGGCCACACGAATTTAAGTTTCCAGAATGGTACACATCACTACCTTTCGGAGATATGTCGTTATTTATTCTGGTAAACTGGGATGCTAAAGTGCGTTACTTTAATGAGACCTGGTCTGTATATAGAATACATCAAGCTTCTGCTAGCTCACAACCTAATATGGCAAAAATATATCACCTCGGGAAGATTAGAATGTATTTACGTTTATATGATACACTACCCTTGAAGTATAAAAACTTATTACCTAACATATTAAGAACATATACTAAGTCCGTTTCAGATATCCGCTCACTTTTAAAAGAAGACCGGGTTAAACTGTTTGAAATCATGCCAATTTACTGTAGTTTTTTTTTGATAAAAAGTATAAAGAGACGGCTTTTTAATAAGTTTAAAAAGGTGCCTAATACAATAATTTCCTGAAGTCTATTTTTTACTTCTATAAATTTCTTTCACAATTGTATTGTAGTTATATTTGACTAAGCATGGAATTGGTTTTGCTAAAGCCCTAATTAATGCCTCGTCCATCTCTTACGGTCATTGACATTTATTTCAAATTTGACTTTACACATATTTAGGAAAAATAAAGTGCAACCAGGAACAGCTTTACAAAAAATCCCAAACCAATTCTTCTATGGGTTTCTCTTTATCTCATTAGTTGCCCTCGATTATTTCAATTTTCATCCGGCATTGGATATCTCGACTCAACAACAAATGGTAATAAATTTTGTGGATGGACACGGTATGTCTGTCAGTAGGATAGATTATGGTAACAACTTATTTTATGAAGTTGTTTCTTACTGGGCACCTGGCCTTGTTATGTTTATGGTGCCGTTCTATTGTCTTACCAGGAGCACTCTCTTTTCAATCGTTTGTATCAAGTTAATATCCCTGGTTTTCTTCATCCTTTTTCTCGCCAGGTTTTTAAATTACCTGGGGATAACTGATCTTAAAAAGAAAATAGTCATATTATTTTTAAGCTTTTCTGTCGCTCCATTTATTCATTTTTACCCTTCAGACATATTGGCCACTGTTATTTGCCTCTGGGGGTTTTATTATTTTATTAAATACCAGGTGGCGGAAAGAAAAACTGATATGGTTTTTAGTGTGCTGTTACTGGCATTGGGGTATTTTATAAAATATTCATTTTTGCCTTTTCTGCTTTACCCTGCTGCGGCATATTTTTTACAGCATGGTAAAAAGGTCTGGTTAAGGAGGAAGCAATTTTTATTTATCGTAGCCATTTCCGTAGTAGCGATCCTTATTACTTATGCATTGAATCTTTATTTTGTAGGTAAAACCTCCCAGGATACCAGTATGGATGCCTTGCAAGGAAAGGCCCACTGGGAACAGTTGAGCCAGTTCAGCGGTTTTCTTTTTACATCGAATCCAGGATTTGAGCAGGCCTTGTATGACTTGGTCAATTATTATATCATCAGCCGGGTTAGGTTTAGTTTTGTTTCGATAGGGGTAACGGTTTATTTTTTTGGATTATTTATTTATTACTTTTTCTCGGGGAAAAAGCAAGTAGTCAATACTCCCTTCCGGCATTCATTAAATGCATCTTTAGCTGCAGGCGCCTTAATCGTTTTCTTCCTGGCCTTCCTTACTATTAATGTACCCGGGCAAACCTGGAAACAACCTTACTGGACCTTCGTGGAAGAAACCCGTTATTACGGTCCGGTTATTATTATAGGATTGATCAACGCATTGGTGATTATGTTGCAAAAAAAGAAACTGGCTTTGCTGCACTTGGTTATCGGGGGAATGTTTGTGTTGAACATTGCTGCTTTCATTTATTCCATCAACAACGGGTTTTACAAAAGTAATTTTGGCACTTACCTACATGCAAAAAAAATGGCAGATATTACATTGAGGAATGCAGGTGCCGGTCAAATTCCGGTAGTGTATTTTGATCGGTTTACAAAAAAATCAGAATTGTACAACTATCTATTGGCAGAGAGAATCCTGCTTACGGATGAACCCCACCCTACGATGAAGACAGACAAGCGTTTTGCAATATTTAGTCTTGTAAAAGACACCATCAATTACCAGGAAAGTTTCCGGTTAGAAAAAGGTACCCCGGATTTATATAGGGGTGCAATGGCGCCGGGTCAGAAAATACCCATCGAAAATCAATAAATAATAAATGGAACTAACCATTTTAATGCCTTGCCTGAATGAGGCCGAAACGTTGGCTACCTGCATAGGAAAAGCTACAAACTGGCTGGAAAAGGCTGGCGTAGAGGGCGAAGTGCTGGTGGCCGACAATGGCAGCACAGACGGCTCGCAAGATATAGCCAGGCAATATGGGGCAAGACTGGTTCATGTACCAGTCAAAGGTTATGGTGCAGCATTATCACATGGTATTGCGCACGCAAAGGGAACCTATGTGATTATGGGTGACTGTGATGACAGTTATGATTTTTCAGCCCTTGACCTATATATCCAAAAATTGCGGCAGGGGTTTGACCTGGTAATTGGTAACCGTTTTAAAGGTGGGATTCAAAAAGACGCCATGCCATTTTTACATCGCTACCTGGGCAACCCGGTCTTGTCTTTTTTAGGGAGGATCTTTTTTAATTCCGGCATAAGAGATTTTCATTGCGGGCTGCGGGGTTTTAAACAAGACATCGTGGAGCGTTTGGCCTTACAAACTACAGGAATGGAATTTGCTTCAGAAATGGTAGTAAAAGCGGTGCTGTTTAAACTAACCATTACTGAAGTGCCTACGGTATTATCGCCGGATGGGCGGAGCAGGCCGCCGCACCTGCGCACCTGGCGTGATGGCTGGCGGCACCTGCGTTTCCTGCTGATGTATTCGCCCACCTGGTTGTTTAAGGTTCCGGGCTTTTTCTTTATGATCCTTGGCCTGTTGCTTATGTTGCTTACCTTGTTCCGCCCATTCCAAATCATTAAAGGGGTATTTTTTGATACCAACACGTTGATATTTTCCGCCGTTTTTATAATACTGGGTTACACCATTCTTTCCCTGGGTTTGTTTACCCGCACGTATGCACGGGAAGAAGGCTTTCTGCCACGGAAGAAAAGCTACAATTTCTTTGAGCGATCAATCAACCTGGAACTTGGTATATTGGCGGGCCTCGGCTTATTCCTTGCCGGTGCCGGGCTTTCCGTGTATGCTGTGTTCCTGTGGGACCGGGCGGGTTTTGGGCAGTTGGATTATAGTCGTACACTTCGCATTGTTGTTCCCGGTGCTGCTTTAATTTTACTCGGGGTGCAAACCATTTTTTCCAGTTTCTTTTTAAGCATTTTAAAAATTAAACACAGCAGTAATGAAGTGGCTCGATAGGGTATTACAAAATATGCGCATACAAAAGGCAAAGCGCTTCATAAAAGCGGGAGCTGTGGTTTTGGACATCGGTAGCGACGATGGCCGCTTGTTTGAAAAAGTAAAAAGGATCAGGACAGGTATTGGTATAGAACCCAATTTGAATAAAGAAATACAAGGTGCCAATTACCGCATCCTTCCCGGCCTGTTTCCTGCGGCCTGCCCTACAGGTATGCAGTTTGATACCATTACATTGTTGGCCGTTTTAGAACATATTCCTGCCGGCCAACAGGATGCACTGGCTACTGCATGTTATGATGCCCTGCAGCCGGGAGGCAAAATTATCATCACCGTTCCATCACCAAGCGTAGATCAAATATTAGCGGTACTAAAAAAATTACGGTTGGTAGATGGGATGAGCCTGGAAGAACACTATGGTTTTAAAACCGGCGACACCACCCGCATTTTTGCTGCTCCCCGGTATGCACTGGTAAAGCACGAGAAGTTTCAATTCGGGCTTAATAATCTGTTTGTATTTAAGAAAACCATTTAATCGTAATTCAGCAAATTAAATGTTTAAAAAAATAATTATATCAATACTAGGCAAATTTGGGTTGGAGGTTAAGAGAATAAATTCAAAACCTTTTTCTCCTCCAATAGGCTCAGAGTATAGGCCAGTAGGAAATATGCAAATGCTGCTGGAGGATTTGAAACTTCGAGGTTTACGGTGCAAGAATATTTTAGATATCGGAGCCAACAATACGGCTTATAGCAGAATGTTTCAGGAGATATTTCCCGAAGCTGGCTTCTGCCTGGTAGAACCGCAAATTGAAATGAAAGGTCATCTTGAACAGTTTTGCGAAGAGGTTCCCAATTCCAATTACTTCCTCGCAGGTGCCGGCGTGAGAAATGAAAAAAAGGTGCTGACTATTTGGGATGATCTTGCAGGATCAACGTTTATTTTACCTGCTGATGAAGCGTTATTAAAAAATGGAAAACAAAGAGAAATCGAAATAATAAGTATCAATGACTTGATTGAGACTGGAAAAATAAAATTACCTGAATTTGTAAAACTGGATATTCAGGGATATGAGTTAGAAGCATTAAAGGGTGCATCTAAGACCTTCGGATATACTGAAGTTTATATAATGGAGGTTTCGCTTTTTCCATATAATGGAGCGCCCGAAATTCCAGTGATTTCAGATGTAATCAATTTTATGCTGGATAGAGATTATGTGATATATGATTTTCCTGGGTTTTTAAGAAGGCCCCTGGACGGTGCATTGGCACAGTGTGATATCTGTTTTGTAAAACGAAACGGTTTTTTAAAGGCCTCTAATAGCTGGAGCAAAAAGAGCTAGAGATTTCGTTTAGAAATAAAAATTCGTAATGGCTTTATGTTTTTACATGTATAAATACATATAGGTTTGCCAGATAAACGTCAAGCATTAAGAAACAGAAATGAATTTGTTAATACAGTATCTAAAAAAGCTCTTGAAATATTTTAATATTTATTTGATGAAATCAACATCCTATGAGAGGATGATGGAGACTCAGAATAACTATCGAAGACAGCGTGACGATGTTGCATTAATATTAGATAAACTCACTTATGTAATTTCCAGCTGTGCCGCTGGTGGCAAAGACCAGATTCACTTGGAAAGCTTTTTAAAATTTGCAGCCAGCAGGGTAAAGCAAACAAAGTCACAAATTTTTCAAGACCTTTTTGTTCTGTATATGACTAATGAAAAACGTAATGGATTTTTTGTTGAATTTGGGGCAACAAATGGTGTTGAATTAAGTAATACCCATTTATTGGAAATGGAATATGGATGGACAGGAATTTTAGCGGAGCCAGCGAAATGCTGGAGAAAAAATTTGGAAATAAACAGAAGTTGTAAAATAGACTTGCGATGTGTCTGGAAAAAATCAGGCGACTTGGTGACATTTCATGAGACAACAAATGCAGAGCTATCTTATATTGGAGGGAGCCTTGGCAAAGATAATTTGGATCCTCATAGAACCAATATGTCTCAATACCAGGCAGCAACTGTTTCTTTAAATGATTTGTTAGCCGAGCATGACGCACCTACTGATATAGATTATCTTTCTATTGATACTGAAGGATCAGAATACGAAATTTTAAAAGCTTTCAATTTTGAAAAATACAGCATTAAAATCATAACTGTTGAGCACAATTTTACTGCAAACAGATCGCTCATTTACTCACTACTTTCAGACAGAGGTTATATAAGAGTATTTGATAAGATAAGTTTATTTGATGACTGGTACATTTTGATAAACTGAGTTATTTACTATCTTAACTATTAAAAGTACATGGTCATTTTATATTCAAGAGAAGGTCGCCTGGCCAACAGAATGTGGCAGGCTGCACATTTCATAGGCAATGCTTTGGAATATGATTACCGTTTTCTTCATTTGGGTTTTGGGGAATATTTAAAATATTTTGAAGAGAATGAATATTTTAGAAGTCACCCTGATAACCACTTTTTTGTTGATTTTATAAATAACTCAATTAGCAGAAAGCTATTATTTAAATATATAAAACTGTCGCAAAACACTTACGATAAGTTTTATGTTCATCTGCCTTTTATTAGCAATATCCGATTTCAATCTTATAGAACGAGGTATGATTTATCAAACAAAGATGCTGTAACTCATTTCAAAAAGAATATAACTTTAATGACGGGTTGGTTTTTTGAAGATAAAAGTTCATTATTAACTCACAGTGATCGCATACGGAGCATTTTTACACCTAACGAGCAGTACCAGCTCAAAATAGAAAAAACGGTAAAGGAAATATTTTCAACTTACGATGTGGTAATTGGGGTGCATATCAGGAGAGGAGACTACTCTACTTACAAAAACGGAATCTGGTTTTATACAAACGGACAGTATCTTAATTTTTTAAATCAAATCTCTCGTATGCCTGCTTTTGTAACTAAAAGCATTGGTTATTTTATAAGCTCTGATGAGGTTGTAAATGAGGAAGGGTTTGAGGGCTACAATACTATAATTCTTAATAATAATTTGATTGAAGATTTGTATACGCTGGCGATGTGTAATTATATCATAGGGCCTCCCAGTACTTTTAGTTCGTGGGCATCGTTCTATGGCCAGGTACCATTAATACACTTAACCTCCTGCAACATGACTTTAGAAGAGAATATGTTTGGAGTAGTTCAAAATTGCTAACCAAGATTTCGGAAATTAAACATGGGGAATACTGTTATTAAAGTAGAAAACTTATCCAAGCAATACCGGCTTGGCACCGTAGGCACGGGCTCATTTGCCCATGATCTTAACCGTGGCTGGCACCGCATCCGGGGCAAGGAAGATCCTTATGTGAATTTGGGTGAAGAAAATGACCGTACCCTAAAAGGAAAAAGTGACTATGTGTGGGCATTGAAAAATGTGAATTTTGAAGTACAGCGGGGAGATGTGGTGGGCATTATCGGGCGCAATGGTGCTGGTAAAAGCACCCTGCTAAAAATATTGAGCCGTACCACCAGCCCTACCAAGGGAAGTGTAAAACTCCGGGGGCGTATTGCGAGCCTGCTGGAAGTAGGCACCGGCTTTCATCCCGAGTTGAGTGGCCGGGAAAATATTTTTTTGAATGGTGCTATCCTGGGTATGTCCCGACACGAGATCAGGGAAAAATTTGATGAGATTGTAGCATTTGCTGGTGTAGAGCGCTACATTGATACGCCTGTAAAAAGGTATTCTTCGGGTATGTACGTGCGCCTGGCTTTTGGCGTAGCCGCTCACCTGGAACCGGAGATCCTGATTATAGATGAAGTACTTGCCGTAGGCGATGCTGAATTTCAAAAAAAGGCCTTGGGTAAAATGAAAGATGCCAGCCAGCGGGAAGGGCGTACGGTTTTGTTTGTGAGCCATAATTTGAAGGCGATTAAAAATCTTTGCCAATCGGCCATTTATATGTCACAGGGTGCTATTGTGCGGTCCGGGCCTACTGAAGAATTGATCAATTACTACCTGGCGCAAAACAATAAGGATAGTGGGCTGGTAAAACAATTTGCAACCCCGGAAGAGGCGCCGGGCAATGAGCAGGTGAAGCTGAAACGAATGGAAGTTTGCCCGGTTAAAATAAACCCTTCTGATATTATTACGATACATACGAGCCTGCAAATAGAAATTGAATTCTGGAATTATGTCACTGACCGTGAAATAAATCTTAGTTTGGTTTTGAATACCCTAATGGATGAATGTGTATTTAATGTGGCAACAGCCGGCCGAAAATTGGCACCTGGATTACATAAGGCCATGTGTGAAATCCCCGGTAATCTTCTGAACGATGGAGTATATAAGATATCTCTGATGATAGTAGGTGAGCAGTCTTATTCTCTTTTTTATTTTGAAGATCTTGTGTCTTTTGAAGTGAATGAAAACAGGGCTGCAACCGGGTGGCATGGAAACTGGATTGGCGCCGTGCGACCGACTCAATTTATTAAATGGACATTTTAGAATTATGAGAAACGTATTAAGAAAAATTGGGAAAAAATTGATCGGGTCACAATCGCAGGGATCTCCGAAAGAATTTGTGTGTCCCATATGTAACCAGGAGACGGATATGTTGCCGTTACATCCTATGTATTTTGCCAAGATGCTGGAGCACCGCTGTATTCATAATATTTTTTTATTAGAAACGATTAACCTGGAACATTATAAATGTGCAAATTGCGGAGCATCAGATCGTGACCGTTTATATGCGCTTTATTTGAAGGAACATCTTGCAAAACTAAAACACATTGATATTTTGGATGTGGCCCCTGCAGCTCAATTGACTGGATTTATCCGTCAATATCCCCAGGTTGCTTACAGGAGTACTGACCTGAGTATGGAAGGAGTAAATGATCTGCAAGACCTGACGAATATGCATTTGTATAAAGAACAGCAATTCGATTTTTTTATTTGCTCGCATGTATTGGAGCATATTCCTGATGATAAGAAAGCAATATCTGAACTATACCGGGTATTGAAGAAAGGAGGAAAGGGAATTGTAATGGTGCCCATGAATCTTGGTGTAGAAGTAACACTGGAAGATCCTTCTATCACTGATGTGGCCACCCGGTGGAAACTCTTTGGCCAGGATGATCATATAAGGATGTATGCCAAGGCAGATTTTATTGATAGGTTAGGGGAAGCAGGATTTACGGTAAATCAATTTGGAGTGGACTATTTTGGTGCGGACACTTTTAGCAAAGCTGCTATTTTCGCCGGGTCCGTATTATATATTGTGACAAAATGATTAATGTAACTAAAACTTTCCTGCCTCCATTTGATGAGTACGAGTCTATCCTAAAGAGAGCCTGGAATAAAAACTGGATAACCAACAATGGAGAGCTGGTACAAGAGCTGGAACAAAGGCTTACCTCTTTTTTAGATGTGCGTCATTTACTGTTTACCGCTAATGGTACCATCGTATTGCAAATGGCATTAAAAGCCCTTAATATTACCGGCGAAGTAATTACTACACCTTTTTCCTATGTGGCTACTTTGAATGCAATTTTGTGGGAGGGATGTAAACCGGTATTTGTGGATATTGATCCACGAACTTGCTGTATTGATACAGAGAAAATAGAAGCATCAATTACAGAAGCAACCCAGGCCATATTGGTAACTCATGTTTATGGAATCGCTTGCGATATAGACGCCATAGAATTAATTGCAAGCAAGCATAACATAAAAATTATTTATGACGGAGCCCATGCTTTTGGTGCCACTTATAAGGGTAAATCATTATTGAGCTTCGGAGATATCAGCACCTGTAGCTTTCATGCGACAAAACTTTTTCATACCGTGGAAGGAGGTTGTATAATTTGTAAGGATGATGCATTAGGCAACAAGCTGTCACTCTTCCGCCAATTTGGGCACATTGGCGAAGATTATTTTAGTATGGGAATCAACGGTAAAAATTCTGAATTTCACGCCGCTATGGGATTGTCTTTATTACCCATGGTGCCGGAATTTATCAGCAGGCGAAAGGACTTATGCGCCTTATATGATCGCTTGTTGGATTTTTCAAAAATTGAAAGACCCATAATACCTGTTGGCGAAAATTATAACTACGCCTATTACCCATTAATATTCTTTTCAGAAGAAATACTAATACAAGTGTCAAGTGCATTAATGCAACAGGATGTTAACGCAAGGCGGTACTTTTATCCATCATTGAACCAGTTAAATTTTCTTGATACAATGCAAGCTTGTGAAATTTCAGAATCAATCAGCAAAAGAGTATTGACCCTGCCACTGTATTATGAACTGGCAGAAAGTGATGTTGAATGCATTGCCGGCATCATTAATAAATGTACACAGTCGTGAAGCTGGCGCTTATGCAGCCTTATTTTTTTCCTTACGCAGGATATTTTCAATTGCTGATGGCCGCAGATAAGTTTGTTGCCTACGACGATGTAAGTTTTATTAAACAAGGCTGGATCAACAGGAATTATATTTTGGTAAACGGGGCTCCACATTTATTTACTATTCCATTGCAGGATGCAAGCTCCAACAAGTTAATCAACCAGGTAATGGTATCCGGTAAGCCATTTAACTGGCAAAATAAATTGTTGCAGACGATCGGGCTTTCATACAGAAAGGCGCCCTATTTTAAAAATGTATTCCCTATTATAGAAAAAGTGATTTTGGAAGCCAATGATACCACCATCTCGATGGTTGCAAATGCAAGTATAAAGGCAGTCATTGAATACCTTAAAATCCCGGTTGATTTCGCTAGTACATCAGTTATTTACAATAATGCACAGCTAAAAAATGAGGAAAGGGTCATAGATATTTGTGTTAATGAGCATGCTACCGATTACATCAACATGGCCGGAGGAAGTGACCTTTATAGCAAAGAAAATTTTGTTGCGTATAATATCAATCTCCGTTTTGTAAAAGCACATTCATGGACGTATGCGCAATTCAATCATTCCTTTGTGCCGGGCCTGTCTATAATAGATGTGATGATGTTTAATGATTCACCAGAAATATTTCATCAATTAAATAACTACACACTTGCCTGAAGCAATCGGAGGTTATTTTGAACTGGCATTAAACGACGGGAAGCCCTATCATGAAGGTTTGATAGGCCTCAATTCAGGACGCAATGCCTTTGAATATATTTTAAAATCTAAAAAATACAGGCATGTGTGGATTCCTTTTTATGCCTGTGCTGCGCTGTTGGAGCCGCTAAACAGATTGGCCATAACTTATGATTTTTACGAGGTGAATGATGCGCTTGAACCTGTGGCGCTTCCACTTTTTAAAGAGGGTGATGCATTTCTTTACATCAATTACTTTGGATTAAAATCGGAGTATGTGAAAAAACTGGCCGCATTAAGACCCGGGCTTATCGTAGATGCGGCCCAGGCTTTTTTTGAAATGCCTTTAGCCGGTGTTGATACATTTTATTCTCCCCGAAAGTTTTTCGGGGTACCGGATGGCGGCTATGTATCCTGTGATGCGGTGTTGAATGATGAGTTGGACCAGGATTATTCTGCTGGTAGAATTGAACATCTTGTAAAGCGAATAGATTATACCGCAAGTGATGGTTATCCGAACTACCAGGCAAATGAAACAGCGTTTAGCAAAATACCTTTACTGCATATGTCTTCATTAACTAGTCGATTATTAAATAACATCGATTACCAAGTTTGCCTAAATAAAAGAAATCAGAATTTTATCTTTTTACATCGATACCTAGGAAGTAAAAATCTTTTCAGGTGGATTACCAACACTGGGTTAAACGGGCCCTTGATTTACCCCTTGTATTTAGAAGATAAAAAAATGCGCAGTAAGCTACTTAGCCAAAAGATATACACAGCAAAATATTGGTCGCCGGAGGAACCGCCAGTTCAATTGAATAATTCAGCAAAAACTTTGGCGCAGAATATTCTGGCGCTGCCCGTTGATCATCGCTATTCAGAAAAAGAAATGGATAAAATTATTCAGGTGATCAATGGATAAAGTTTTTATACGGCCTTTAAACCTTATGGATGCAGACATTTCCTGGAAGTGGCGAAATGATCCTGAAATATGGAAGCACACTGGCAATAAGCCTTCCTTACATATCACCCCTGAAATGGAGCGGGTATGGCTTAGCGGTGTTCTATGCAGAGACGATGAAAGAAGATTTGCAATCTGTGAAGTATCGACCGGAAAATATATTGGCAATGTACAGTTGACGGGAATCAACGGTTACGATGCGGCACTTCATATTTTTATCGGGGACAAAGCAAGCTGGGGAAAGGGCTTTGGTACTGAAGCCACACGCCTCGTGGTGAATATTGGCTTAAAGGAAATCGGCCTGCAATCAATATACCTTGATGTAAAAAAGGAAAACAGGGCTGCGATTGCAGTATATGATAAAACAGGCTTTAAACTAATATTTGAATGGGACAGCTTTAGCAGGATGGCCATTTATGCTACAGATGAATTTGCCAAAAAGATCAGTGTATTTGTAATGACCTACAATCATGAAAAATATATTAGGGAAGCGTTAGAAGGAATATTGATGCAGGACGTGAATTGCAATTATGAGATCATTGTTGGCGACGATTTCTCTACAGACCTGACCAGGAAAATTTTAATGGATTATGCAATAAAAAATCCAGGAAAGTTTAAGTTATTATTTTACCCGAAAAATATTTCGGCAAATGAAAACCAGGTCTGGGTTTTAAAAAATTGTTCCGCAGAATATATAGCTATGTGTGAGGGTGACGACTTCTGGACGGATCCTAATAAATTAAAAAAGCAGGTGGATTTTCTAGACAAAGCAGTTGCGTTCAGCGGAGCGTTCCATGAAACAAAAGTTGTAGATGAGATCAATGCTGAAGGAACAGAAAAAATCAATAAAGTATATGGTGGTGATTCAGTAGAAATTGTAACCGCTGAAGAGACTTTATCTCAATGGGCGTTGTTTCACACTTCTTCGTTCTTATTTAGAAAATCGAGTTTGGTTATTCCGCATTGGTTTAAAACTGTAGTTAGCGCAGACATGGCTTTATTTTCAATTATTGCTGCATCGGGGCCTTTAATAAAAATTCCTGGCGTAATGAGTGCATACCGGAAACACGCAGATGGATTAACGCATACTGCAGCGGTAAGCGATAACCTGGATCGGAACCGCATCAGTTTGATCCGGTTCCTCGATGAGTTCCATAAATATAAATATTCAGCAAAAGCAAAGGCGATTATTGGTGCCCATGAGGCGTCAATCAGCAGGCGCTTAAAAAGCGAAAATACAACTGGTATATTCCGATGGATCACCAATAAGCTATCATTTAAAACAGGTGAAAAATAATATGGAGGCCGATGGATTTATAGAAATTCCCTTTGAAGCAAAAAACCTGGACCGGTACACAATCCGTAAGGGGATATTAAAGGCTATCCAGGATAATTTCCCCCATTTTAAGGGGAAACTGCTGGATGTAGGTTGTGGTAAAATGCCTTACCGGGAGTTTATCCTTGAACATTCTGCAATTGAGCAGTATATAGGCCTGGATATTGAAGGCGCATTGGAATATGAGAAGGGCACAGAGCCTGACCATACCTGGGACGGTATTACCATGCCCTTTAATCCCGCAGCGTTTGATAGCGTGATTGCTACTGAAGTATTGGAACACTGCCCGCAGCCGGAAGTGGTGCTGGCAGAAATATACAGGGTGCTCAAACCAGGTGGTATATTTTTTTTTACCGTTCCTTTTTTATGGCCATTACACGAAGTGCCACATGATGAATACCGGTACACGCCATTTGCCCTGCAACGCTTACTTCATGATGCTGGCTTTACCAGCATTCATATAAAGGCTACGGGTGGCTGGCACGCATCCCTTGCCCAGATGTTGGGTTTGTGGGTACGCAGGGCGCCAATGGGTAGTGGAAAAAGAATTATTTTGTCCACGTTGTTGAAACCGGTTATTGCAATGTTGTTGAAGAAAGATTCTATAACTACCCTGGAATTTACAGAGAGCCAGATGATTATTGGCTTAACCGCCATTGCTTACAAACAACCATGAAAAAAACGATAGCAATATTTTCTCCCAACAAGGCGGCTTACTCGGAAACCTTTATACAGGCACACCGGCAATTGCCTTTTAACATTCGTTTTTATTATGGTGGTTACCTTCCTGTAGCGTTGGAGGGAGATGAGCAGTTTGCGCATTTTAATTGGATACCGAGAATAAGAAAACGGTTTAATAAAAAATTTACATTGGCTGAGCACCGGCTCATTCAATCGCTGCAGCGTGAAAAGGTGGACTGTATCCTGGCAGAGTATGGCCCTAGCGCCTGTGAATCACTAAACGTGGCTAAGTACCTCGGGATTCCATTGGTAGTGCACTTTCACGGCTATGATGTAGGAGTTAATCATGTGCTTGCACAATATTCGCAGCGATATAAAGCACTCTTTCAATTCGCCAGCACTATTGTGGCTGTGTCAAATAAAATGCAAGCGGACTTGTATCATCTCGGATGCCCCATTGAAAAATTACTTGTAACAGCCTGCGGACCTTCACCTGAATTTTTTAATTGCAATCCTTCATATACTGAAAGTAATTTTTTATCTATTGGGAGATTTATACCTAAAAAAGCGCCTCATCTCACAATAGCAGCTTTTCGCCAGGTAGTAAACAAATTTTCCAGCGCACGGATGTATATGGTGGGGGAAGGACCTTTAAAACCTGTATGTAAAGATCTCATTAAGGCGTTTAATTTAGGATCCAATGTTGAGTTTATGGGTGTACTAACTTCTACTGAAATACGAAATTTAATGGATCAATCATTGGCTTTGGTGCAGCATTCTGTGGTTGGTGAGGATGGAGATTCAGAAGGTACGCCTGTTGTAGTTATGGAAGCCCAGGCGGCGGCACTTCCTGTTATTGCTACTACCCATGCCGGAATACCCGATGTGGTATTAAACAAAGAGACAGGCCTTTTAAATAAAGAATTTGATATTGATAGCATGGCAAATCACATGATTACCCTGCTGGAAAATAAACAGCTGGCTAGGGAACTTGGTCATGCTGGTAGACGGAGAATAAAAGATACCTTTTCTTTAAGTAAGCATCTCGATTTATTAACTATTGCCATTAATAGGGCAATTGATAACAGACTCTAGATTAATTAAGTGAATAATGACGCAACAATATTGACTTCCACAACTCAAAGCATCAGAAAAATACCTGTCAATTTTATAGATGCTGATCATTTGCTCTTTGCCCATGAACTTTGTAAAAATATCGATCCGGTATTTAGAATAGCACTAAAAAATTTATTGGTTACCAATGATGCTCACATCATTGAAAAAAAAGGAATTGTCTTCATCCAAGATTTTTTAAAAACCGCTAGTATTGGATATTTATCCAGTGGAAGATTTTACTGTCATTTTTTTAAAATGCTTGTACGGGGGCATTTAAATATAGTAAGTAAGCCAGTGATATTTATCATTGAAAAATCAAACCTGGCATATTTTCATTGGATGACGGAAGTGATTCCGAGGTTGATAGCGGGAGGAGAACCAATAAGGAATTTCACATTAGTTTTACCAGGCTCATACCGGCAAAATAATTTTATTAGCCAATCTCTAGAAATCCTCGGATTTAATTACTTGTACTTTACTAAAGATTATTATTATTTAAAAAACGCTTACTATATAACACATTTCGCATCGCCGGGAAATTTTCATGATTACTTTATCCAAAAAATAAGGTCTGCATTCACAGACATTAAAATGCTGGACCTCCCCGAGAAGTGCATTTTTATAAGCCGTAGAAAAGCGAACTACAGAAAGATTAATAACGAACAGGCCCTATACGCATTGTTAGTTGAATTAAAATTTGAAATAGTTTACTGTGAAGATTTGTCTCTCCAGGATCAAATCCTGTTATTCTCGAGAACCAAAGTTTTAGTTTCAAATCATGGGGCAGGGTTGACTAACATGTTGTTTATGCAAAAAGGTACATCTGTGCTTGAATGCAGGTGTAACAACGACTCTCATAATAACTGTTATTTTGCTTTGAGTTCGTCATTAGGAATAAATTACTATTACCAACAGTGTTTTCCTGTTAATGCAGGTGAAGATCCTCATATTGCAGATATTAATGTTGATGAGGAACAATTACGTAAAACGCTTTTCGATATTTTATTAACTGAAGAAGAAAAAACCGGATGAAAAAGCTAATCAAAAAATTAATTGAAAAGGTTGGATATAGACTAGTTACAGAACCCTCTTTCCGGGATTTAGTTCCCGTTGGAAGTATAAAGTCATTGGATTTTTATTACCTGCTAAAAGAGCAGTTTTCCGAGACTGATAAAATTATTTTTTTTGACATCGGTGCCAACATAGGGCAAACTGCACTTAAGTTTAATGCTTATTTTGCCGGAGCAGTAATTTATTCATTCGAACCTGTGAAAGCAACTTTTGAGAAGTTGCAGAAAACAGTTGCGCATTGTACAAATATTAAAATATTTAATTTAGCATTTGGGGAAAGCCAGGGAAAAATTGAAATATATCATCGGTCCAACTCGGAATGGAACTCACTGGTTCCTGTGCTCAACGAAACTGCAAAATTTGGCGGGGCTACTTCAGAATTTATAAATGCAGAAACACTCGACCATTTTATCCAGGTAAATGGAATTAAGAAGATACATCTTTTGAAATCGGATACAGAAGGGTATGATTTAAATGTGTTACATGGCGCTCAGGAATCGTTAAAGCACCAGGTATTTGATTATTTGTATTTAGAAGTCGGAATGCGAAATGGGGATATGCAGCATACATATCTTGTTGAAGTAATTACTTATTTAGAACAGTTTAATTATCGCTTTTCAGGCCTGTTTGAAAAAGTATATATGGAAAATTATGTGCTTTGTTACGCAAATGCGTTATTTTCCAAATACTGATTTGCTTGATAGAAAAGTTGTGGTTGAATATAAAATGTAAAGCTGTCGATGGTATCTAATATAGCAGTAGTAATAGTAGCATATAATAGGCCTGTTGCATTAAAACGGTTGTTAGCCTCAATCGAAAGTGCAACCTATATAGGGTATAATAATATTACTTTAATAATAAGTATTGATCAATCTGAAAGTGAGGAGTGTTTTTGCATTGCCAATGCATTTCAGTGGGATCATGGATTTAAGCAAATAGTGAAATTTGAAATAAATATTGGGTTACGTGAACACATACTTAAGTGTGGTGAGTTAACTCAGGAATACGAGTCGGTCATCATTCTTGAAGATGATTGTTTTGTTAGTAGAAATTTTTATAACTATTCTTGCCAGGCTCTATCATTCTACCAGAATCATTCTAACATTGCAGGTCTTTCCCTTTATGCATATCAAACAAATGAGAATGCGTTGCTTCCTTTCAGCCCTCTTGCGGATGGCTATGATGCCTATTTTATGCAAATACCAAGTTCCTGGGGGCAGGTATGGACTGCCAGTCAATGGACGTCATTTAAAACATGGATGGCTCAAAACCCGGTAATCACGGATATGGACCTGTTACCTGAAAATGTAAAGAGCTGGCCGGCTAGTTCGTGGAAAAAATACTTCTATAAATATATGGTGAAGTACGATAAGTATTTTGTATACCCTGCTGTTTCCCTTGTTAGTAATTTTGGTGATAAAGGTACCCATTACAGTTATCCAGTGCCTTATTTGCAGGTGCCGATAGAAACAAGAATGGCTCGAAAAGATTATTCCTTTATATCCTTTAATGAGAGTTACAATAAGTACGACGCTTATTTTGAATTGTTACCCGCCAACATGGAACAACTTGGCGTTGCCATGGAAGCAAATACAGGGATTGACCTTTATGGCACAAAGCAGCCCGGATTGTTTGCCTATGATTATTTATTTTCTATCCGGGATTGCACCGCACCGTTGCAGTCTTATGCTGCCGTAATGTTTCCACTAGCTCAAAACATTTTAAATGGCATTCGTGGAAATACCATTCATTATGCTAAAGCTGCCAGCTTCCTGGAGGAGCGCCAGCAGGGGGTATTGGATATCACCAGGAATTTCCAGTTACAGGGCTATACCCTGGGCCTGGAAGAAGGTAGCAATAAAGCAACCAGGGAATTGATGCAATCCCTATCGTATCGCATTGGTAGTCTCATCATACAACCTTTTTATTGGCTTAGCCGGAAATTTAAAAAGAGCAACAAATAGTGCCGCGGCTGAGTATCATCACAATCAACTACAACAACGCTGAAGGACTATTGAAGACTTTTGCAAGTGTTTTTGCCCAGGATTTCACCGATGTTGAGTACCTGGTAATTGATGGGGGAAGCACAGACAGTAGCAGGCAGGCTATCGAAGCCAATGCCCGCAACATTACGTATTGGGTAAGCGAAAGAGATGCTGGTATTTACCATGCGATGAATAAAGGGATAGAAAAGGCGAAAGGGGAGTACCTGATGTTCCTGAACAGTGGCGACTTTTTATTAAACGATAGGATATTGGCAAATGCATTTGATTGTATTCATACAGGCAGGGCTGATATTTATTATGGGAATATACAACTTGAGGAAAGGGATCTTTCTGTAAAATTTCATTCCTATCCCCAGGAATTAACCCTTGATTTCTGGGAACATTACACGATAAATCACCAGGCAGCATTTATTAAAGCCTCACTTTTTAATGAGTTGGGGCATTATAGCGCCGGTTACCCACTGGCGGCAGATTATGCTTTTTTTCTAAAGTGTTTTGTCAATGGAAAGCAATTTAAAAAGATAGACCTTGGTCTTGTGCACTACAAACTGGATGGAGAGAGTAGTTTAAATATTGCGCAATACCAGGATGAAATGAAAAAAGCCTGGCGGGAATTGGTACACCATTTTATTCAAATATTATTGAAGGGGCATCAAGACCATGAGTTGTTAATGAAACACCGCCTCATGCAATGGGCCGTAAAGCTACAGCGTAGGTATGCACAGCTAAAAAAGGTTTCTTTTAAGTAAATTAAAAATAGTTATAATGAGTGGACGTACTTTTTTTATATGCTAGATACCCCGGTATTATTTCTCATTTTTAACAGGCCTGCTGAAACCAAACAGGTATTTGAAGCCATTAGATTAGCGGCGCCCCGGTATCTATATATTGCTGCTGATGGTCCCAGACTTAATGTGGAGAGCGACATTGAACGCTGCAGGATGGTGCGCCAAATTATACATGAAATTGATTGGAACTGTGAAGTGAGCACATTGTTAAGGGTGAAGAACCTGGGGTGTAAAAAAGCTGTATCAGAAGCAATCACATGGTTTTTCGAGTTGGTAGAGCAGGGCATCATCTTAGAGGATGATTGCCTCCCCGATCAAAGTTTTTTCAGGTATTGCGAAGTATTACTTGAACGTTTCAAGCACAACGATAAAATAATTTCAATAGGTGGAACTAACCTGGGTTATTCATTCAGTAGAAACCATTCTTACTCCTACACCCGATTTTTAAATATGTGGGGCTGGGCTACCTGGCGGAGGGCCAGTAAACTTGTAGACTATGACATGACCGACTGGAAAAAAAAAGGATTCAAAAATTTGTTTCTCCACCGCAGGCTACAGGATAATTATTTCTCACTGGATTATAACTGGGTAAAGTTCTGGAAAGGATATTTTAACAGCACAGCCAATGGAGAAATTGATACCTGGGATTTTCAGTGGATATTTACTCAGTTACTTTACAAGAAGCTGGCGGTTTTTCCAGCCCATAACCTGGTGAAGAACATTGGATTTTCTCAAAATGCCACACATACGCTGGACCCCAATCATAGGATTACTAAAATTGAGTTACAGTCCATTAATTTCCCGTTGATACACAATGAGAACATTGAGATTGATACTATGTATGAAGAAAATCACATTAAAAAGAAATGGTTTTGCTATAATAAAAGTTCTCTGTTTCGCATTTTGAGAAGCTATTTTTTAAATCAGCCTTTCGTGTCACGCCTGATTAGGTTTTTTAGAACTTAGCCGGAAAATCTTTTAAAAGAATCATTTGCTGTTATCCATTATTATTCCAACATTCAACGCATCAGCAACCATACGTTTTTGCCTGGACAGCATAGCTGCACAGGTTTTTACTGGTTATGAAGTGGTGGTGGTAGATGGATTGTCTACAGATGATACGATGGATGCACTGCAACCGTATCGGGCAGCGGGAATGAATCTTCAGATCGTATCAGAAAAAGATAGCGGTATTTACGATGCCATGAATAAGGGGATGAAACTATCAAAAGGAGATTGGCTTTATTTTATGGGGGCAGATGATTGCTTTGTCAGTAACAGCGTGCTGTACGAGTTTGCTATGTATTTGAGAGGGGATGCCGACCTGGTATATGGAAATTCGATTTGGGTGCCGGAACAACGGAAAGAGGAAGGTGAATGGCACCTACAGCAATTGCTGGAGATGAGTATAAACCACCAGCGGCTGTTTTATAAAAAGATATTGTTTGAACAATGGGGCGGCTTTAACACTCATTACCCCGTATCATCCGATTACGAGATGAATATTCGTTTTTTTTGTAACCCTGCAATTCGTAAAAAATTCGTGGATATTAATGTAGCTTTTTATCATTCCGGGGGATACAGTGCCCAAAATACCGATCTGGAATTTTGGAGAAACTGGAAGTCCGTTTTATATAAAAATTTTATTCCGTATGTGAAGGAAAAATCGATCTATGAGCGGGTGAGTTGGTACTGCTGGTACCTGATTCGCCAAAAAAAATACAAGGATGCCGCAGGTTTATTTTGTATAATATATTTCCATTCATTCAGTTTTGCTTTTTTAAAACACTCGCTTAGCCAACTTTGGAAATCCATCGCTGCCGTCAGTTTATTTTATTGAAAAGGCCTTTTGCTATTTGACAGTTCAACAAATTAGTTAGTAGTACCGCATTTTAGTGTGTTACCGAACCAAGATGCGCTGAATGTTGAATAATTAAACGAATTCCCTTTGGGCGGTAAAACGAGGATCCATTCGCTGAAAAAACAGCTCTTTAAAATAGTTTATCTTTCCCGCAAAAGTGATCAAGTGAAACTGGCAATTGCAATATTTACTAATAGAAAAGATTTTAGCCTTGCCAAGATTTGCGTTTCAAGCATCCGGCATTTTTATCCCACTGTTGAAATTTTCCTCATTAAAGATTTGCTAAACGGAAATTTTAATTCCAAAAATCTTCAGAAAGCATTTAATGTAGGTGAATTGAAGATGTCTCATAAATTTTTTGGATGGGGTGCTGCAAAAGTTCATTTTCTGTTTAATGAAAAATTCAAAAACAAACGGTATTTATGCCTCGATGCAGACACCATTTTTGTGGGAGAAGTGTTGAAACTACTGGACAACAGGAAGGAAGATTTTGTAATAAATGCAGTTGAATTTAAAACACCTTTGTCTGACGAAGCAAAAGACCTTTATATTGATCCTGAACTTGTCGTAAAATATTACCCGGACTATAAGTACCCGGGTTATTTTTTCAACAGTGGACAATTTCTGGGCCGGCCGGGATTATTGTCACAGGAGATACTTGCACCTTCATTTAATGTAGCCGATTACCCCTTTTACAAAAACAGGGATGCCTTTAAACTGGTAGATCAAGCTGTGCTGAATGCAGTGCTACCCGTATACAGCTACAGGCAAAACAGGGAAATCGGGCAGGCTGATTTTATGCGGTGGAGTGTAACATTTTTTAACACCTATCCTGGGTTAAAGATGAAAGATCTTCATACTGAAACTTTCCCATTCATCGTTCATTATGCTGGCGATAACCGAACACACAAAATACAAATGATGAAAGGATATGCTCTACTGGCCGATTTTAGAAGGGCATATCATTCCAGGCTTACCAGGAATGAAATTATGTTTGAAAAGCTTCAGGATACACTCTGTGCCCCGGGATTACTCACTAAAACATTATACCGGAAAAACTGGGCGATTATTAAATTAAAAAAATTGCTGGGTATTTAGAATTTATGAAGAAAGTATTAATTATTATTCCATACAATTTGATTTATCCTCCATTAAATGGGGGAATGCAACGATGTATAAATATATTCCATCAACTAGCCAGGTATTTTGACGTTACTGCTATCATTAACCAGGATAGAGAAACATTTTTACCTGCTTTAAAGCATTACCCTTACCTTGTCAATACAAAAATTTACAGTACAGTTTCAGCTAAAGGAAATGCTTTTTCAATATTGCCCGAGCGAATCGTAAATGCACTCACTTATCGATGGCAGAAAAGATCTCCTATTTCTACTACTGATAGCAATTTTTTGCTGTATTACCCGGTGCTCACCAAATTGCTTAAACAAGAAAAATTTGATTTTGTGGTGTTGGAAAACCTGGACAGTCTCAATGCTGTGAGCGTGGTTAAAAGATTTGATAAAAATGTGCGGATCATATATGATGCCCACAATGTAGATACGATATTAGAAGAGGCTGCATTAAAAAAAGGCAATACTTCTGAGGCAATGGTAAACAGGATTCGAAATGCTGAGCAGCAAATAAGTAAAAAAGCGGATGCTTTGATTGCCTGCAGCCTGAATGACCTTGATATGGTGCGTAAAATGAATAAGGGAGCGCTTAAAGGATCGGTAGTTCCCAACGGAGTGAGGTACAGGAAAAATCTGAGTGATGCTGCTGTGCGTGCTACTGAAATTAATAATATTCTCTTTTGTGGTACACTCGGTTCTGTAGCTAATCTCGAAGGGTTGCGTTGGTTCTACGATCGGGTATGGCCCATAGTTAGTACTGCATTTCCGGAACTCAAGTTGCTGGTTGTAGGCAGTGGGGATCCTCCCACAGTTTTACAGCATCTGAAATCAGACAGTCGGGTCATCTTTAGCGGTTCGGTTCCTGATGTTGAGCCATGGTATAACCAGGCGGCGGTGTCAGTGGTACCTTTACTTACGGGAAGTGGAACCAGGTTAAAAATTCTTGAAGCTATGGCATTAGGGCTTCCCGTTGTATCCACATCGATCGGCGCTGAAGGAATTAATTATACCAACGGAAAAGATATCATCATTGCAGATACAAAAGATCTTTTTGCAAAGGAATTAATTGACCTTTTGCAGGATCTGGAGAAAAGATTAGTGCTACAACAGCATGCAGTGCAACTGGTGAAACATACTTATAGCTGGGATATTATCGGCGATCAAATGGCCGGTTTTATAAATAAAATGCCTTTGTAGATATAGATAACGTGACTTTAAACCAATACAAATTTTGATGGATCCTTTGGTCAGTGTATTGATGACTGCCTACAATCGTGAACAATTTATTGCTGAAGCAATTGAAAGTGTACTGGCATCGGATTACGATAATTTTGAATTAATCATAGTAGATGATTGTTCTAAAGACAATACGGTTGCAATTGCCAGAAAATATGAAGATTTGGATTCAAGAATAAGCGTGCACGTGAACGAGCATAACCTGGACCAGTTTCCCAATCGTAACAGGGCTGCCAGTTTCGCTAAAGGGAGATTATTGATGGCAGTTGATTCTGATGACACAATGAAACCGGATGCCATCGCATATATTGTTACACAATTCAATAAATTTCCCTCAGCAAAATTTGCCACCATTTATGGTCAGCCTGATATTACAGAAGTAATCTGCATGAAACCGGTAGAAAATATTCGAAAACATTTCTTTAGGTCAAATCACTTACAGGTAGGCCCCGGTGGTACTGTTATCAATACAGATTATTTTAAAGAAATTGGAGGTTTCCCTACCATTTATGGCCCCGCAGGCGATTCCTACTATAATATAAAGGCCGCTGCTAATGCAGACACATTGATTCTGCCTTATTTCTATTATAACTACCGAATTCATGGTAACCAGGAATTTGCACGAAAAGATAGTTACCTTCTCAATCACTTTAAGTATATAAAGGATGTGTTGAAGCTCCCTGAACTACCACTGTCGGCCGATGAAAAAAATGAGCTTTTGGAATTGACTAAAAAGCAACTGCTTATTAATATGCTGGTTTATTTTAAAGAAACAAGAGACTTAACAAAAATTAAAGAAGTATGGAAAACACTTGGCTTTGGGGCAAAGGAGTTTTTAATGCTATTTGGTCAGTTATATAACGCCGTCCTCCATAAAAGGTGGTTGCAAAACCCGATAGCTAAATGAACAATATCTTAGGGGGAAAGTTCTCATCAATATCATCAAATCTTTATTATAAGATGACTATATGTTAAAGCAACTATGAACGATTCGGTGTTAGTGTCGATTGGTGTACCCTGTTACAATTACGAAAAGTACATTAAGGATTGCCTCGATAGTATTGCAGCTCAGTCTTACAATGGTATTGAAATACTGGTAGTAGATGATTGTTCTACGGATAATTCCGTGAATGTGATAGCGCAATGGATGGAGGACCATGATGGCCGGTATACAATAAGGCTTATAAAAAACAGCATTAACCTTGGTCTTACAAAAGTTTGCAATATTATTTTACAAAATAGCAAAGGCAAATATTTCCAGGTATTGGATGCAGATGATTTGTTGCTGCCCGGTAAAATTGATAAGCAGGTAAAACTGCTGGAAGCATCACCCAATGCAGGTTTTGTTTATTCTAATATTGCGGTGATGGACGAAAACGGGGACATCATACACCCTGACTACCTGAAACGTATCAACTATAATAAG
Source organism: Ferruginibacter sp. (assembly GCA_046590675.1). Lineage (GTDB taxonomy): Bacteria > Bacteroidota > Bacteroidia > Chitinophagales > Chitinophagaceae > Ferruginibacter. The sequence continues at coordinate 23,812 of JBKJUP010000065.1, read as the reverse complement.
GATGCCATGCCTTCGGGGAATATCCACCGACAGCTATTTGATTTTAATTTTATTCCATTGCCTTCTGTACTGATCAATACAGTCTATGCAAAAGAAGCAGGAGGCTTTGATGAAAGCCTGCAGGTACAGGATTATTATTTATGGCTAAAGCTTACAGAACAATACAAAGCGATTTACATGAATGAAATAACGGCGATTTACAGGGTCCATGAAAGGTCAATGTCTAGCAGCACATTAACGAATCCAAAAAGTGTGGAGAGTGTGCTGCGTATCAAGTATAAATATTATGATTCAGGTGATGTGGCTATCCGTAAGAAAATAAAAAGTAATATCTACTTTTCCGCTGCTTACTTATACCAGTACAAATATCCCTCCGCCGGATACTGGCTCAAAAAAAACTTCCTGCTAAACCCTTCTATAAAAACTTTTGCTTACCTGCTGGCAAAAAACATCGGCATTCCCTTTTCATTTTTTAACTGGATAAAACAAAGGCTGGCTTCCCGCTAAATAACAAATCAATTGTACCGTACTTTCTTTAAAATAATTCGCCGGGTAGGTAGCATCTTGCATACCTCATCACTGGCATTTAAACACAGTTACTATTACCAGCTTTCCGGCCGGCGGCACAGCTTACACCGGTCGCTGTCGGCCGGCAGAGGATTATCTGTTCAGTCGGACCTTACGGAAACTTTTATTGTAACGGGGGCAAACCTACGGGTAAGAGATAATTTTCATATAATGATGGGCACCGGTGGCCGGTTAACAATCGGCGATAATTGTTTCTTCAACAACAACTGTTCAATAAATTGTTTAAAGACAATAGCCATAGGAAATGACTGCCAGTTTGGTGAAAATGTAGTAATGTATGATCATAACCACCGGTATAAAAGCACGGAACAATTAATAGCAGCACAGGGATATGATACCGGCGCCATCTCCATTGGCAATAACTGTTGGATCGGCTCTAATGTAGTGATATTAAAAGGCGTGGTAATTGGAGATAACGTGGTGATAGGTGCTGGTTGTGTAATTTACGAGTCAGTAGCAACAAATATGGTTGTGATTAACCAACAAAACCTCGCATTTAAAAATTTTAATCCTTAATTAAAGTTGCGGTAAGCCGGCTTAAGCGTCAATGAAAATAATTTTTTGCCTAAACCATTTTTTGCCAGGCTATGTAGCAGGTACGGAAGTGTATACGTTTAATCTTGCACGGGCATTAAAAGCGTTGGGCATTGAATGCATTGTATTGATACCAAACCTGGGAAAGGATATTAACAATGAGTATTTATACCAGAACATTCGGGTAATACAATACAGTGAAAACAGTATTTCCGACAGGAAAATGATATTGGGCTTAACCAGGCCTGAAGGTGTGAAAACATTTACAGCTATCATTAAAAAGGAACAGCCTTCAATTGTACATTTTCACGAGTTAGTGCCGGGCCAGGGAATTAATATTTTCCTGGTGCAGGCTGTTGCCGGGTTAGGGATAAAAATTGTATTTACCTGCCATGTGGCCAATTATAGTTGTAATACAGGCAACCTTAAATACAAAGAAGCCGACTATTGTGACGGCTTTATTGATATTAAAAAATGTACGGCCTGTTCTTACCAGGCAAGACATATTTCAGGCAAAAAAGCCAGCCTGTTGGAGCTAGGTTCCGGCCTGCTCTACAGTGCCGGTATAAATCCGCTACACTGGAACAATTCATTGGGCACTGCTCTCGGGTTTCCTTTCCTGGTAAAAGCAAAGAAGCTGTCGTTGCAAAAGCTGGGGCAGCTTGCAGACAGAATAGTTGTATTAACCAACTGGTACCAGCAGGTATTGGAGCGAAACGGAATAGCCCCGGATAAAATAACCCTGGTTACGCAGGGTATTGAATCGCTAAACTATACACCAGCGCCAAAGCCGTCGGCGGGCCTCCCGATAAAACTGGTATTTATAGGCAGGATCAGTTATTTAAAAGGGTTACACTTATTACTGGAAGCCCTGAAACAAATGGAGACGGAAAAAATACACCTGGACATTTATGGGGCAGATAGGGAAGACGATTATGCAGCCCACTGCAGGGCCTTGTCGGGTGGTATGAATAATGTAAACTGGAAAGGGGAGATAGCCGGTGAGCAGGTGATACCCATGTTGTCTGCATATCATCTGTTGTGTTTACCATCTACCTTTTCAGAGATGAGTCCGCTGGTAATACAGGAAGCTTATGCAGCCGGCATACCGGTAATAGCTTCTGATGCACCTGGCAACGCAGCACAGATAAGGGACGGCATTAACGGGTGGCTCTTTAAATTTAAAAACGCAACACAGCTAAGCGAAAAATTAAATGATATCATCCATCAACCGTCACTGCTTGATAATGCCCGGAAACAATTGCCACCGGTAAAAGAATTTGCAGCCGTAGCGGAGGAACACCTGGTTTTGTATAACGCTTTATTAAAAGAAAAAAGAACTGTCTCGTCAACTTGATTGATCCGGAAAAAATAAAAATTGCCATTGTTGTTTCGCATCCCATACAACATTTTTGTCCGCAGTATGTAAGCTTTGCTAAAAACCCGGCGGTTACCTTAAAAGTATTCTTTGGTTCTGCCCTGGGTTATAAAAAATACAGGGATGAAAACTTTAAACAGGAAATAGCCTGGGATAACCTGGAGCTGGACAAATTTGACCATGTGTTTTTAAATGGTGATGCCGTGATACAGCCGGATAAAAACCTGGATGCTCCGTCCTTGATTGCTGAATTGGAAAGCTTTGGGCCCGACCTGCTGATCAGCTATGGCTACTTTCAACTGTTGCAAAGAAGGGCAAAAAGCTGGGCAGTAAAAAATAAGATACCGGTTGCCTATATATCAGACAGTGAACTAAGGCATCAGCGGAATCAGGTAAAGGAATGGGTAAAGGGCTTTTTCTTAAAGTCATATTTCTCAACTATCCATTATTTTCTGTCGGTCGGTAATGCCAATGAAGCATTTTATAGAAAATATGGTGTAAAGGATGAAAAGCTGCTAAGGATGCATTTCCCCATCGACATTAAACAGTACCAGGGGCATTATCTGGAAAAGACTGTACTGCGCAATAGCATAAGGGAGCAGTACAACATTGGAAATGAAGACACCGTGCTGCTGGTAGTGGGTAAACTCTCTCCCTGGAAAAACCAGGATCATTTAATGGAAGCAACCAAATTACTGGCTGATGAAGGGTATCGGGTGCATACATTTATTGTAGGCTCCGGAGAAATGAAGGAAGCCTGGGAGGCAAGGGCTACAGCGTTGAAACCTGGTAATATTTACTTAACAGGATTTGTAAATATCAACGAACTGCCAGCCTGGTATGCGGCAGCGGATATCTATGTTCACCCGGCTTCGCTGGAACCGCATTCCATTGCAGTAAGTGAAGCCATTTATATGGGTTGCCCTGTAATCATCAGCGATCGCTGTGGCAGCTATGGCAGCGAAGACGATGTGCAGGAAGGGAAGACAGGATTTGTATATGATTTTGGCAATATTACACAGTTGGCAGAAAAGATAAAACTACTCATCAATGACGCTAACAAGAAGGTGCAAATGGGGCAACAGGCACATGATGCAGCCGTGCAGTTTCAACAATCAGCGCATTATACTATCCTGGAACAACTTATAAATAAATTGAAGACGAGGGATAAAACTTTGCTGAAATAATGAGTGTAGTAATTTGCCGCTTACCAAAAGCCGGACTGGGCAATCAACTGTTCCCTTTATTAAAAGCTTATATTTTTAGTGAAATCAACCAGCTACCTGTAATAGTAACCGGCTACAAACAGTTTTTTATTGGCCCTTACCTGAGGGGGGAAAAATCGAAAAGGAAATATAACGGCCTGTTTGTTTTTCAAAAAAATATCCTTGTAGAAAAACTAGCAAGCTGGAAGCTGCCCAGGTATAAAAACTACCGGGAAATAAGAGAACCGGCTATTGAGCAACTATCCACGGCTGCTCCTCCCAACACTTCTTACCTGTTTTCGGAAATGCCGCACTGGGATCATTATTTTGATGGTTTAAAAGAAAACAGGGAGCGTGTGATCCGGATATTACAAGATCTGCTTAGAACAGAAATAAAAGAGGCAGTGGAAATACTGCAGGCACCCATCATTGGCATTCATGTAAGAATGGGTGATTTTAGAAAGCTACAAGCGGGGGAACAGTATGGCCAGGCAGGAGCAGTTAGGGCACCGGAGGAATATTTTATTTCATTGATTGAGCAGATCAGGAAGATCCATGGCAGCCAGTTGCCTGTTAAAGTATTTACGGACGGCTACCGGCACGAATTAACCGGACTTTTAAAAATGGAAAATATTGAAATGGTGGAAGGTAACAGGGACATGGTTGACCTGCTGCTGCTGAGTAAAAGCAGGATCATCATCACCTCGGCTGGCAGTACATTTAGCTACTGGGCAGGCTTCTTATCGGATGCCGCCGTTATTATGCATCCTGGCCATATTCATAGCTCACTCAGGCCTGCCGGGTTTAACGAACAGCATTATGAAGGTGCTTTTGATATTACGAATGAATTGCTGGTACGGTCGATTAAATCAATATGAAAATACTTATTACCGGTTCAGATAAAGTGTATGCCATCGAGAATTTTTACGTGAAGTACCTTCGGGAAGCGGGCATTGAAGTAGTTCATTTTCCGGCACAAACCTATTTCTATGATTTTTACCAGCAGAGCTTATTGCACAAGATTATCTTTAAAGCTGGTTTGTCTGGAGTAACCAGCCGCATTAATAGGATGCTGAAAGCGGCTGTTACCAGTTTTAATCCAGATGTGATCTGGGTATTTAAAGGCATGGAGATTTTGCCACAAACTTTGCAGTGGGCAAAAGAGCAGGGAATAAAGTTGGTGAATTACAATGCCGACAGTCCCTTTATTTTTTCCGGAAAGGGTAGTGGCAATGCCAACGTAACCAACTCAATTCAACTGTTTGATCTGCACCTGACCTATAATACTGCGGTGAAGTTTGAAATGGAAAGCAGGCATGGTATCAAAACCGGCATCTTGCCTTTTGGGTTTGATATCAATGATGCATTGTTACAAAAATGCCTGGCTCAACAGGAAATCATCAAGGCTTGTTTTTTAGGTAACCCGGATAGTTACCGGGGAGCTTTTATTGATCAGTTAGCTGAAGCAGGCGTACAACTGGATGTGTATGGCAATGACTGGGGCAAATTTGTAAAACATCCTAACATCACCATATTTGAACCGGTATATGGAGACGCACTATGGCTTACTTTATCTAAATACAGGGTACAATTAAACCTGATGCGGCCACATAACCCGGATACGCATAATATGCGAACCTTTGAACTAGCAGGAGTAGGCGGCATTCAACTGGCACCTGCTACGGAGGACCATGCCCGCTATTTTGATGATGGTAAGGAAATATTCTTATACAGGAACCTGGAAGATTGTGTGGGCCAGGTAAAAAAGATACTTGCGCTTAAGCCGGAAATTGCCGGTGAACTTAGAAAAGCGGCAAGGGAAAGAGCGGTAAATTCCGGCTATCATTATAAAGACAGGGCTGCCCAGGCGCTCAGTCAAATACAAAGCTTGTGTAGTGGGTAGCATAGTTATTTTACACTTCAGCCCGCTTGAGTTGTACCCGCCGGTACAGAATTTAATAAGCGTTTTAGAAAAATCGGCCGGAGGGAATAAGGTTTACGTTATAACCACGCATACTACGGTAAGTTCACTCAAGACTTTTCTCACGAATGATTCCCGGATAAAGATCAAACGCCTGGGTTGGTCTGGTAATAACACAGGTTTATTTAAAAGCCTGTTGACCTACCTGTTATTTTACATAAGTAGCGTATTTTATTTACTTGTATTAAGGCCCGGAAAGGTTTTATATTTTGAAACCATTTCTTCATTTCCGGCCTGGTTATATAAAAGGTTGCTCAATGCAAAGGCAGCTATTTTTATTCATTACCACGAGTACACTACTCCGCTGGCTTATAGTGATGGTATGTATTTAACCAGGAACTTTCATGCGTTGGAAAAATGGCTGTACCCAAAGGCGGCATGGGTATCTCAAACCAATCATACAAGGCTTAGTTTATTTGAAAAAGATATTTTACCTGTAATTGCGTACAATCTGCAGGTGTTGCCCAATTATCCGCCCCAATCATGGGGACTCGCAGATGATGATAAACATTCCAACGGAGACACTATAAAAGTGGTTTATACCGGTGCGTTAAGCATGGATACAATGTTTACAAAACAATTTGCTGAATTTATCAATGCCCAAAACGGACAACTAAGCTGGGATATTTATAGTTATAATATAAGTCCGGAAGCAAGCAGCTACCTGGCAGCATTAAACTCATCCTGGATCAGGCTTAACAGTGGCGTTGACTATAATGAATTACCGAAAATACTGGCGGAATATGATGTAGGTGTTATTTTATACAATGGTCATATTGCCAACTATGTTTACAATGCACCCAACAAATTATTTGAATACTTTGTATGTGGCCTGTATGTTTGGTATCCGGATGTAATGAAAGGAATTACAGATTTACAGTATGAAGATGCCAACATTCATCTATCAGCGATAGATTTTACAAGGATGGTAAATTTCAATTGGCAGGCAACCTTATCGTTCCCAAAAAAGCGGATGGCAATGCATACTTATACCAGTGAACAGGCATTAGAGCCACTTGTTAACATGCTCTGCAATTGAATGGGTTGCATGTAAAAGTCTCGCAAAAGGTGTCACCTTTTTTATTGTATTGCAGTTAAATTCTATTTGTATAAAGGTGACACCTTTAATTCAAAGAGGGACGTTTTAACTGCATCAATTGAATGGGGCGCCTTTAAAATTGTCGCCGGTTGGTGGGGACACCAACCGGGGCAGTCAGCCGTGGGCGGTGTCTCCACCGCCCACAAGCAGCAAAGCAATGCGAGAATTTTAACTGCATCAATTGAATGTGATAACAAAACCTTTATTATTTTTGACTGATATTCAATCATTATTTAAATACTTGTAGCAGTAGTTTATGGAGTCCTTATTTACCAGCAGGTTTCCTACTTTTTTTTATATCGGCATTATGCTGATCATCCGTGTGCTTTGGATAGACCTGAGCTGGTTTAGCTTTTTCGCCTTGTGTATTACCATTCACCAGTTTATACTATTGTTTACTGCGATAGGTTTTGTTGTACCAATGCGGTATATCCTGGGGGCATTTATGTGTCTCCAGATGTTACTGGGTCCTACATTTGCCTATAATGGGTTGGATTTTTACCAGTCCTATACTTATAAAATGAAAATTCCCGAAGCTGAATACTTCATTTATGCCATTCCGGCTGTCATATCATTTATCATTGGCTTGCACATCACTGCAGGTAAACTAAAAGGCGAAACGCTGGACAGGGAGCCGATCGCCGCCTTTGTGGATAGTTCGGGTGATCTGCCCTATTACTTTATTGGGATTGGCTTTGTATCCAGTATTATTTCTTCCTATTTTGCCACAAGTTTAGGCTTTATATTTTACCTCCTAAGCAGCTTTAAATTTATTGGAGCTTTTATGTTACTGCTTAGCAATAAGCAATTGAAAACAAGTGTATTGGTGTTGGTTTTTGGATCGATCGTGATCTCATCATTGGGACAAGCAATGTTTCACGACCTACTAACCTGGGTGATATTCATAGGTTCAATTATTGCCATAAAATTCAAACCAGGAATGGGATTAAAACTCGCAGTTACTTTCGGGTTCATACTGGTCACAGTAATTATTCAGCAATTGAAGGGAGATTACCGAAATGAAGCCTGGGGAGGGGGAGAGTCGGGCGTGCAGGCTTTTGAAAAGATATATGATAAAAAACAGGCAAACAACAGCATCTTTAATTTTGAGAGCCTGGCCCAAAGCAATGTGCGCATTAACCAGGGATTTATCATTACCAATATCATGAGCAATGTACCGGCCAGGGTTCCTTTTTCAAACGGTGCCGAGCTTTACCAGATCCTCGAGGCAGCTTTTTTACCAAGGATATTAGCGCCTAATAAATTAAATGCCGGTGACAGGACAATTTTTATAAAATACTCTGGCATGCAAATAAAACGAGGTACTTCCATGGGCCTGAGTTCGGTGGGGGATGCTTATATTAATTTTGGGTTGGTTGGTGGTTGTGTATTTATGTTTTTCCTTGCCTTATTGTTCAGTGGTGTTTTGAATGGCTTTTACAAGCATAGTAAAAACTATCCGATCTTATTATTGTTTGTGCCCCTGGTTTTTTATTATCCCATGCGTCCGGATTGTGAATTGCAAACCTCCCTGGGCCACCTGGTAAAATCTACTTTTCTTGTTTATATAATGGTGCTTTTATGGAAGTATGATTTCAAACGTACCCGCAAACCACCGGGGATACAGGCTGTTACCAATTAAATATTCCTGTTTACAAAAACCTTTTCTTCTTTAAGTTTCATTTTTGAAAACAATTTTAATATGTATGGATTGGTTTGCCCCGGCTTATAAGGCGGGTGGGCCCATACAATCGATTACTACCCTGGTAGAAAGCTACGGCGGCGACAAAGTAAAATTCAACATTCTTTGTTCTAATTACGACCTTGATGGAACGATGAATAAAGGTGTTAGTCCCGATACATGGAACCATTATAATGATAATACAGATGTTTGGTACTGCTCAAAACCTTCCCCGGGCTTGATCAATAACTTATTAAAAACTGTAAAGCCGGAGATCATCTTTGTAGTTGGTATTTATTCTTTTTACTTCAACTTATTGCCGTTGCTTTTAGCAAAGAGCGCCCACAGAATAATATCGGTACGTGGTATGTTGCATCCGGGTGCACTCAGTCAAAAACCTTTTAAGAAAAAGTGTTACCTAAGACTTTTGAAACTGGTACAGGTTCCGCAGCATTGCAGTTTTCATGCTACAGATGAGCAGGAAAAAAAATACATTCAACAGGTTTTTAGCGATCAGGTGAAAGTGTATATAGCTGGGAATTTTCCGCATTCGTTGCCATATAGAACACCACTTCATAAAAATGTTGGGCAATTAAATATTGTATCTGTTGCGCTTATCAGCCCAATGAAAAATATATTGTTGGTATTGGCTGCACTAAAAGAATGTAAAGGGCAGATCAGGTATGATATCTATGGCCCTGTAAAAGATGCCGTTTATTGGGAGCGTTGTTTGCAAGCCATTAAACTGCTTCCTTCAAACATCCAGGTGGAGTTTCATGGTGATATTCCACCAATGAAAGTGGCAGATGCACTGGACAAAGCTCATGTGTTTATTTTACCCAGTAAAAGCGAAAATTTTGGCCATGCATTTTATGAAGCATTGTCGGCAGGAAAGCCGGTAATAACCAGTAATAATACACCATGGAACCAACTGCAGGATAATACTGCAGGGATCAATGTACACACAGATGAGCAATCAATTGCACAGGCATTGGATTACTTTACTGGTTTTGGAAATGAAGAATATATTCAATGGTCGAAAGCCAGCGTAACATATTGCCGGAATGCAGTAGATATTGAACAAATAAAAGGATGTTATGATGATATGTTCAATGTTTGATAATGGTTTGAATTTGTTTATTTTTCTGGGGTACGATTTTTAAAATGGCAAAACTTACAGCCTGGTTATTTAAGCGTATGACTGCCACCCCTTTAGGTGCAGGTATTATCAATAAGTGGTTTAACCAAAAATTTCACTCTTCTGCAGAATACTGGGAACGCCGGTATGTATTGAACGGTAATTCAGGTGCAGGTTCTTACGGTGAAAAAGCAGTGTACAAAGCTCAGTTTCTGAATCAATTTGTTCTCGACCATAAAATTGAAACGGTAGTGGAATTTGGCTGTGGTGATGGCAACCAGTTAAGGCAATTAAATTTTCCAATATACACGGGGTTAGATGTTTCCGAAAAGGCAATTGCATTGTGCAAAGAAATTTCCCAAAGCGATGATACCAGGACATTTCTTCATTACCCTGTTAACTTTGCAACCTTACCAGGGCCAAAGATAAAGGCCCACCTGGTGCTTTCCCTCGATGTGCTTTATCACCTGGTAGAGGATGATGTTTTTGAAACTTATATGAACGATTTGTTCAACTGTGCAACCAGGTACATTATTATTTATGCCTGGGATGTAGATGACATCAAACGCTTTCATGTAAGGCATCGAAAGTTTACAGACCATATCAATGTTAAATTTCCTGGCTGGTATTTGAGCAAACAAATAAAACCCGAATCCTCAGATGGATTTTGTGACTTTTTTATTTATTGTAAAAAGGAGATAGCTTAAGTTCAACAGGCAATCAGATGTCTTCAGTAAAAGTCCCTATGTCAATACTCACGGATAAAAAATTCCTTCTTTTTCTTACAAAGTTCATCGTTGGTTTTTGTTTCCTTTATTATGGCACCATTGCGCTTATCGGATTTTCAGTTCCGGGTAATTATTACCTGCCATGGGTAGATAAATATTTCAGTTATTATAGCTGGCTGAGGAATTCACTGGTAATTAGTTCCCGCTTTTTATTATCATGTTTTGGTTATGACAGTGAATTTACACTGCCCAATTATTTAAAAATTATCGGGGGAAAGGGTGCTACCATCGGGTATGATTGTTTGGGATACGGCGTAATCAGTTTTTGGGTTGCCTTTATATTTGCCAACCAGGTAAACTGGAAATCTAAGCTAGCCTGGATAGCAGGCGGCAGCTTCCTGCTCTGGTTAATCAATGTATTTCGTATTACCATTATACTAATTGCACATAGTAAAGATTGGAAAATGCCCTTTGGCTGGAATCATCATACATGGTTTAACATCGTGGCTTATACAGCAATATTTCTACTGATAGGTTGGTTTGATCATCGAAATAAAATAAGAGAAGACAAAACCCCGGCCCCTAAAAGGGAGTGAAATACAAAAGCCAGAAGCCCCCGGCTCCTAAAGGGGAGAAAATGCACAGTTCAATTAGTGACTACTGTTTTAATATCAAAGTCTATGCATTTCAACGGCCTCGAATAAAAAGTGCTAGAAAATTTCAGCAGGATCCGTTAAAAAATCAAGGCTGTCTGAGCCGGGCAAGGACTTCCAATCATTAAACTATTGTCGGCGAGTTCCTTGATTTTAGGATCGTGTTGAAATTTTCAGCCTTTTAATTCGCAGCCTTGATTTTTTTTGTTTCTTTTTTTTATCAAGAAAAAAAAGAAAATAGAGACTCACCTATGGATTTTTAATCACACTTGTTAAATATAAAAAATGCTGTCAAGTTCAATCCATCTTTTCATTTTGCTAATTAATGCTTTTTCTTTTTGCTTCCCGAAAAATCGGGACAGGTCGTCCAAAAAGAAACAAAAAAGACAGCCGGGAATGATGACAGCCCGTTCCCGGCGAGGTTCCCTGAGGATCATTAGTACATAGTGGTGAATTACATTTTATCTTTATTGAACGGGAAATGCACAGTTCAATTATTGGCAACAGTCTTTAATTTTAAATTGTATGCAATTCAATGTGCTGGATAAAAAAATCCCCCCAGCCCCTAAAGGAGCGGAAAATGCGTATACCGCAGGTGGCAGGTGGTAGAGTATTAAATAGTTGGATAGTTTATAAAAATAAGATTGCAAAGGTTTTATGGATGAAAAAGCAGTAACTACAAAAAGCACGCCTTTGGATACAACCCCGGAATCCCGGTTGCGGGAAGAAGCAGAAAGCACTGTGAACATTGGCTCCCCTTTAGGGGCTGGGGGCTTTGTTGGGGGCTGCATCATCGGCATCAACGCCTACCATGCAGACGCATCCGCTGCCATCTTTGTAAATGGTAAAATGATTGCGGCCATTGAGGAAGAACGATTTAGAAGGGTAAAACACTGGGCGGGGTTTCCCTCTATGGCTATTGAGTTTTGTTTAAAAGAAGCAGGTGTGGGCTTTGCCGATGTGGATTATTTTGCCATTGGCAGAGATCCCGGGGCTAAGTTCTGGAAGAAGATATTGTTTTTGGCAAAGCACCCGTTGGGGAGTTTTGCTGCGGTAAGAAGCCGTATTCAAAATAGCCGGAAAGTAGCTTCTATTGAAAAAGAACTGGCGTTAATTTCCGGTTTACCTGAGACGGTTTTCGCTGGAAAAATAAAGCAGGTAGAACATCACCGCAGTCACCTGGCTTCTGCATTTTTTGCCTCTCCATTTGACAAAGCAGCCTGTTTATCGATAGATGGTTCGGGAGATTTCTCTACAACCATGGTGGGAATAGGCTCCGGTAATAAAATAGAAGTGACTGACTCTGTTGACTTTCCACATTCTATCGGAATCTTTTATACAGCATTCACCCAGCTATTGGGCTTTCCGTATTATGGCGACGAATACAAAGTGATGGGAATGGCGCCTTATGGTAAACCCATCTATTTAAACAAATTGGAGAAGCTGGTTCACTTAACAAAAGATGGCCTTTTCAGGTTGGATCTTTCTTATTTCCGTGACGCCACGCAGGGTGTAATTTCTTATGGAGAAGACAATATTCCGGTGGTGGCTCCCATGTACGGTCAGCGGATGATTACTGATTTTGGCGCTGCCCGGCAAAAAGACGAGCCGCTTACACAGTATCATAAAGACCTGGCCTCCTCAGTGCAGGCAATGACGGAAAAGGTAATTTTTCACATACTCAATCACCTGCACAAAACCACTGGTCTCGACAATGTATGCATAGCAGGCGGCGTTGCACAAAACAGTGTTGCCAATGGCAAAATAACCCGCAATACCGGTTTTAAAAATGTATACATCCCGTCCGCAGGGCATGATGCCGGCATCTCCATGGGAGCAGCTTTATATACCCGGCACCAGTTGCTTGGCAAAGAAAGAATGCCTGCCATTATGAGTGCTTACACGGGTAGTTGCTTTTCCAATGATGATATCACCCATTTGCTAAAAGAAAAAGGCATAACATACAGTTTTTTTGAAGATGCGGAGCTGTTTGATAAGGTTACCGATTGTTTAATTGGCGGGGGAGTAGTGGGCTGGTTCAATGGCAGGGCGGAATTTGGCCCCCGTGCATTGGGTGGAAGATCCATCTTAGCAGATCCCCGTAGAAATGATGCCAAGGAAATACTCAACCTAAAAATAAAGCGCCGTGAAAGCTTCCGGCCATTTGCACCCTCTATTTTAAAAGAATATGTAAAGGATTTTTTTGAGTTGGATGAAGAAGTGCCGTTTATGGAAAAAGTATTCCCCATCATCAAAGAAAGACAAAAAAACATTCCTGCTGTAACACATGCTGACGGCACCGGCCGCTTACAAACAGTAGATAAAAATATTTCTCCCCGATACTATGCCCTCATAGAGGCATTCAGACAAAAAACAGGCATCCCCATTTTACTAAACACTTCCTTCAACGAAAACGAGCCCATCGTAAACCTGCCTGTTGAAGCCCTTAATTGTTACCTGCGTACCAATATGGATATGCTGGTGATGGAAAACATCCTTGTTTCCAGGATTAAAGCCCCCAACCCCTAAAGGGGAGCAAATTCACAGTTCAATTATTCCCAGCAGAATTTAATTTAATAGTCTATGCATTTTAACGGCCTCGAATAAAAAGTGCTAGAAAATTTCAATAGGAGTCGTTAAGAAATCAAGGCTGTCTGAGCCGGGCACCAGCTTTACATTATTGAACTATTGGCGGCGAGTTCCTTGATTTTAGGATCGTATTGAAATTTTCAGCCTTTTTATTTGCAGCCTTGATTTTTTTTGTTTCTTTTTTTATCAAGAAAAAAAAGAAAATAAAGACTAACCTATAGGTTTTAATGACATAAATAAGGATATGCACTGTCTAATATTAACAACAGGCTTTAATACTATGGTGTATGCATTTTTTCCCTTTTGGGTTTGGGGGGCCACTTCATCCTTAGCATTAAAAGTCTTAGCCACTTTCTGGATTGGAGGAACGGGGTAATATATTGTCACTGACTTGGGCACATACCCTAATAAAAATTTATTGTTTTCTGCTTGTTCTTTTTTGCCTGTCCAAAAAAGAACCAAAAAAAGACAGCCTGGAACGATGACAGCCCGTTCCAGGCATTGTTCCCTGAGGATCATCTGTGCATAGTGGTGAATTGCATTTTATCTTTATTGGACTTGAAATGCACTCTCCAATGATTAAGGTCAGTACTAACATTAATGTCTATGCGTTCCCACGGCCTCGAAAAAAATGCGTTAGGAAATTATTTCATCCGATAGTTACCGGATTTAGCCAGTCCTTCAAATTTTTAGCCTTTTTTTTCGGAGCCTTGATTTTTTTTGTTTCTTTTTTGCATCAAGGCAAAAAAGAAAATAGAGACTTGCCTATAGGTTTTAATGACATAAATAAGGATATGCACAGTCTAATTATTAACAACAGGCTTTAATACTATGGTGTATGCATTTTTCCCCTTTTGGGGTTGGGGGCTTAAACACTATGATGTATGCATAATCGAATTTATTTAACATCAAACTAAAAATTAACAATTAAAAAAGGCTCGCTTTTTAAAAAGAAGCCCTATATTTATTTAGCCTCGTGGAACATATTTAGTCCCGCAGTCTCATACTTCCGTTCCCAATGATTTTCTAATGCCACAGTTTTTTTGGTAAATGATGACCTGGTTATTTGCTTATACTCATAATTCAATTTCCATCTACAAATGGTTACAAAAGTTTATAGTTACTTTGCGGGTCATCCAAAAATTTCGGTTACAAATATGAAAGTATCGCTCATTACAGTCACATATAATTCAGCACCTTACCTGCAGGATTGTATCAAATCTGTGGTAGATCAGCAGTACGATAATATTGAACACATTATTATAGATGGAAACTCCACGGACGGCACCATCGCCATCATAAAAAAATTTGAAGGCCATATCGCCAAATGGATTTCAGAACCAGACAATGGTATGTACGATGCCATTAACAAGGGATTGAAAATTGCCACCGGCGACATTGTAGGGATATTAAACAGCGATGATATGTTTGCTTCCCGGGATGTTATCAGTTCCATTGTAGATTGCTTTAATGAATTTCAATTAGATGCAGTATATGGCGATCTGGTGTACGTAAATAAATTAAATACAAAAAAAGTGATCCGGTTGTGGAAAGGGTTTACCTATAACCGTTTTAAATTTAATTATGGCTGGATGCCTGCGCATCCCACGTTCTATATTCGCCGGGAACTCATAGCAGAATTAGGCGATTATGAATCGCATTATTACACAGCGGCAGATTATGAATTTATGGCCCGTTACCTCTATCGTTTTCGAATCAGTGCACGTTATTTGCCCAAACTCATCATCAAAATGCGGGTAGGAGGGCAGAGCAATGTTACACTTAAAAGCCGGCTGCGTGCCAATCGCAGGGATTACCTGGCAATGAAAAAAAATCAGCTTCCTTTTCCCTTTATTGCTTCTGTACTAAAGCCCATCATCAAACTACACCAATATTATTATTCGCTCTTTCATAAAATATAATGGGCAGCATTTTTGTATGACAGCACTAAATTCTTTGTGTAACTTGCATGTCAGTATAAATTATGTTTGATTTTTTTAAAAGAAAACCCTCAGGACTGGAACAGCCTTCCGTATTACCGTTTGAAACGGATATACATTCGCATGTACTCGCCGGTATTGATGATGGTTCTCCAGACATTGAAACCTCCCTTCAGTTATTAAGAGGCATTCATGAACTAGGTATTCGCAAAACTGTTGCCACGCCACATATCATTGCAGATATGTATAGGAATACACCCGAAATTATCAATGCAGCATTGGCCGACCTGAGAGAAGCATCCAAAGCTGCTGGCATTGATATTGAAATTAATGCGGCTGCTGAGTACATGCTCGATGATTATTTCCTGAGATTGTTAATGGACGAAAGTCCGCTTCTCTGTATTCATAAAAACATTATTTTAACAGAGCAATCCTATGCAGCGGCATCCTCCAACCTGAATGAAATTGCATTTGAGATTATGAAAAAAGGCTACCGGCCCATTATGGCGCATCCTGAACGATATGGTTTTTATCATGATGATTATTCGGTGTACACTCATTTAAAAGATATGGGATTTTTGTTGCAGGTAAATATATTATCGCTTACCGGGCACTATGGTAAAGAGGTAGCAAAAGCAGCCCGGTATATTTTTGATCACGATCTTGCAGATCTTGTTGGAACCGACATGCATCATACAAGGCACCTGGCCACCATGCAACACAAAGATAACCTCGCTCTATTTAAGAAATACCTTGGCAAGAAGACATTTAATGTATTGGATGATTATTAACTGAAGCCCCGGCGGCCCTTAAAGGGCAAGGTCATTTAGTTAACACAATCATGTCGCATCTGAACATTTGATGAGTAGGAGAATAATGCAATGAGAATGACGAACTTTCCTTAGGAAAGGCTGGTGTAACGCAAATTATCGCGATGCGTACCTACGGCACGCAAATACAATCCGACTTTATCCCCACCCACCAAATGTTCCTATGGAACATAAAACACTTAACTAAATGACATTGCCCTAAAGGGGGAAAAAATGCACAGTTTCAATTACCAACAACAGACTTTAATTTTAAAGTTTATGCATTTTGTCGGCCTCGAATAAAAAGTGCTAGAAAATTTCAATAGGATCCGTTAAGAAATCAAGGCTGTCTGAGCCGGGCACGAGCATACAAAATATTAAGCTACTAGCGGCGAGTTTCTTGATTTTAGGATCGTATTGAAATTTTCAGCCTTTTTATTCGCAGCCTTGATTTTTTTTGTTTCTTTTTTTTATCAAGAAAAAAAAGAAAATAGAGACTAACCTAAAGCTTTAACGACACTGGTTAATAATAAAAAAGGCTATCAATTTCAACCCGTCTTTTAAATTTATTGCTAATTGACTTTTCTTTTTGCCTGTCCAAAAAGAAACAAAAAAGACAGCCTGGAATGATGGCAGCCCGTTCCAGGCGGGGTTCCCTGAGCATCACTTGTGCATAGTGGTGAATTACATTTAATCTCTATTGGGAGGAAATGCAAGTTCAATCAATAACAACAACTTGATTATTAAAGTCTATGCATTTCAACGGCCTCGAATAAAAAGTGCTAGAAAATTTCAATAGGATCCGTTAAGAAATCAAGGCTGTCTGAGCCGGGCACGAGCATACAAAATATTAAGCTACTAGCGGCGAGTTCCTTGATTTTAGGATCGTATTGAAATTTTCAGCCTTTTTATTCGCAGCCTTGATTTTTTTTGTTTCTTTTTTGCATCAAAGCAAAAAAGAAAATAGAGATTAACTTATGGATTTTAATGACGCTGCTTAATTATAAAAGGCAGTTAATAAAATTCAGAATTTTTCAACAAAGCAGTTTCAAATTTTAAAAGTTGTTCTGTCTAATACCCCGCCGGTACTTAATTGGTGTAATCCGATAATCAGCCTAATGGGTGATCTAAAAAATGTTCCGGCAATAGATAATCAGTGTAATCCACTAATCCAGCCAATCCGTGATTTTTTAAGATATTTAATGTATTGGATGATTATTGAATTCCGGCGATAGATAATCCGTGTAATCCGCTAATCCGCCTAATCCGTGATCCTTTTTTGATTAATTTTGCAACGAATGAAACATCTTGCAGCACTCAATCCCTTTTTCTGGAAATACCGCTCCCGTTTATTATTAGGAATAGTCTTTATCACCCTTACCAATTATTTCCGCATACTTGCACCACAGCTAACCGGGTACGTAGTAAATACCGTGGTACAACAGGCGGACCTTGTAAACAATCCCAACCCGGCACCTTTACATAAAAAGCAATATGATTTCTTGGTGCAAAAAATCATTTCCGTTCTTTCATCAGCAAGCTTTGGTCAAAAAATATTGTGGTGTGGTATCACCTTATTGATTTTGGCGCTCATCAGCGGCATCTTTATGTTCCTGATGCGGCAAACCATTATTGTAATGAGCCGGTTAATTGAATACAGTCAAAAAAACCAGGTGTTTAACCACTACCAGGAGCTGGATACCAACTTTTACAAAACACATAGCACCGGGGATTTGATGAGCCGTATTTCGGAAGATGTGAGCAGGGTAAGAATGTACACCGGCCCGGCACTCATGTACTTTATAAACCTGGCTGCGGTGATAGGTTTCAGTTTGTATTTTATGATACAGGCAAGTCCTAAGTTAACCATCATTGCCTTATCACCCTTGCCCATACTTGCAGTTACCATTTATTTTGTAAATACCATCATCAACCGCAAGAGCGAACGCATACAGGCGCTTTTAAGTGCCCTTACTACCAATGCACAGGAATCCTACAGCGGCATCCGTGTAATAAAATCTTTTGTACAGGAAAAAGCAATGCTCGGCTTTTTTGCAGAAAATAGTGAGGCGTATAAAAAGAATGCATTGGGACTGGCAAAAACAGAGGCCATTTATTTTCCCAGCATTGCATTGCTGATTGGTATTAGTACCCTGATTACAATAATGGCCGGGGGGATGGATGTAATAAATGGTATAAAAGGTGCCAACGTGGGCACCATCGCCGAATTTGTTTTGTACATACAGATGCTCACCTTTCCGGTGAGTGCCATCGGTTGGACAGCAAGTATGACACAAAGAGCGGCTGCATCACAAAAAAGAGTAAATGAATTCTTACAAACCAAACCGGTAATAAGACAACCGCTTGCCCCATTAAAGCCTTCGCTAAAAACTAATATTGAATTTGTACATGTAAATTTTACTTATCCGCATACCGGCATAAAAGCATTGAAAGATTTTTCACTCACCATAAAAACCGGTGAGAAGATTGCAATAGTGGGAAGGACCGGATCAGGTAAATCTACCATCGCACAATTGCTGCTGCGTATGTACGATCCGGGTGAAGGTATGTTGTTATACGACGGTGTGCCCGCAAATAAAATAGCGCTGGATTATTTACGTAAACAAATAAGCTATGTGCCGCAGGATGTTTTTTTATTCAGCGAAACCATTCAAAACAATATTGCATTTGGAATAGAAAAGGCTGAGATCGGGGATGTTATAAAAGCTGCCCAACAGGCGGGCATACACGCAGAAATTGAATCTTTTCCATTGGGCTATCAAACCCTGGTAGGAGAGCGGGGTGTTACCCTCAGCGGTGGACAGAAACAACGGATATCCATTGCCCGTGCCCTGGTAAAAGAACCAGGCATGGTTATATTTGATGACTGCCTGAGTGCCGTAGATGCCAAAACAGAAAAAGAAATATTGACGAACCTTAATAGCTGGCTAAAGGAAAAAACGGCCGTCATCATAACACATCGCATTTTTTCTTTACTCGAATTTGATAAGGTTATTGTGATGGATGACGGCAGGATTGTAGAGCAGGGAACCCATGCCGGGTTATTGCAGCAAAACGGCTACTACGCTGAAATGTATGCAAGGCAACAGGAGCAGGAGAAAGCGTAAACCGGTAAAAGGTTAGCCGTATAAATCATTGTGCTGATCAGCTAAATATTGTGGATTATTTTGCTATTTCAAAAACAGCTATATCTTTGCCCTGATTTTACATATTGTAACCCAAACAATTTAAAAAAAATTTAACTGTGGCGTACGAAAATAATGACAAAAAAATGGAGAGCGTGTATAGTAAACGCATCAGGGCTGGAAAACGTAGAACTTACTTTTTTGATGTAAGAGAAACCCGTGGTAATGATTATTACCTTACCATTACAGAAAGCCGGAAACGGTTTGATTCTGATGGGTACGACCGGCATAAAATATTCTTGTACAAAGAAGACTTTAATAAATTTATTAAGGGCCTTGGGGAAGCGATCGATTACGTGAAAACAGAGTTGATGCCTGATTTTGATTTTGATGCATTCAACCACGATACGCCTTACGAAGGAGAAGACGGACAGCAACAGGCTGCTCCTGCCGCAGGTTTTGATTCACCGGGTTCCGCTGATACAGCTACCACTGATGCAGAGGAAGCAGCTACACCTGCTGTAAATGAAACACCTGTGGAAGATACTCCGGAAAACAATACGCCGCTGGATAATGGCGCAACAGAAGAAGTAGATAAATGGTAATTCAATAAAGAACTTTCAATAATGAAAAGCTGTCTTCTAAAGAGACAGCTTTTTGTATTTACAGGATTGAACATATTGTTTGCTCCAAAATCCACCATTTAACAATCTCCCGTTAATTGTTTCATTTGGCTGTGAAGAATTATTTGTTAATTTTTTATCCTGCCTTTCAACCTTCTTCCAATTTTTTCGTATTTTTTAGTGTTACGGTATCGGCAAATCACTGCTGACTTAAATAAAGATTCCATTTATCGAAATGGTTTTTTGTTTCCAGGTAAATTGGTCTGCTATTTGAATTACAATTTTAAAATTATTCGGAATGAAAAAGAAACACTACACGATAGATGACATCCAGGTAGGGGATGAAATACTATTTGATGACACCCACAAAGTGGAGCATAATTTATTTTGGAGAGTGATCAACAAAATTTCCAATTATCAAATCATCGTTGAAATCAGGGAAATGGGCTATGCTGAAAAATACATCATTGCGGTAAAAGATGTGATTAATTTACAGAAGATGGCCTTCTAAGAAAATTATTTCATCGATATCAATTCAATAAATCTAAAATTTTATTGGATCTGTGGTGCTATATCCTTTTTGGACAATATGCAGTAGCGAAGATCTCCTTTTATCAGCCGGGATTTATTTCCCCGGTTTTAACACACGTCAAATCTATCCTGTAAAAGAAATGTAACTCCTGTAAAACTGTTATCCCATGAAGTAAATCAGCAATATTTTTTACAGGTTATCTTTTTGAAACAGCGCCCTGGGTGTATTGGCTACTATCCAGCAGTCTCTTGCAAAGCTGTTATTGCGTGCATAGTTTATATCAAGCTTCAACCTTTCTTCAGTGCTCATGTTTTTTCTGCCCCGCTTCAACACCTGCCATAAACCAGTCATACCTGCCGGAGCTAAAAAACGTTCCGCCCATTGATCGTTTGTTAAAGTGGCAGCCTCATATAAGGGTAGGGGCCGGTTTCCTACAAGGCTCATGTCGCCTTTAATTACATTAACCAATTGAGGCAATTCGTCCAGGCTGGTATTTCGTAAAAACATACCTACCCTGGTAACTCTGGGATCATTCAGCGTTTTAAAAAATAAGGGTGAATCAGGGTTTCCGGGATAAATGTTTAATGGCTGCATATTGGTCACTTCCGCTTCTGCATTTTCTCTCATCGTCCTGAATTTGTAAAAATCAAAAATCCTGCAGCCCCTTCCGGCTCTCTTCGATCGATAAATTACAGGTCCCCTGGATTCTGCTTTGATGAAAACCATAATGATAAGTATCATTGGCAAAAGCATAATCAAAATGGTAGAGGCAATTAAAATTTCCACAAACCTTCTTGTAAGAAAATTAACCAGCGCATGGTTCATTTTATTGAAATCCTTTTTTGCAATGTTCTGATAACAGGCTTTTTCGCTTAAAAGCACCTTACTTTTATGAAGAAAAACTCCCTTTTGTCGCAGGCCGTTTCCGTAAGTGCTAATGTTAACGATGTCATCTACAAGTTGAAGCCTGGTTATTTCTCTTATTTGATTAAAATTGAGTGCCTGTTCATTGTATATCGTGGGAATATACTTTGTCCACCTGCTTCGTTTTAAGAATCGTATAAATTCATTGAGCGATTGCTCATTTAACATTAAATCGATGATGATCAGATCAGGCAGTTTCATTCCACCTTTTACCCGGATTACTATTTGTCGTTTTGCGTTTAAATAAGAATCGGCCCATTCATGCTGCTGGAAGTTAATTGAAGTCAAATATTTCTCGGGTTCCTTTCCAATGTATAAAATGGAATAGCCGTCACCTTGATTAATAGGTGTTTTAGTCGCCACCTCCCGATGGCCGGATGGCAGTAAAATACGTGGTGTCATAATGCTGTGGTTTATTATGTACAAAGCAAGCGTCAGCATTCTATAGGAACGAGGATATGACTAAAAGCTAAAACTAAAATTAAAGAGTGTTATTTTTTTTCTTGTTTCTTGTCGTTGTTTGTTTGTGTTACTCCTGGTTATTTCATCTGCTTTTTGTAATAAAACCAGTGGGTCAAATGGCTTCCTGACATAGGCTGCTATATTTAATTGATTACAGGCAATTTCCAGGCCGGTAATTGTAGCATTGCTAATGACCATTATGGGAATATTATTCAACAAACTACTACTCTGTATGTGTTTAAGCAGTTGAAAATTATCTGACTCCGACGAATCGATACTGATCAATATCAGATCGAATGATTTATTTGAATGCAATTCCTTCATGGCAAAAAAACTGTCAGACACCTTATTTGTCGTGTAGTTCTTCTCTAATAATGTTTCTATTAGAAATGAAATAGCCTGGTTTTCTTCAACCAATAATATTTTCTTTGTCATAAATGAGATAAGTCTTTAGTTAAAACATTACTTACGTAAATAGTTAACAGGTAGCATAAAGCCTTATCATAAGATTGCTGGACGGCAATAATACTTTTATCGCAGGATAATGTGGATAATAGCCTAATCAATCATTATGTTGACTATAGCAAGAATTTGGAGAAAGTATAAAACGCTAAAACCTGGCCAAGGGATGCCTGCATTTTATATAAGGTTACTCAGAGGTGAAACAAACTTTTAATAAGTTTCATAGAGTAAATGTATGATGCAAATTGGAGATAAACAAAAATAAATATGAAGTTAAAAGCAGGCAGCTAATAAAGTAACAGATAGAGGTGTCACCTTTTTTCATAGCTGCTGTAAATTATGAGTACGCTAAGCTAAGGTGATACCTCTAACATAAGCCCCCCAATAATTTTAAATTCACCCAATGAATATGATTCGAACTCGGGCCTCGGTTTTGAAATAGAACACATTAAAACCAATTTTTTAAACCGTATTGGTCAATGAGCTTTTTCGCCTGCCAATCGGGAAAGTGCCGGTAGAGGTGTCACCTTTTTCGTAACTCCTTTAAACTATAATACGCTTATCAAAGATGACAGCTCTTAAAACAAACGTTCACTAAAATTTAAAATCCTGCCAATAAATATTATCTGCACTCCGCTCTCAGTTATTTAATATACGTTAACCTTTGACGTTAGTACAACATTATTGCTACAAATAAAAACCAGCTACCTGTAGTTACTTTATTAAAGCAAAGAGTTAAGTTATATGTTCGCATTTAGAGGCTGTTAACGGCATCGAATAAAAAGTGCTAGAAAATTTCAATTGATCCGTTAAGAAATCAAGGCTGTCTGAGCCTGCCACCAGCTTAATACTATTGAGCTACTGTCGGCGTCCCGAAAGCTTTCGGAATCCTTGATCCGATAGATCGGATTTAGGATCGTGTTGAAATTTTCAGCGCTTTTTATTCGCAGCCTTGATTTTATTGTATTCTTTTTTGTATTAAGATAAAAAAGAAAATGAAGCCAAACCTATTCTCAGCATATCCCCGGTTCTACAAAAGCAGTTACAGCGGCAGTTTATACTTACAGCACCTAAAATATATTATGCCTTCCTCATCTCCATAAAACTATTCACCAAACCGTTGGTAGAAGAGTCGTGAGAATCAATGGGGCCATCACTCTTTAATTCGGGTAAAATTTTCTTTGCCAATACTTTACCAAGCTCTACACCAAACTGATCGAAACTGAAGATGTTCCAGATCATTCCCTGAACAAATATTTTATGTTCATAAAAAGCAATGAGCGCACCCAATGAAAACGGCGTAATTTCTTTTAATAAAAATGAATTAGTTGGCCGGTTGC
>JBKJUP010000006.1:0-10885 GCA_046590675.1 Ferruginibacter sp. | reverse complement strand
AGACCCGGTTGTGTAGAACGGCCATAAGTTAATATTTGATCTCCCCTAAAGGAGAAATTTTATTTATCAAAAAAAGGGATAAACAAAATTGGATGCTTGCAGGGCAAACCAAATTGTGGCGCAAAGATACAAGGTATCGGATAAAGGAAAAACTGTTGCGGTTGAGGCAAATTAATATTTAGAGGTGGCTGCCTTCAAACCCCGAAGGTTTTTTATTATAGGATAGGGCAAATTTCAATACAAGCCGGCAGGGGCGATATCTATTAACCATGGATTGAAAATTATACTCCTGTCTGCAGCACCTCAAAATATTATTTAGCCCTGGTTAGTTTGTAATTCTAATGGTCGCATAAATTTGACAGAACTGTAAGCCTTTTTATACTTGTATTATATTAAAAGTACTATTAAGAAATGTGACACCTTGTTAGCTGCCGTTTACTTTCTTTTTGAATTTAAGTACAATTATAATTCCTGCCAAGCTCAATAAACTAATAAAAGTCCCACCATATAAATTTAGCTTGTTTGATGTCTTGTAAATTTCGTTACTATTATAGTCAATTTTATCTATCCCCCAATTTACTCCGTTTTGTGTCGGAACAGTTGGGTCAAGATAAAATTTATATGTCTTTCCTGTATCAATCAAATAGAAAGCAGAGTCCTTACCAGCTTGGCTTCTTGTGCCTAGATTAATTGCAATTTCTTCTTGTCTATTAGCTAATTTAAAAGCTAAAAAATAGTGTCGTCCACTCTTTGCACTTTTAAAATATGAAATTTTCTTCTTGATTACTTTGTCATTAATTACTGTAAGGTCTGTTGTCTTTAAAGTCGCTCTATAAACACTTAACAGACCAACAAGCAAAGCAGAAGTCAAAAAAATTAGGACAATTATTTTTTTTATTTTGTTGAACATTCGTGACGTATTGTTAATGGAAGCTAAGTCAGTAATTGAAATGCAACCGTAGGTTAAGTATGTAATAAAAAAGATCCTATAATTACTTTCAGTATAAGTCCCGATTAAGTGTAACATCGGGATGCCGACAAAGTCGGCAAGTGACACAACGATGATGCCATGAAAAACAACTGTTGGTAAAATAATTTTTAAAATCAGGCAATCATTAAAACGACATCGCATTGCCACTGCTGCTGCCGGTAATGGAAGTGCGGTTGATGCTTGCGCCAATCAATCCACCTGTGCCAATACGTATGCCGGTGATGCCCCGTTTACCGTTTGAATACGCAGAAACAAAATCGATCCTGAAAATTTTCAGGATATTTTCGAGCCCTATAAAAAATTCCGAATAATAATTGTCTTTGTTTACGATGAATGCATTTCCACCGCCAACAAGGTTCCAGTTGAGCCGGTTGAAGAGTGGAATTTTATTGGTGAACAACCCATTGAAATGATGTTCTAAATGTATGATGCTGTAGAAAGTGGCAATGGTACTGTTGGAATAATAAGGCGCCAGTTGAAAACTGTTGAGGTATTCACTTGCAACAATGGATCTGTTACCATTGAAGTGCTGGTAATCCTGGATGAAGACCGCCTTGCGGTTGATAAAACCACCTATCCCGATTTTATATTTTAGCGTACCGGCAAGATTAAAATTCTTATCATCAAAAATTGAAAATTTCCATTTATCAAAATTGACATCACTGCCAAAAACGCCGCTGATACCTTTTGTATAATTGAATGCAAAAGTTGGAATCTTTGATCCGATAGAAATTTTACGGTTAGGGAACTGAATAAATTTTTGCCCGGGTTTTATGCTAAGATCAATACTCAGCAATACCGCCTGGTGCTTTACAAATAAATCTTCCCCAAATTTGCCGAAAGGATAATTGGGTGTAATGTTGACCGAATCGCTTTTGAAAAAAGTAAATTTAGTGGTATTGCTCAATGGCCTTCTGTCTTCGTACAGCGCATTTATTCGCAGGCGTAAGCCGCTTTCATATCTTTTTGAATAGCCAATACTACCAAAAGTATTTTCATAAATCTTCATCAGGTTATCGCCAAAAAATAAGGTGCCAATACTATTTACCAACGGCGTAACCGGGCTTTGTTTATTAAACTGGCTTACCCTTGATCCCCCGGAAAAATTCCATGCATGCCGTCTTAATCGCTTGTCGTTATCAAGATCCCGGGTACGCAATGTGATGTCGAGCCAGCCATTAAAATGTTTGTTGTTTAGCCCATAACGAAAATTGGGATTGATGTTGAGGTCGGTTTTTGATTGCTTTAAATATTTATTAAAATAACCGCCTGTATTAATCACCAATCCCTCAATGGTATTGTATTCCAGGTTTTGAATAAGCGACTCAATACCCCAACGAAATGGATTGGTATTGCTGTAATGCGACCGGTTAATGCCCAACCAAAGAAGATCCAGGGGTTTTATATGGCCCTGCTTTTTGCGGAGCGAATCAATGGATTGGCGGCTTAGCAAAGAGTCTTTATGTATTTCAAACAAACTGTCTTTTACCAGGTAATCCTGCACTTCCTCTTTTTCGAGCGGCATGGGGCGAATGGTATCCCAATAAGCTTTTGATTTTTTATTTACACCCGTATCATACTTGATAATTACATTGTCGAAATATGATTTTTTAAACACCGGCTCAATATCATAATTGGAATAAACGTTTACAAAATTGGCGACGGCATCTATCCCAAACTGGTTGAAGCTAAAGTGAAGTACCTGGTTTTTGATACGCCATGCGTTTGCTGAAACAGGCACATGAAACTGGGTAATTTGCAGGGTATCGATGATTTCGAGTTGCGATTTTTTTGTAAGAATAAGACCAGTGCTGTGTATGCGCCAGTCACCTTCTGTAATATTGATGATACCGGAAAACAGTGGCTCATAATTTCTTTTTGGCATAACCCGGATGCTATTGATCTCTTTGCCATTTTCGAAATAACTGCCTAAAAATTTAAAGCGATAAAAATTGAGTGCGCCATCCGCAATGGGTGAAACAAAACCACGTGGATTAAGCCTTTCGGTAAAAACGGTTACGTTGTTTTGATAAAAAGATATAAAGGTTGGAAAGGTAAAACCAAATCCATCGCTACCACTTACCCTGCTGCTTTTTACTTCCAGTTTAAATTTATCGGGCAGTTTGGTTGCAATGGTTGAAACAGATTCGGATAAATAAATAATGCCTTGCCCCGAAGTATCGAGCCCCATATCCTGGCGGCTTTCATCGGTAATTTTCCGGCCAAATATCCTTTTGGGCAAGCGGCGCAACCTCATCATATCTTTCGTGTATAAATCGCAGGTAAATGCATCCACTTCTTTGCGATAAGTTTCCCGCTTTTTAATGGCTTCCCTAATGATGGCATAAGCAGGATCCTCTTCATTGCTTTTTACGATCACTTCTTTCAACACCAGTTTCTGTTCCGATAAAACAAAAACCAATTCTATGTCCTGATCTTTTACAGTTACCTGTTGCTCTTTGGTAGTATAGCTTATATGCTGGCATACAACGGTGTAATTTCCGGGATTAACACTTACTGAAAATTTTGCACGATTATTTGCACTGGCGCCAATGGTAGTACCTTTTATTGTGATGGATGAAAATGGCAACAGGTCGCCCTGGTCATTATAGACTGTACCAAATATTTTTTGAGCGGAGGCATTTAGGGAAACCACTAATATCAGCAGGCACACAATTTTTCTCATAACGCATTCCTTAATTATTTTGAATGTTGAATGATGAATGTTAGATGAAATACATTTTGTCTCAATATAGTTTTATTAGCCCTGCATTTGTATTTCAATTAAGCTTCATCCGACAGCGATCGGATGGCGTCGCACCCCTGTACTTTTTACCTTTATGGAGCAACCAAAAAATGTACCTCTTTATTATTGCCAGGCATATTGTTGAAAATAAAAATCAAAAAATCATAGCACATTGTATTTACCGCTGCACTTTCCCTATGCTTATAAAGCTACCGGTAAGTGCACCAAAACCTGCTACCAGTGCACCTATTAATGCGGTTACTATTACCAGGCCCATCGGGCTATCTGATTTAAGTATCAGTTGCGAAAATCGATGGGCCAGTATATGATCGTTACCGGCACTCAGGGAAAAAGATAAAATACCCCATAATAAAAACAAGGCTATAAAACCACTGAGGAAAGATTTACCCGGACTTTGAGGAATCAATGCAGCAACAATAAAAGCCACCACGGCAATGGACCACCAGGGCAGGTATAAACATGCTGCAACACTTAATAAAGCAATTAATACAATAGTTGTAATAAATTTCATTGATTGATTTTTTAATAATTTGTTGGTTTGAACGCAGGTTGAAATTTTATTAAATATTTTTTACAATAAAAATGAAAGGCTTAAGTATTACGTTTATAAACCTAAGCTGAGAATAGGTTTGACTTCATTTACTTTTTTTTCTTGATAAAAAAAAGTAACAAAAAAAATCAAGGCTGCGAATAAAAAGGCTGAAAATTTCAACACGATCCTAAAATCAAGGAACTCGCCGCCAGTAGTTTAATAATCTAAAAATTGTGCCCGGCTCAAACAGCCTTGATTTCTTAACGGATCATATTGAAATTTTCCAGCACTTTTTATTCGAGGCCACTACCGGACTCTGATTACATATATATCACTCAATTTTAAAATTTATTTATCCTAATTTACTAAAACTCATTTTCCATTTTACCCTTTTGTCGTTCACCTCATCTTTTGTCATTAACCATAAGGAATAATATTTTCCTGCGGCCCAGTTGTCTATAAAATTTGCATAATACTTACTCCCGGGATTACCGCTTTGCCCGCCGGGATACACACCATAAGCTTCTGTCTTTTCTGTTAAACTCACAATCATTCTCCAGCTCGGCCCATGATTTGGCCTGGCTGCATTAATACAATGCAGGCCCCCGCCAATTGGCAAATCCAGCTTACTAAACGGCTTTAACTTCAGCAGGTGGTTGATGCCGGTTCTTTTATAATTGGCCCAGTTTAATCTGCCTGCCTTTTCTGCTTTATTGAATGTTGCTACCGAATTTTTAAAGGCCATCGTTACATCATCTCTCAGCGTTTCTGTATCTGATGTTGCAATATTGTCGAGGAACGGGTAGGCCGAATCTTTTAAAATACCTTCCAGCAAACTGCTTTCATAAGGCCTGATAATAACACCCGGCGCTTTAGCATAATCGTCATCGTAAACAATGTCGGCAAAATTGTCCCACATCACCGAGAAAACAGTTGCACCTGCTGAGGCGGTATCATTCCTGAAATCCCATGATTTTAACAGGTCAAGGTATTTAGATTCATCGGCAGTAAAATTTGAATCGTTGATATTTTTCAGGAACACGGGTACGGTCATTTCACCAAAAATATTGTAGTTATCTGTTTGAAGTTTTTGCATATCCTCCGGCGTAATATTGGTCATGCCTGCCAACCGCCTGTTAATAATCATACCACGGTAAGGCGGATATCCGCGGCCAAGATAATATGGATAGGTGGAGTCTGCCGGATACTGGTTGGCACTACTCACAAATGCACGCTCAGGGTTATATTGAAAAGGCGTTTCATTCTGCGGAATCATGGCCTGCCACATATAACGGGAGTCTGTGCCGGGCATTACAAAATCGCCCTGCCCTTTCCATTTAGCCGGCCAATTGCCCTGCGTCCGCATGGCAATATCGCCGCCCTTGCTGGCAAACGCAAAATTCTGACCAGGGCATTTCATATTGGTTACAGCAGCTAAATAATCTGTGTAGTTTTTTGCTTTATCCAGTAATATAAATGCTTTCAGGTCATTACTAGGGTCGTGTGCTACCCAATGCACCGCATAATTTTTATTATTTATGGTGCGGTTACCACTAAAATTTTTATCATACATCACCGGGCCAAAAACCGTATAAGCTACCGTGTCAATATACGGCAGGCTATCCTTTACTAAAAAATGCTCGTACCTGAATGTTGTCTTTTGCCAGGCACTGTCCAGCCAATATTCCTGGCGGGTTTCGTCTTTAAATTTAATCTCATAATAATCCCTTACATCACGGCCTCCATTGGTTACACCCCATGCACAACTATCGTTGTAACCAATAATTACACCCGGCGCTCCCGGGAATGATGCACCGTAAGTATTATACGTGGGTGTACTCAATTGTATTTCGAACCAAAGCGATGGAAGATTTAAACCAAGGTGAGGATCATTGCACAAAATGGGTGCACCCGATTTTGTTTTGGAACCGGCAACGGCCCAGTTATTACTACCATTGTCCTTATCTGGTTTATCCTCTGTAGTTACTACAATATCTTTATTATTCATGTACACTGAATCAACATCTGCAGGTGCTTTTATTTCCACACCCGGCTTATTGTAAACGGTTCCTTTTGGAATGATGGGATCCAGTGAATCCTGCTGCAACGGGTACAGTTTTGCAAAATCATTTGCATTAAAAAAACCTTTGGCATTGGTCATTTCAAAATCGTTCTCGTGCCCCGCCAGGTTATCTGACATGTATTTTAAAAACAAGGCTATTTTTAAATTGTTCCACTTTTCGGGCTTATAACCGAGTAGTTTATACTCAATCGGCATGGAAGCTTCCGTAAGCGATTCAATATAGGCGTTTACACCGGCTGTATAATTATCGCAGGCAAGTTTGGTAAGCGGATCGGCTTCCATTTCTTTTAATGATGCTTCGGCAGCAAACACCATCCCCAAACGCCTGAATTCACGATCATGGTTAAGTGCAACTGTACCCACAATTTCACTTGCTCTTCCTGCGGCAGCAAATGTTTGCAGTTCCATTTGCCAAAGGCGAAATTTTGCATGCAGGTATCCCTGCACAAAATGTACATCGCCTTCGTCTTCTGCAAATACATGCGGCACAAGGCGATCATCGAGGTACACATTTACCTTTCCTTTTAACTGTGGAAAATTAAGATCAGCATTAAAATCTGTTTCTACATTTTCAGCATTTTGCCAAACGCCGGCATGCGGATTTAATAATTTACCCAGTGGTGCAGGCAGCGCCAGTTTGGTATTCAACACAACAATTAAAACAATGGTAACAAGAGCAGAAAGTATAAATGGCAGGATTCGCATAAAAAAATTATTATCGTACAAATTAAGGAAAACCTGCTTTACCAATACAAATTAGATTATTTATTTTTGCCGGATGGCTACTGAAAGCATTGATGTAAAAAACATACTTGGGCTCAAACTCCCATCCGATCCGCGTTGGGTAAATCTTGCAGAAATGCAGCTTGAAGAAATTTTAACAGATCACGCCTATTGCGAACAAAAAGCAGCAACCACCTGCATTACGCTGATACAAAGATATTCTGAAAAAGAAAAACTGGTATTGGAACTCAGCCCCATCGTTACCGAAGAATGGGGACATTTTCGCCAGGTACTGGCCGAACTGCACAAACGAAATTTATCCCTTGGCAAACAACGGAAGGACATATACGTAAATAAGCTAATTGAGTTTCAGAAAAAAGGTGGCAGTCCTGATGATCGCCTGCTCGATCATTTATTAACGATGGCATTGATTGAAGCCAGGAGCTGCGAACGTTTCAAAAGATTGAGTGAAGGATTGAATGATGAATACATGCGGAATTTTTACCGAAAATTTATGGAAAGTGAAGCCGGGCATTACACCTTATTCATTACGCTTGCAGAACATTATTTACCAAAAGACAGGGTGAGAAAAAGATGGGCACAATGGTTACAATACGAAAGAGAAATGATCGATAGCATTGAAGTGAGGGGGGATAGGATACATTAGTTAGGGAGTTAGTACAGCTTTCTTAGTTCATGGTTGATGGTTCATTGTTCATGGTAAATGCATAGTTCGTTTTTTTCTGGAATGTACTTTTTTAGAAATGTTTTTTAGTTTACCATCAGTCGTATTTCATGGCATCTTCAGTGGCGTCGCTCCGTTCAAGTTCATATTTTCAGGGCATCATTTCCCACAATATTTTTTTATGTATGCAAATTTCATAATAAACAATATACTGTTCAATTGCTCTCCTTTAGGGCTATGTCTTTTAGTTAACCCAAACGGTCCATGCGAACGGCTAATGCAATACTAATTAGCACATTGCGTACCTACGGCACGCAAATACAATCCGACTTTATTGTTACCCACCAAATGTTCCTATGGAACATAAGACACTTAACTGAACGACATTGCCTCATAAGGGTTCGGGGCTAGCTTTCCTTTAGGGGTTGGGGGCTTCAAAATACTTGATCTCTTCATCAAAATTGATATACGGATGAAGCTTATTGAGTTCGTTGATTTTCTGAAGATTGGTTTGCAAAAATTTCTTATGTTTTACCGAAGTTGGATTAAACGGCTTATGACTTTTGGCTGCATTGATTACATTAATTTCTTTCATTAATTTTTGTGAAGGCTCATCAATACAGGTTGTTACAAATTTTTCCCATACATAATTGGTAGCTGCATAGTTGGGATGTACCATGTCTTCGGCATAAAACCTGTAATCACGTAAATCATCAATGACCAGTTCGTATGCCGGGAAATATAAAATATTTTTCTCCGCATTGGTCAGTTGGTGTACCGCCTGTATCAAAGCGGCTTTACTCCTGTTATTTTCTACAAAACCATCACGAATATGCCGTACCGGGCTAATGGTAAATATTATTTTTATGGAAGGATTAAAAGCAACCAGGTTATTTAATGTATTCTGCAACACGTTAGCTACTTCATCAACTGTTAGCAGTCTTTTATTAAACTTATCGGTAGGCACTTTATGGCAATTGGCAACAACATATTTGTTATGCAACTCGTACACAAAGGCAGAGCCAATCGTAATCATTAACCAGTCGGCAGTTTTAATAAAATCATGCGCATGTTGCTGAAAAGCATTGATGCCTTGCAAACATGCAGCCTGGTCGGGATGTGAAAACCTGCTGTGATGTTCCCAACTGTTCCAGCATTCATTCTCATAAAATAAATCGGCAGCAGTGTATTGCTTGTTGGAGATATATGAATCAATTGAAGTAGCAATACTTACCGGGTTAAATAAAATACCATTAGGATTTTCAAGTACAGAAAATTTAAACTGCTTCAGCTTGCTACCAATATTTTCTGTAAAACATGAACCAATCAACAGGATTGATTGCTGATGATTAATTGTTGTTGAAAAAGGCCGCGGAGAAAACTCTAAATGAAAATTCATAATTGTGTTGCTGATGGCACGAAATTACAGGAATGTTTTTAAGGAATACAGTAGCACGAATTTGATGCACTAATTACACGAATTAAGAAATAAGTATTGAAAAAAACCGTGTAGTCTGTCTTTTATAATTCGTGTAATTCGTGTTTTTATAATTCGTGTAATCTGCCTTTTACAATTCGTGTAATTCGTGTTTTATAATTCGTGTAATCTGCCTTTTACAATTCGTGTAATTCGTGTTTTTATAATTCGTGTAATTTGCCTTTCATAATTCGTGCAATAAAATTAAATTCACATTTAACCCCGCATATTATTAAAAATTTCACCAGCCATCCTGCTTGCTCTTGCTACAGCATCCATGTTAATTTCCGGCAATAGTTTTAATTCATTAAAATAGGGAATCATCAGTTCAGTATCCATATTGCCAACAAGGTCGTTGCCTGCCATCGGGCAACCTCCAATTCCTTTTAATGCACCATCAAACCTTGTGCATCCGGCACTTAACGCAGCGTCAACTTTTTCTTTCCAGTTGTATGGTGTGGAGTGTAAATGAACGCCAATCGTTGTACCAGGATATGCAGGAATTAACGTTTGCAGAATCGAACTTACCTGCGCTGCTGTTGCAAGACCTACGGTATCTGCCATCGAAATAATTTCAATATCCAGTTGCACCATTTTATCCACCCAATGTTGTACAATTGATTCATCGTAAGCATCACCATACGGATTGCCAAAACCCATAGAAATATAGATCACTAATTTTTTCTGATTTTTGATGCATAGGTTTTGCATCTCTTCCACCATTTCAAAAGACTGCTCCATGCTGCTGTTGGTATTGCGTTGCTGAAACACCGGCGAAATTGAAAACGGAAATCCAAGATAACTGATCTCATCAAATGTTACCGCATCATTTGCTCCACGTACATTGGCAACAATGGCTAGTAATTTGGTATGCATCTCTTGCATATTTAACCCCTTCAGCACATCCGCCGTATCGGCCATTTGAGGTATTACTTTTGGCGATACAAAACTTCCGAAATCAATTGTATCAAAACCACATTGCAACAAAGCATTGATGTAATCAATTTTTTTGGACGTAGCAATAAGATGCTTCCAGCCTTGCATGGCATCTCTCGGGCATTCAACCAGCGTTATATTTTTTTGCTGAACCATACTGCAAGTTAAATCCATGTACTAAAAATGCAAACATTTGTTTTTAGTAACTAAGCGCCGTAACTAATTAACAATTAACCCATACTTGTTAATAACTAAATACCATTTACGAAAGCCTGCACATACTAATGCTGCTAAGTGATACGTTAAAAGCTTACCGCTGAACTTAATCCATTTATAAAAAAAGTACGCACCTCTTTTGTAAAGAAGATTAAGCAGGATCACCCTTAACCACCACTATGAAACTCTGTGTACCTTTTATTGTATGCATGCTCCTATGCTTTTATGTGAATGGTCAAAGCTTTAATGAGCCCAATTTTCCAACAAATCTTGCTTCACTTACCAGTACAAATACAAAAGTTTTCGCACCTGTTTTAACTGCTGAGTTTAGCAAAACGGCAGTCCCTGCAGATAGTTTGAGGGCCACCTTTTACAACAATGACTATTATCTTCAACGAAGCAGGAATCAGCAATTGAACGGATTTGTGTTAATGGCTGGCGGTTCATTAATTAGTGCCATTGGCATACGAAATGG
>JBKJUP010000002.1:0-3057 GCA_046590675.1 Ferruginibacter sp. | reverse complement strand
CTACAATTTCATAACCTGATTTTTGAAGTCCTGGTAAAATTTTAGCTTTATCACCAACTAACAAAATATTCATCTTATCTGCAACCAGCCATTTTTTTGACAGGTCATCAATTTCTTTTTTGGTTATAGCAGATAAAATCTTGTTTTGCTGCGCTACAAAATTTCCGGGAAGGTTATAATCAAGGATCCTTTTGATAAAGCCTGCTTTTTGCGGGCCTGTTTCATATTGCAATGCATCTCTTTGCCCGATGGCATTTTTAGTAAAGGTCAGTTCATCGGCAGTAATACCGGTTGCTGCATAATTCTTAATGTCATTCATGGTTTCTATCAATGCGCTATCAGTTGCATCGGCCCTTATGCCTGAGCTGAAGGTAAAGTTGCCGGTGTATTCATCGCCGCTAAAACCAGAACGGGCGCCATAGGTCCAACCCTTATCCTCACGAAGATTCATATTTAAATGACTGTTGAAAGAGCCACCCAACACATAATTCATCAGCCCCGATTTATAGTATTCGCCTGTGGCATCATATTTTAATCCTGTTACATAACCCACCCTGAATTCAGTTTGTGCACCCTTGGGAACATCCACCAGGTAAATTCTTGTTTTTGCTATTGCAGGTATTGCGCCGGGTTTTGGAAGGATGATCTTTTTATCAGGCAACTGGTTTAAAAAACTAAGCCTTGGTTCAATTTCACTTTGTGTAACATCTCCCACCACTACTACCTTTGTGCCTTGCGAGGTCATATAATTATCATAATACTGCTGCACATCTTTTAAGGTTAGGTTTTTAATGGTATACTCCGTACCATTATCACTCATGCCTAAAATATTATCACTGCCGTAATTTAATTTGTTGTACACTGCTGAAGCAATGGTAGCCGGTTGTGATTTGGCTTGCTTAAATCCTTCAAGCGCCTGTTTTTGTAAACGGTCAAATGCTTCTGCAGTAAAATTCGGGTGTAACATTCTTTCCTGTAATAACTCAATGGTCTTATCCACATTCTTTTTTAAACATTGTACACTAAAGGTGATGCTGTTAAGGTCGTTGGAAACAGAAATGTTGCTGCCTAATTTCTGCAACTCCACCGCCATTTGTTCTGCTGTATATTTTTTGGTGTCTTCATTCAGCATATTGGCTACCATGCCGGCAAGGCCGATCTTTGATGTATCGTTAGCCTGGGCAAGGTGTCCTCCCGGAATACTTATTGATAAAGTAACAGTCGGTATCTCTGTATTCTCTGCACCTATCATTTTTATGCCATTGGGCAATTCTTTTTTCCAGAAAGGCGGAACTTTTACCATCGGGTTGGGGCCATTGCCGGGTAATTTACTGCGATCAAAATTATCCTTTCCTTTTACGTAGTGTAATCCATCATAGCCATAATTTGGTCTTTGATAACTGCCGGCGTCAACAGTGTAATTATCCGGTGCAGCAATATTTTTTTCCTGCCCCTTGGTTGCTACGCTCACAGTAACACTGTGTTTATCTTTTATATATTCATTGTAAACCCGCAATACGTCTTCTTTGGTAACGGAACGATACATGCCCAATAGCTTACCGACCATATTGGGGTTGCCGGCCAATGTCTGGAACGCTGCCAGCCGTGCCCCTTTACCCTGTACACTCTGCAACTGGTTTACAAATTGGGCTTCAATACCGCCTTTGAATTTGATAATGTCTTCATCAGTTACACCTCGTGTTTCAAAACTTGCCATGGCTTCCTTTAGCAGTGCATCCATGTCGGCGAGGGTTTTTCCAGGGAAAGGTGTTATGCGGAAAGTAAACTCACCAGCCAGTTCTGATAATTGGCTGGAGGCGATTGCTGATAAAGCTTTTTTGGGTTTTACCACCTGTTGATAGAGAACAGAATTTTTTCCCTGTCCCAATATTTGAGCAAGACATTGCAACGCTGCCATGTCTTTATTATAGTCGGGTACTGTTGGATACACTTTAGTTAACTGGGGTATCCTTGCATAATTATCAGTAAAAGAAACATAGCGGTCTGCATCCACATGAACTTTGGGCAAAACTGTTTTTTCTACAGCAGGCCCTCTCGGGATAGGGTTGAAATATTTTTCCACCATTTTCAACACCTCTGCGGTTTTTACATCACCGGCAATGGTAAGGGTTGCATTATTTGGCCCATACCATCTTAAAAAAAAGTTCTTCAGGTCATTTAATTCCACCCTGTTCAGGTCTTCTACATAACCGATCGTAAGCCAACTATATGGATGACCGTAGGGATATAAATTTTTAGAAGCGAATTCACCAGTCAATCCATAGGGGCGGTTATCATAATTCTGGCCACGCTCATTTTTTACCGTGCTGCGCTGGTTATCAAATTTTTCCTGTGTCACCGCATCCAGTAAATAACCCATCCGGTCTGCTTCCAGCCAGATCATTTTTTCCAACTGGTTGCTCGGAACCGTTTCAAAATAATTGGTACGGTCGGTATTGGTGCTGCCGTTAAGCGTACCGCCAGCTTCCGTAACCACCTTAAAATGTGTGCCTTTTCCAACATGGTCGCTGCCCTCAAACATCATATGTTCAAAAAAATGGGCAAAGCCGCTTTTACCGATCTCTTCACGTGCACTGCCAACATGGTAGGTTGCGTCCACATACACAATAGGATCGCTGTGATCTTCATGCACCACCACCGTAAGTCCGTTGGGCAAAACAAATTTTTCGTAGGGGATGATAATTTCATCACCCTTTTTTTCAACTTTCTCCACCAGTTTAGCCTGGCTGAAAACTGTATTGCCGCAAATAAACAGCAGGACAGCAACTGCAAATACTTTTATACGCATAGTAAATGTTTTTAGAACTCCAAATAAACACTAAAACGGTCAACAAATAACGCCTTTCATCAAATAATTAAATTCTTAACCCTGTATTGTTTATTATTTTTGATAAAAATTATAGCCATGCGCACAAACCACGAAATTGATTACAAAATTTACGGAGAAGAATTACAGTTTATAGAAATTGAATTAGACCCCAATGAAACAGCCATTGCAGAAAGCGGCGCCTTTATGATGATGGACGATGGCATAAC
>JBKJUP010000080.1:0-23204 GCA_046590675.1 Ferruginibacter sp. | reverse complement strand
TTTTAAAAGATTGCTCTTTTCATTTTTTTCTGAAACCTTTGCCAGTGGCTCAATAGAGGCGAAAATGCTATTGACCCTAAAAGTTCGAAATGTGTCGTTTTTCTTAGAATACGAGATTCCGTCAGGATATACGAGATATTGTAATCTTTGTTTGTTGGTGTAATCAGATGAAATCCAAAGCTGGCTTAGGTTTTGCGCAAATTCCAGCCCTTTTTTTACTGCCATTTCAAAGTTCGAAATGGAAAAATCATTTTGTACATTTTCGGCAATTAAAATCTGTAATTCCTGTTTGTATTTTGTCACGAATTTTTCAAATAGCTCCTTTGAAATTGCATCATTAATAAACTTTTCTTCCAGCTTTTCGATCTGCATTTTTTTCTCGGATATTTTCTTTTTAACGATACGTACTTCATCCACTGAAGAAGCCATTTTCGTTTTAATGCCATTTAAAATTACACTCGCTAAATTATCAAGCAAAGCCTTATTGAACTCATATTTTTGCAAATCAGCACAAAACAAACTGTTTAATTTGTTAGCATTAATATTTACAGCAGCACCAGTATTTCTAGCTTTGTAATACCAATGACCCTTTTGAGAGTAACCAGTAAACGCAGAGTTAGTCTCTTCATCTTTCACAAACATTTTTAAGGGTAAGGCGTCGATTTTATATTGCTTGGGTATAGAAACATTCACTGTGCTAGCAAGCAGCTCATTTGCAGCCATAAAGGTCTTTAAATCGACGAGTGCCGGATGTTTACCTTTAATTAATTTTCCGTCCACTAATTTCCCGGTAACAAAACCTGCATAAAAAGGATTAGAAAGGATCCATCTAAAATTTGTCTTGTTGATTCTAACGCCTTTTAAATTTAGTTTCTGAATAATTTCCATGTTCGTATTCTTGCTCTGCGCCTTTAACTGAAATGCCTTTTTTAATTCTTTCCCTTCTTCCGTTATGATATATTCGTGAAAGCATGCACGATGCTTTGGTTTCAAATTTTGATAACCAATGGGCGTACTATAAGGCCAATATCCTTTTAACATCACCTCCCGTGTATTGGTGCTGGTTCGGTCACTTTTGGTCTTGTTATCAAAATGGTTAACCAGATGGAAGAAGTTTTCCTGGAGCCTGCCCGATGCATCGGAATTATCGATGTTTTGCGTTACTGATCTCAAATTAATTCCCATGATAGGGATGAGTGCTTTTATGCTAATAAAGATGTTATAAAGACTGCAATAAATCCATACGGCAATTTTTCTGGCTAATCTTCAAAGCAATTTTTGTAAGAAGATAAGATTGCTGTAAATGATGTATTTTGCTGTTTCAATACAAGTATGAACAGCAATCTCTCCCAAATCATCCTTCAATACAAAGAAGATAAACAATCTGTTTTCAATACATGGTTTATCAATAATGAAGAACGGTTGAAAGCATTTCGTTCAATTCGAAGGGGTGTAATGCAGGTGATTGATGATATTAAGAATAAGAAATTCCCCAATGATTTTAAAGGCTCCTCGTTAGAATTTGTGCTCACTTGTATAACGGAGCAAAAGCAGGTTTTTGAAGGAGCTTCACACCCATTTTACTGGAAACCAAAATTAAGGATACCGGATATTTACGAGAATGAAACTAATAAACAGGCTTTCGGTCAATTCTTAGAAAATTGTTTGAATGCTAAAACAGAAGAACAGATAATTAAAGAAATTATAAGGCTGGATAGTTTAAAAATTAAAGGGCTTGGCCCATCGTTAGCCAGCATTTTATATTTTTTGCATCCTACTATTGTTCCTCCTTTCAACACAGCAATTATCAACGGCTTTAATTTTCTATTCAAAGACAAAAAGAAGCTCGGTAGCTGGAGTGAATATTTAAAGTTGAGGGAGGTAATGATTGATACCAATAATCAACATCGTTCTGTATTATCATCAGACCTGGGAGCAATAGCGGGGCTATTATTTGAAATTGGAACCCAAAAATTGGTTTTAGGGAGTGATGTATATTTATCAGAACCGGAACTTAAAAAATTAGAAAAATTAATAGAGAAACGAGAGCAAGGTGTGCAACAGGAAAAAGAAGAAGAGAACCTGCATACTGAAATGCAATATCATTTATTGAAGATAGGAAATGCTTTAGGCTACGATGTTATTGCTGCATCCAACGACCGTTCAAGGTCGCATTGCGGCAATAGCTTTTCGTTTATGAGTTTGCAGAAATTCCCTGAAATTAATTTGGACAAAGAAACACTGAACACTGTAAAATTGATTGATGTTTTGTGGTTTCAAAAAAATACTAATAAGGTGATTGCCTCCTTTGAAGTGGAAAAAAGTACCAGCATATATTCGGGTATTTTGCGGTTAACAGATTTGAGTTATTCCATTGCAGATGGTGATGAAGTTTTTTATTTAATTGTGCCGGATAAAAGAGAAAAAGATGTTTGCATTCAATTATGCCGCCCGGCAATCAAACAAAATAATGTTGCCATCAAATACATCCTGTTTTCAGAACTTCGCAGCCATTGTGATGCATTGTGTAAGTTTGGCGAAAGCCATCATATTATGGAAAAGATTGCGAAAGGGGCATAGCATTAAACAGACTTGAATTCAAAATATGCTCAATAGTAATAAAGCCAGAGGGATTTTTTTTAAGTACGAATGGATAAGCAACAATCTAAAAATCCACTTTTAGATTTTAATCGTAGATATTTATTCCGCATATAATTTTAATGAGACAAACGGCTGCATATTACCTATTCTTAGTTTACTTGACGGTAATATTTAGAGCAATACTGCCAGTAGTCGGCGATAGCGTATCCCACTTTTTTGAAGAAGAAGAGCATTTGGCTACCGTGCATGCGAAATATGGTAACAATCATCTGCATAAGGAAATCGCTGAGGCATCCGCTGAAGATAATAGCAATAAAAATCAAAATACAGTTAAGTCAGAAGAATTAATATCCGCTCATCTTTCAGAATTTGAATGTGCTTATTGTAGCTACCCCAAGCTTAGTAATAGAGAATACTCATCTCAAATGTTTTTTTACCTCCCGGATATCTTTCTTTCAAAACTAATTCCCCCTCCGAAATTTTCCTGATAAAATATTAAAGAGTTACGGTAATAATAGTTTCAGTGAGTATCAACTGATGCTTTAACTACTATTTATATTGATGATTCACTGTGTAAGATTAAACTTACCGGATTCTAATTGTTTATCATTTAAATAAATAACATTACAATGAATAAGTTTTTATTAATAATATTTATGCTGTCATTTTCTTATTCCTCTATAGCCCAGACCTCCGTTAGGGGAAAAGTAATAGATGCAAAAAGCCGTCAACCTTTAGAAGGAGCTTCTGTTAAGCTGCTGGCTAATGAAAGCGCAACACTTACAGACCAATATGGTAATTTTTCATTCAAAGCTGCTGCAACACGCAATATAAACTTGCTGGTATCCTACGTGGGTTATAGAGCAGATACAGTTTTAGTTGATGCAGTACAAACTAAAGTGATAAAAATTGAATTGCTGCCAGACAATGTCAGTTTAAAAGATGTGGTTGTTTTGGCAAGTAATAGTTTCTCAAAGTTCAGTACCCTTGCTAAAATTGATTTAG
The DNA here is from genome assembly GCA_046590675.1 of Ferruginibacter sp. Taxonomy (GTDB): domain Bacteria; phylum Bacteroidota; class Bacteroidia; order Chitinophagales; family Chitinophagaceae; genus Ferruginibacter. The sequence goes on along the minus strand of JBKJUP010000080.1, from coordinate 19,598 downwards.
ACCTTAAGCCAGTTAGAAATACACAGGAATTGCTTCGGTTGGTTCCCGGATTATTTATTGCCCAACATGCTGGTGGTGGAAAGGCTGAGCAGATATTTTTACGTGGTTTTGATAATGACCACGGTACAGATATACAGGTTAGCGTTGATGGACTGCCTGTCAATATGGTATCTCATGCACACGGACAGGGCTATGCAGATAGCCATTTTATTATTCCGGAAACCATCAATAATATTGACTTTGGAGCTGGTCCTTATTATACGCAACATGGTAATTTCAATACATCTGGTTATGTATCATTTTCAACCTATAACAATATACCGCAAAGCAGGGTGCAAATAGAAGCTGGTCGATATAATACTTTTAGAACCCTTGCAATGATTGACCTGATAAAAAAGAATAAAGACAGACAAAGTGCTTATATAGCCGGAGATTTTTATTACACAAATGGTGCAACAATAAATCATCAGAATTTTAACCGCTTTAATATTTTTGGAAAATATAATTTAGCTATATCTGATAATACGCAACTAACAGCCTCTTTGTCTGGTTTTAAAAGTAAATGGGATGCATCAGGCCAGGTGCCTCAGAGAGCGGTGGAAGCCGGAATTATTGACCGCTTCGGTTCTATTGACCCATCTGAAGGTGGTAATACAGAAAGATACAATGCAAATCTTATTCTTTCTCATAGGTTTTCTAACGGTTCTACATGGGAAAATCAGGCATTTTATACCCGTAACAAATTCAGTTTATTTTCTAATTTCACTTTCTATCTTGTTGATTCTGTAAATGGTGATGAGATTAACCATACGGAAAGCAGGAATTTGTTTGGATACCTTTCAAAATTTACACATAAATCTAATCTTGGCAAAGCTGCATTAACATCTATTTATGGAGCAGGAATAAGATACGATGCCACAACCAATGCGTTAATCCATGATGTAAAGCGGCAGTTTTTAAATTACATAACCTGGGGTGATATAAAAGAAGCAAATGCTTTTGGATATATTCAACAACAACTTTCCAGCGGAAATTGGCTTATTGATGCAGGTGTACGATTTGATTATTTGCACTTTAGTTATACACAAAAAATAAATTTACCACAAATGCCTGCACAGGGTAAATCAATTGTCAGTCCCAAATTAAATATTCAATATACGCTGAACCAAAAGGTACAGGTCTTTGCTAAACTTGGTAAAGGCTTCCATTCAAATGACACCCGTGTGGTAGTTGCAAATCAGGGATATCAAATTTTACCAGCGGCTTACGGTGCCGACTTAGGCGTTATAGTTAAACCTTCTGATAAACTGTTATTAAATGTGGCACTGTGGTATTTATACCTTGAACAGGAATTTGTGTATAACGGCGATGATGCGAATGTAGAGCCAAGCGGAAAAAGCAGACGTGAAGGAATAGATATAATTGCCCGTTATCAGTTTAGCAATAAATTATTTGCTACGTTAAATGTAAACCTGACAAAACCTAGAGCTATTGATCTGGCGAAGGGACAAAATTATATTCCCCTTGCACCCACAGCAAGCAGTACAGGCGGTTTGTTTTATAAATCCAGGCAGGGATTTAATGGAGGTATTTCTTACCGTTTAATTAAAGACAGGCCGGCAAATGAAGATGGTTCAATTACGGCAAAGGGATACTTTGTGATGGATGCTTCTGTAAATTATACCAGGCCGAAATATGAAGTAGGTGTTGCCATTGAAAATATGCTGAACACAACCTGGAATGAAGCACAATTTGCAACAGAATCAAGGTTGAAAGGGGAGCCTGCACCTGTAACTGAACTTCATTTCACACCCGGTATTCCTTTTTTTGCAAGAGTGAAACTGGCGGTATTCTTTTGATGAATAAAAAAATGTAAGTGTTGCATCGACCGCTCTTAAAATAAGATAAGGGTGTGATAATAGTTTACAAGATAAGAGGGTATAAATCTTTATGCCCTCTTATAATTAATTCAAATATGATTAAAATTTTTTATTGATAGCACATTATATAAAGCAATCCGGTCTGCAGATATAGTCGTTTATACTACAATGAAACTGCCATGTTGCGGGATGATTTGCTTTCATATCTGTGGTAATTAAATTGGCGGGCAACGATAGCCGTATATCTAAGGCTGAGATTCCGTATTGGAAATGCAGTTACGGAATAGGAAGGCCTTTTTGTAATAGAGAAATTTTGATGCATTTACAGACAGGTATTTAATACCCAGGAATTTTATAAGTTTTTCCATAAATTATGTAACTTTTAAACTGCCTTTAAAACATATCTTTGCAGTTGGTAAGTGCTGTTTTTCTCAGAAACAGTTTTAATTTTGAATAAGATAAATGAAAAGAAACATATCCATACAGTTAAAAGCAGCTTTACTACTGGTAGTATTCGGATTGAATACGCTCGTAGGTTTTGCCTGTGCTGTGGGAGTGGATATGGGGTTTAATGCTACTCATCATTACGACGGAGAAGCAACAGAAGTTCATGAACATGCAGGCGGTATCAAACACGACCATCATGACCAGGCAACAAAGCATGAGCATAAAGAAATTAAAACTGAAAAGAAAGAAGAAAAGGGATGTTGTAATGATTCTTTAGTTAAACTTTCGCAAACAGAAAAATCGATTCCTCAATCTAATACTATCATTAGTCCGGTATTCTTCACAGTGTTTATTGCTTCCTTTTATGATATTGACATTCTCTATCCTTCGCAAGTAGCACCAGGTGTTACATACTTTCTCCGAAGTTATCATCCACCCATAGCGGACATACGAATAGCAATTCAGAGTTTCCAGATTTGATTTAATGTAATGTTTTTTTATATGAGGCATCCTTATGCCCGTAATTATTTACACTACATTAAATTAAATTAAAATGAAAAAGATATTTTTTACCGTTGCATTAATAGCAACTGTATTCGTGCAACAGAGTTTTGCACAGGAAAGTGCAAAAACACAAACCTCTCCCTTACTCACTTCATACTATGCTTTAAAAAATGCGTTGGTTAGCAGCAATCCCACTGCGGCAGCTACCAGTGCAGCAGAGTTTATAAAAGCAGCAAATGCCATAGATAAAGAAATGGTAACATCTGAAAGCCGTGGTGCTTTGGTAAACGATGCTACGGTAATTTCCCAATCTAAAGACATTAAGGTGCAAAGAGAAAAGTTCGCCAATTTGTCGGCGAATGTATTCGCATTGGCTAAAACAGTAAAGCTCTCCACCGACCCTGTTTATCTACAGTATTGTCCCATGAAAAAAGCATCCTGGCTTAGTGACAATAAGGCAATCAAAAACCCTTATTTCGGCAATGCTATGCTTACCTGCGGCAGCGTAAAAGAAACATTATAATAAAAAAAAACATGCCTTTCCCTGCTTTCTGTACAGAAAGCAGGATGAGGTTATCTGCATTATAACAAACTAAAAATATTAAAGATGAAAAATATAATGATTGGCATTGCGATAGCAACAACAACTTTAGCCGCCTGCAATAGCGCCACTAATAATAGCGCAGAAAATAAAAAGATGGATGATACAGTAATGGTTGATAATACCATGGTAAAAGATGCTATCCCGGCAGACAATGCAGTAGATAGGGTTGATGGAGGCATGAAGGAAATGGTGAGCCAATATCTTCAAATTAAAAATGCATTGGCTAATGACAATGGAAAAGATGCCGCCGGTGCAGGCAAGGCATTTGTTGAATCGATGGGTAAGATGGATAAAACAACGTTAACTGCAGATAAAAAGAAAACCTGGGATAATTTATCTGATGATGCCAAGGAAATGGCTGAACACATTGGTGAGAATGCTGACAAGCTTGAACACCAAAGAGAACATTTTGATATGCTAAGTAAAGATATGTACGATATGGTAAAGGCATTTGGAAGCGGACAGACATTGTACCAGGACTTTTGCCCGATGTATAATGATAACAAAGGAGCAACCTGGCTTAGCGAAACAAAAGAAATTAAAAATCCCTATCTCGGTAAGAAAATGCCTACCTGCGGTTCTGTAAAAGAAGAAATTAAATAAGCATGAAATTGTATAAAAAAATTCTGCTGGCATTACTGATTTTGTTTATTACAATTCAGTTTATACAGCCTGCCCACAATATAAGTGGGCAGGTATTGCCAACGGACATAACGAAGACAGTAAACGTTCCTGACAATGTGTTGAATATTTTTAAAAATGCATGTTATGACTGCCATAGTAACAACACCCGCTACCCCTGGTATGTTTATATACAACCGATGGGATGGATGATGTCGAATCATATAAGCAACGGAAAAAAGGACCTCAACTTTAGCGAGTTTGAATCGTATTCCACACGTAGGCAGGAAAGTAAATTAAAGTCAATTGCAAGCCAGGTTAAAGATGGTGAGATGCCTATATCGTCTTACACTATTATGCATACAGATGCCAGGCTCAGTAAAGAGCAAAAAGAATTGATTATTGATTGGGCAACAAGTACAAAAGATAGTCTTGCGGCAAAAAATTAAAAACACCAATGGATAAAGTGAAGAAAATATTAATCAGATTATTTGCCGCAATTTTTATACGCAAAAAAGATTGCTGTAAATAATTATAAATGCTCAGTTATGAAAGGATTGATGCTCATTGCTCTATTATTCAGCGTGTCAATAAGTGCTTTTGCACAGAACAGGGAAGCCGGTACTGATCGGCAAGCGATTAAAGATTACATGATGAAAAGGGAGTCGTCACATCCGTATTAAAAAAAGTGGAAGGTCAATGGATGATTATGATTAGTCATAACTCATCACGAAAATAATCATGAGGGAAATAGAATTAAAAAAATAATAATAAAATGAAAAAAATAATATTAATGGCTCTTGGGTTGGCAATATATTCCTTTGCACCTGCTCAGGAAATGAAGGGGATGGATATGTCTAAAAAGGACATGTCAAAACAGGCCCAGCCCGCAACTTATACCTGTGTTATGCATCCCGAAATTCATGCTACAAAACCGGGCAATTGCCCAAAGTGTGGCATGAAGTTGATAAAGGAGAAGCCAAAGACTGAGGTAAAAACTAGTACTAAGAAAGTGGGTGAAATGAAGATGTCCAAAGACACATCAGGGCCAAAGGCAATGGAAATGAATAAGATGAAAATGGAAAAAGATTCATCTAAAGAAATGCTGATGGACATGGACAATACGAATGGCATGAAAAAGATGCCAATGTCAGATAATAAAGCGCCTCTTCAGAAAATGATTCTAAACACCACGCCTCCAAGAACAGTCAGGTATGATCTGTACATAAAAGATACCCTGGTAAATTTTACTGGTAAAGTAAAACGTGCCATCGCAGTAAATGGACAAATACCCATGCCTACCTTAACTTTTACCGAAGGCGACACGGCAGAAATTTATGTGCATAATGAATTGAATGAAACCACCTCACTGCACTGGCACGGCCTTTTTCTGCCTAACCAATATGATGGCGTGCCGAATCTTACGCAGATGCCGATAGAACCGCATACAACCCACCTGTATAGGTTCCCCATTATTCAAAATGGCACACACTGGTATCATAGCCATAGCGGTTTGCAGGAGCAGATTGGCATGTATGGTTCCATGATTCTAAACAAAAGAGAAGACATGGATATCGCAACGCTCCCGGTAGTTTTAAGTGAATGGACAGATATGAATCCAAAGGAAGTGGATCGCAGCCTTCACAATGCTACGGATTGGTTCGCTATAAAAAAAGGCACTACACAAAGTTATGCCGAAGCCATAAAAGGCGGCCATTTAAAAACAAAACTAACCAACGAATGGAAGCGGATGAATGCAATGGATGTAAGTGATGTGTACTATGATAAGTTTTTGATAAACGGAAAGAACCAATCAACATACTCCAACTTAAAAGCAGGAGATAAAATAAGATTACGCATTGCAAACGGTGGAGCATCCTCCTACTTCTGGCTTACTTATTCCGGAGGTAAAATAACAGTTGTTGCAAACGATGGCAATGATGTGGAACCGGTAGAAGTTGATCGTTTAATTATTGGTGTTTCAGAAACCTATGATGTGATAGTAACCATACCTGATAACATGAGTTATGAATTTTTAGTAACACCGGAAGACCGTACCAAATCTGCTTCGTTATGGCTGGGCAGTGGCATGAAGATGCCGGCAAAGAAATTGCCCAAGCTTAAATACTTTGCCGGGATGAAGATGATGAATGACATGATGGATATGAACGGTAACCTGGTGCAAATGGAAGGGATGCAAATGAGAAACCAGGAAATGGATATGAACACGGTAATGTATCCGGAAATTACAGGTGAGGAAAACCCTGCGAAGGAAATGAAAAATGATACATTGCCAGAACATAATATGCACACTATGCAAATGCCTAATAATAACAGCATGTCTGGAATGAATATGGAAGCTGAATCTGCTGATATTGTTACCCTCAACTATGGCATGTTGCGTTCTCCTGAGAAAACTACATTGCCACCAGGACCGCTGAAAGAATTAAAGTTTGACCTGACAGGAAATATGAACCGGTATGTGTGGACACTTGATAACAAAACAATTTCTGAAAGTGATAAGATTTTAATAAAAAAGGGAGAGAATGTAAGAATTGTGTTGTACAATAATTCCATGATGCGCCACCCCATGCACCTGCACGGGCATGATTTCAGGGTGTTGAACGGACAGGGTGATTATGCTCCGCTGAAAAATGTGTTGGATATGATGCCCATGGAAAGGGATACTATTGAATTTGCCGCAAATGCAAGTGGCGACTGGTTTTTTCATTGCCATATTTTATACCACATGATGAGTGGTATGGGCAGGGTTTTTAGTTATGAGAACTCTCCGGCTAATCCGGAAATTCCAAACCCGAAATTAGCACAGCGGCAATTAAATGCTGATGACCGGATGCCTCATTTTATGGCGAAGGTTGGCATTGAAAGCAATGGAAGCGATGGGATGGCAATGTTTGCACAAACACGTTGGAAAGCCAGCACATTATGGCATTTAGGCTTCCATGATATGCATGGTTACGAAAGTGAAACAATGGTTGGGCGTTACTTAGGCAGAATGCAATGGCTATATCCTTATGTTGGTTTTGATGTTCATTATAAAGTAGAAGGTGCACTGGCTAAAAATATTTTTGACCTGCACGGAACCCAAAAAAATATTTTTGGCAGTGAAACAAAAAACTGGTTTGGGCAGGTAAGTAATAAGGACAACAGGCATACAGTGGTGGCAGGTATTGCATACACTTTACCAACATTAACAGTTGCCGATTTTAGAGTTGACGGTAATGGCAAATTTCGTTTTCAATTAAGCCGGGAGGATATTTCGATTACCCCGCGGTTACGTTTCAACTGGATGATTAATACAGACAAAGAATACATGTTAGGTCTAAGGTATATTGTAAATAAATATTTTTCAATATCTACTCATGAAGATAGCGATATGGGCTTCGGTGCCGGATTTACAATTACATATTAAGATAGCATCGTCATTAGGATAGATCATACGGGTCGGAGCCCTGCTTTTGTTTCTTTAATTATAATGAAACGCTTTTACAGAGCAGGGGTTCCGTACCCACCAATTGCCCGGAATTTAGTTAGGCGAATTACTTTATAAGAAACATTATTGAATGGGAAAGTCAACATATATATCTGCGCTTCGCTTCAAATGGCTAACCCCATTATATGATTTTTTTATAAATGTTACTATGCCTGAGAAAAAAATTAAACAAGTGTTAATGGAAGCAGCAAATATTTCTGTAAGCGAGCAAATTTTAGACTTCGGTTGCGGCACCGCCACATTAACCATTATGGTAAAACAATTACACCCCGAAGCAAAAGTTGCAGGAATTGATGTAGATCTAAAAGTGTTAGACATGGCTATTCAGAAAGTAAAGAAAAAAAAGTTAAACATCTTTTTACTGGATTATGACGGGGTACAGCTTCCTTTTCAACGTAACGCATTTGATAAAGTAATATCCTGCCTGGTATTTCATCATCTGAATACAGTTGAGAAACAAGAAATACTTGCTGAATTATTCAGGATTATGCGATCCAACGGTGAATTGATTATTGCAGATTTTGGCCGCTCAAAATCTTGGATGCAAAGAACACTCTTTAATATGATAAGGGTGCTGGATGGTTTTAAATCGACAGATGCAAATGCAAAAGGGTTATTGCCTGAATTAATAGGAGAGGCCGGGTTTGAAAAAGTATTTATTCGAAAATACTTTAGAACAATGTTGGGTGAAGTGCAGATAATCAGTGCTGAGAAAATATAATTTAAACATGAAAATTCGACACCAAAATATTAAATCTGTTTTTTATTCTTTATAAAAAATATTGTGCATGAAACTTTATATAAAAAACATGGTATGCATTCGTTGCAAAATGATGGTGAAAGAGGAATTAAAGAAACTCGATCTCCATTATGTGATAGTTAATTTAGGAGAAGTAGAGATAATGGAAAATATCACAAAGCAACAGCGGGAGAAACTCAAAATAACTTTATTAAAGTCAGGCCTTGAACTAATGGATGATAAGCGAGCCATACTGATTGAAAGAATAAAAAATGTAATTATCGAAATGATTCATTATGCAGATGAGTTACCCAAAATAAAATTCTCAAATTACCTGAGCGAAAAATTAAAATATGATTATACATATCTTTCTAATCTTTTCTCAGAAACAGAAGCAACTACCATTGAACATTATATCATCACCCATAAGATAGAAAAGGTAAAAGAGTTGATTCTTTATGATGAACTCAATCTTACAGAAATTGCTTTTAAACTTCAATACAGCAGCGTTGCTCATCTTTCACGTACATTTAAAAGAATAACTGGTTTAACACCTTCATTTTTTAAATCTCGTAAACACAAAAAAAGAAGTACACTAGAAAATCTATGAAAAGTGAACATTCCAGCATAACTGCATAGCACATCTATGCTAAATAGTAATAAGTATAAGCCAATAAGCCATCTCATTTGGGGCATAATAATTCCCACATCTCTGCATTTCATTGCGTATTTCGCAGGATTAGTTAAAATACAAGCCTGTTAAAGTTGGTTGTATAATTGTGCTACTCAATATCAACTTGTTAGCTATTGAGTTACATTTTAACCCCCAACAAATAAATATGTACATCTATGTAAAACACATGCTATGTGACCGTTGCAAACTAATGGTGTCCCGGACATTGAAAAAAATGGGGTTACACTTTGTAATTGTTAATTTGGGAGAGGTAAGGATAAAGGAAAATATTACAAAACAACAAAGGCTAGAACTAAAAATAACTTTACATGAATGTGGGCTTGAACTAATGGACGACAAAGAAGCTATGTTGATTGAAAAGATAAAAAAGCTGGTTATCGAAACGATTTATTGTGATGATGATTTACCTAAAATTAATTTCTCTCTTTATTTAAGTCAACAACTAAGTTGCAATTACACTTATCTGTCCAACCTGTTTTCAAAAATCGAAGGAACCACTTTAGAGCATTTCATAGTTCTTCAAAAAATTGAACGGGTAAAAAAATTAATCATCTATGATGAACTTAATCTTACAGAAATTGCCTGGAAACTTAACTACAGCAGTGTGGCCCATCTCTCTACTCAATTTAAAAAAATAACAGGCTCAACTCCCTCTCTTTTTAAAATCCTTGAACACAGAAAACAAATCGAATTTTCGAATCAGTGAATGTTGCAACTTATTTAAAATATTGTGTAACATTTTAGGATTAAACAACTTTAATTTTAGTAGTAAGTCCTTATAGGTCTTCTAATGAAAAGTAGAAGCAATTTTAATTGAAAATAATACTAAGCTTTGTGGCAGCTTATTAAAATAGAAGAAAGGCTATCGGAGCCACTATTCAACTACCGGAAGGTGGCGTACCATCGATGCACCATTGGTTTCAATTGATCTCAATTTTTTTATTGCGCAAATAAAAACGGAGAAACACTTCAAAGAAAGTTGACCGAACTGCTATCACTGTTTATAAAACTATCGGGATGTGTACGGTGCTTACTGCATTGCATAAAAATACTGAAGTGGTTAAGCCTAAAGAATAAGGTATCATCAGTCTGTAGTGCTGCAAGTATTGATAAATTTTATTACTGAAGAGCAACAGGTAGCGTTAGGCAAAGGTCAAATGCCGGCATTGAATAAAGGCATTTCTCATTGTGCAGTCGCTAAAGAGAAACCTATCTTTCTGCTTTTGTTTTACAATTACATTGGTAGAAAAAAAACAGATAGGGGGAAGGTGAAAACATTTTCTTTCAAACATTTTTAAATAATAAATAAATAAAATGAAGTCTTTACGCAGTTTAATAATAACCACCTCCAACAATAAATTAGATGATAGTACTAATAAAACAGGTGTATGGCTGGAAGACCTGGCGGCACCTTATTTTATACTAAAAGACGGGGGAGAATTTATTACCATTGCTTCGCCAAAGGGTGGGCAAATACCTCTTGATCCCAGCAGCGAAACTGAAGCTGCTGCAACTGAAACCACACACCGCTTTCTGGAAAGTTCTCAGGCAATGTATCATTTTGCTCATACCATTCCGCTTAGCGAAGTAAAGGCAGAAGATTACGATTTAGTCTTTATAGCCGGTGGTTATGGAGCTATGTGGGATTTTGCGGATAATAAAAATTTGAAACGAATACTCAGCAATTTCTATTTTAAAAATAAACCAATTGGTTTAGTGGGTCATGCTGTCGTTGCTTTGGTTTCATTATCATTAAATAGTGAAGAACCTTTTGTAAAGGGTAGAAAAATTACTGCATTTAGTAATAGTGAAGAAGTTGCAATCGGGTTAAATGAAAGGCCTCCTTTTCTGTTAGAAACTAAATTGCTTTCTCTTGGTGCCTTGTACAATAAAGGGGTTGATTTCGAAAGTCATGTTGTGGTTGACGGTAGTATTATAACAGGGCAAAACCCAGCTTCATCTGCAGAAACTGCAAAGCAATTGTTGTATTTGGCCCATCAACAAAATCAATAGGTGAGTTTTAATAAAGATATAGAGCATAAAATAGTTCATTATAATTGTATCCATCATTCACATCATCTTCACTTTAATTATTAATTTCTGTATCCAGCAAAATCATATTAGGGATGCCATACAGGAGGAAATTGGAAGTGACGGAGAAGAGAATAACTATTACGGATTAAACTTAGATAATCAGAACAATTTATAAGCGAACAGGAAATAAAAATTTACGAGCACTAAAATATACTAATGAAAAAAGTATTGATTGCACTGGACTATGATCCAACCGCACAAAAGGTAGCCGAAACAGGATATGCAATGGCCAAAGCTATGAATGCAGAAGTGATATTGCTTCATGTGCTATCAGATGCAGTATTTTATTCCGGATCACTGTACGATCCTATAATGGGGTTTGGTGGTTTCGGAAATATAGATTTTATGCAATCCAATGTTATTGATTCCTTAAAAAAAACAGCTCATGAGTTTCTTGATAAATCTAAAAAACACCTTAATAAAGACACTATTCAAACCCTCGTAAAGGAGGGTGATTTTGCAGATTCTATTTTGGAAGCGGCGAAAGATTTACATGCAGATATAATTGTTATGGGTTCTCACGGCCGTAAATGGTTAGAGCAGATAGTGTTGGGAAGTGTTACGGAAAAAGTTTTACGCCATACTTCTATTCCACTTTTTATTATTCCAACAAAAAAGAATAAGTAATTTATTTAGTCCTATCAATGCTGCTATTTTCATAGTCCAGTTACCTCACATTTTGAATACATAAATCATTTAACCCGTTGTTATTTGTAACTCGGTTATTATGAAAAAGAAGATTTTAAACATAACTGAAATGGAAAAGCTAAAAGTTCACATCATTGTAGAAATCCTTGAGTATGTTCCTCACACAGTGCTAAGTAAAACCATTGTTAAAAGAGCAACAGGAAATGTTACTGTTTCATCATTTGATAAGGGCGAAGAATTAATTGAAAAAATGTTTCCTTTCGACAACTATATTCAAATAATTGACGGCGCTGCAGAAGTTATCATAAATAAAAAGAAATACAAACTTAAATTAGGTGAGGGAATAATCATTCCTGCCTTTTCAAATTATTGTTTTAATGCCAGGCACCAATTCAAAATGATTTCAACTATTATCAAAAGTGGATATGAAGGCTAAACACATTCCGCTATATCTGCTGTACAGGAACAAATTAAATATCTAAATTCAAAGTGGATTCTAAAAAGATAAGAATGTTCATTAACCCGTTCCCTCTCAATTGCTCTCATAGAAACATCGTATGTTTCTCCTGCCAATCTAAAAAGTGTTGAACATTTTTTTTAATCATTTGCAAAACAAAACCCGCCAGACTTACAATCAGTGAATGATGCAACATATTTGTTAAATAGTGTAACAGTTACCGTTGTTAATGAACCCACCTTTATAGCGTGATAATTCCTTCACACTTTTCCTGCCAAATGCGGGAATTAACAATATGCAAAATGACAAAATCTCAGCAACAAAAAAAGCAGAATTCTCAAAGTATGTTGGGCCAAAACACAGGCAGCATATTAGACAAAAAAACAAATGAAGATTTCAACAGTGAACACCCTTATCACAACGACTCCGGTTTAATAGATGACGGCTCAACGCCGGATGATACAAATAGCAGTGCGAACACAAAACAAACACCGGATAAAAAGAAGCCGGAAACAAAACTTTTAAAAAAATAGACCATGAAATCATACACCTGTCCAATGCATCCGGAAGTAAAATCGGATAAGCCCGGCAAATGCCCAAAGTGCGGAATGGAATTAGTACAAAAAGATAACCTGCATAATAAAAATATTCAAACAACAGTGGGATTAAAGCGGCTTAAAGTTTATTGAAATATAATCCGAAATGAAAATCCCGTTAGCGGTGGATGGCTCTGCTCATAATAAGCAGTAGTTGATAAAATCGCCTGAAGGTTATTTCCAAAAGAAACTAAGGTAAGAATTGTTGTTGCTTACGAAAGGGCTTTCCTTACAATGCTTTTGATACCTCTGGTGTATCCTGGTAGTACTATGCAGCGGCAGATAGAAATGCCTTAAAGCCAACAGAGGTTCCCCAAAAACGGCGATCCCTGAAGAAGCCGAAAAATTTGATACAGATTTAATTATTGTTGGCTCGCATGGATATGGGCTTGTAGAACGTTTTCTTACAGGTTTTGTGTTCCCGGCAGTCTCCTCACACCCAAAATGTTTTGTAGAGAAATTTTGAATTAAAAGTAAAATCTAAAAATTAAACCTTAAATAAAAAAAATGAAAAAATACATTATCATCGTGCTCTCCCTATCAGTATTGATTTTACTAACGCAATGTAAAAATGCTACTTCTGAAAATGCCGACGGCCGGGGGAAGATTATTTCTGAAATGATTAATAACGATACATAAATGAATCAGGTGATGGATTCTATGCGTACGAGGCATCCTGAGGTAATCTTATCTACGCTGTTTATTATAGCAAAAGATGATAAACAAATGCAGGAAAATATGATGGATAAAATGGCAGGCATGTGTGAAATGGATTCATCAGTCTGCGAAATGATGATGGGCAAAACAATGGATATGGCTGATGCAGATTCATCTCAATGCAGTATGATGATGGGGGCTATGCAATCTCATCCAAATGTGAAGAAGGCAGCACAAAAGAGTATGTGCGGCATGAAAGGAATGTAGCATAAAAGCAGAAATAATATTCACAGCAGCAGCATTTAATACAAACCAATTAAAATTAAACAACATGAAAAAAAAATATGAACTAACAGGAATGACTTGTGGTGGATGCGTTTCAAATGTAAAGCGATCGTTGCTTCAGCTTTCGGGAGTAGAAGGTGCTGAAGTACAATTGCACCCGCAAAGTGCAGTTCTTACAATGAATAAATTCATTGGTATTGAAGAATTGCAAACCCAATTGGACAAAGCCGGACATTATAAGATTAAAGAAGCTAATTTAAACAGCAACAGTACAGAACAAAATGTTTTGGTGGAAACTAAATCAATAAAAGATAGCGGGGAAAAGAAATCTTGTTGCCATTAATCAGGTGTAGGATAACAAGCTATGTAGGCAAAAATATTTTACAAAGGTGCCGCTGACAATTCCAAATATTAATATCTCTGAAATCAATAGTGATAATTTAAAAAAGTACAACGATTCATTAGATTTATTATTAAAAAATACTCCACAATTCAAAGCCGCAAAAAGTAAATTTTAAAATAAATAAAATGAAAAAAGTATTAATTGCAATGGACTATCACCCTACCGTGCAAAAGGTTGCTGAAGGAGGGTTTGCGATAGCCAAAGCAATGGGCGCCCAGGTTACATTGCTACATGTGTTGTCAGATGCAATGTATTATTCTTCTTCGGTGTATGCACCTCCATACTCATCCGGAGGTTACCTGGCTACAGGCACGTTACCATGGGACACTGCTGATAGTATAAAAAAATCATCCCAGCTTTTTCTGGATAAATCAAAAAAACATCTGGGTGATGAAACTATTCAAACTGTATTAACAGAAGGTGATTATGCGGATGCAATATTGGAAACTGCAATAGATTTAGAGGCGGATATTATAGTGATGGGTTCTCACAGCCATAAATGGTTAGAAAAAATAATGATGGGAAGTGTAACAGAAAAGGTTTTGCATCATACATCTATTCCTCTTTTTATTATTCCAACTAAAAAAATTGACTAATATTATTAATCAATTTTTGCTTTCATCAACCGTACAAAAAAAGCTTCGGAAGCACGAAAAGAAGATTGGTATAATTTTATCAGTGCCACCTGGAAATTATGCCTTTTATCGTAAACTGGTAAATGAAGAAGCCCAGGTCCGTTTGCATCCGCAATAAGTAATTCTTACTATCCCTAAATCCGTTGCCGTGGGCAATTGCAGGCACAATTAAGGATGAAGGGCATTATACCATTCTGGAAGCCGTTTTAAATTGAATGGCGTATGCAAAAGACTATAAAGTGAAAGGGTAGAACAGACTATCTAAAATGGGCAGCTTCTGGTATCAATTAGAAAGTGCTGATAAAGTAAAATTGCAATAAAATTTATAATTAAAAACTTCAATGGGTGTAGCATAATAGAAGGGCTTATCCATTTTTGAAGATCAGGGTGATGCTTTATGATTGTTATCATAAAGTACACTATCATTAATCATTTCTACTCTTGATGGCTGGTGTTACTTTTATTTTATTATAAACTTAAAATAAAGGAAATGATATCATCGCCTCAGCTAATTAATAATAATCATTATACAAGCAAGCCCGTATTAAAGCAAGAAACAGCCATATACTTTGGAAGTCGTGGAAGTAGCAGTAAACAGTTAGTGGGTAAAGATTTGACGGATCCGGCAATGTTTGTAGCCATTAAAAATTTTACTGATAAAGGAATTTTGACTACAACAATTGTTATCAAAAATATGGTTTGTACCCGATGTAAAATTGTAGTAAGGACTATATTGAATGAAATGGGGCTTACATGTATTTACCTGGGATTGGGGGAAGTGGAGATAATAGGAACGCTTACTACTCACCAGCTTCAACAATTAAACAACGCCTTACTTAAAATGGGGCTGGAATTACTGATAGACAGGAAAGCGTTACTGGTAAAAAAAATAAAAAATTTAATAACAGAAATAATTTATCAGTCAGATGATTTGCCCGAAATAAAAAGCGCTGTTTTTTTAAGTAAGAAATTAAATTATAATTACAATCATCTTGCTAATGTTTTTTCAGAAGTGGAGGGCATAAGCATTGAACAGTTTATTATAAAACATAAAATTGCACGGGTAAAAGAATTGCTTATACACAGTGAACTTTCTCTTTCAGAAATTGCCTGGGATCTGCACTTCAGCAGCGTTGCGCATTTATCCAACCAATTTAAAAAGATAACAGGGTTATCACCATCACACTTTAAAGCAACGAAACAAAAAGCTTATGAAGTCTTATAAAAAATGGTGCAGGAATTTAAATTACACCATTAAAAAAATGCTTTGCCCAATATATTAATAAATGAAGGAGCAGATAAGATGCCATTTCAAAACACCACCGGTGATCCGGAATACATTGAGCTTGTTCATTCAGGCGAAGATTATTTTCGTCGGCTGAAAAATTTAATTAAAAATGCGCAACAAGAAATTCATCTGCAAACTTACATTTTTGAGAATGATGAAACAGGTAACGACATTGCCGCTTGTTTGAAAGAAGCTGCTCAGCGAAATGTAAACGTGTACGTTTTACTGGATGCCTATGGCAGCGCAAGCCTTCCGGATAGTTTTGTTCAGGACCTTATGCAGCATGGAATATCATTCCGTTTTTTTTCGCCCTTATTTTCCTTTAATAATTTTTATCTGGGCAGGCGCATGCATCACAAAATTTTGGTGGCAGATGGTATAGCGGCGTTGATAGGCGGCATCAACATTGCAGGTAAATACCATGGCAATCCGAAATCAGAACCGTGGCTTGATTATGCTGTGCAGTTAAATTGCCCTGCAGCAGTGGAATTACAGAACCTATGCAAAAACCTTTTCTTAAAAAAAACGGGATTAAGGAAAATTAAATCTGTATTTCATCCAGCCGATAAAGCGCTGGTGCGTATCATTCAAAACGACTGGCTGATAGGTAAAACGGAGGTTTGTGATGCATACATTAATGCCCTGCTACATGCCGAAAAGGAAGTAGTAATAGCCGGTTCGTACTTTTTGCCCGGAAGACGGATGAGTAGAGCGCTGAAAAAAGCCTGCAAAAGAGGTGTAAAAATAACGGTCATCTTAGCCGGTGTTTCCGATGTGCCGTTGGTACGCCGGGCAGCTACGCATTTGTATTCGTCATTTCTGCGCCGTCACATGGAGCTATACGAGTGGAATAAATCTGTACTGCATAGCAAAGCCGCAGTAGCAGATAATAAATGGGCAACGGTAGGTTCATTTAACCTGAACAGTCTAAGTTGTTATGGCAGCATAGAGATGAATGTGGAAATATATTCACCTGGTTTTGCTGAATTGCTGAGGTCTGATTTTGGTAAGGTGATTGGCCAGTGCAATCAAATAACAAGTAATACACTCAAGAAACAATCAGGTTTGTTTAACCGGCTGGCAAACTTAATCTCCTATCAGATGATACAGGTAACATTAACTTTTCTCACCTTTCTGCCACACATAAGGCTTTTGAAAAAATATCGTTTTTGAAAAACATCAGAAAATGGTTAAAGCAAATAACACTGTAGAAAATAGTGATTAGTAATACACAACAAAATCAAGTGCAAACAAACGATAAAAATTCTTTTAAAAAAAACCAGTTAATACTTTTGAGCGGGTTGTTCCTGGTAATGGTAGGTTTTGGGATAACGCTACCGGTACTCTCGTTTTATATTCAGAAGCTTTCATCTGCAGACGGTATTTCCCGGGAGGAGTTGTGGCTGCACGTTGGCTTAATAACAAGCGCATATCCCCTTATGCAATTTTTATTTGCTCCTTACCTGGGTTCACTGTCTGATAGAATCGGGCGAAGGCCGCTTATATTAACCGGACTGGCGGGATATGCCGTGGCTATTTTTCTTTTTGCAACAAGCACAAATTTGATAATGCTTTATTTTTTCCGGCTACTGTCAGGCTTGTTTTCAGCCGCATTCTTAACGGCTTCCAGCGCCTATATAGCAGACAATACATCAGAAGAAAAAAGAGGCAAAGGCATGGCTTCCTTAATAAGCGTAAGCAGTTTAGGCGCTGTAGCGGGACCGTTGATAGGAAATTTATTTTCCGGGGCCACTTTAACGATTGGCAACTTAAAGCTTGACAGTTTTTCTTTGCCTTTTATTATTTCTTCAGGCCTGGCAGTTAGCACGGTTGTTTTTATTTATTTTATGTTGCCCGAATTGAAAAAAGTGAAAGAGACAAAAATAATTACGAAAGAACAAACAAATAAAAAACCTGTATTTACTTATTTAAAATCTGCCACACATTCATTTATCCTGTTGCTGTTTTTTTCATTTACCAGTCAATTTGCCCTGTCAATGTTTGAAGGTACTTTTGCGTTACATTCGCAGCGGGTTTTTTCATTTGGTACCAGGCAGATGAGCATGGTTTTTATTGTTTGCGGTTCCGTAATGGGGCTATTGCAATTGGGACCTGTGGGGTGGTTAATTAAAATATGGGGCGAAAAAAAGCTATTGCCTTTTGGCCTGTTTATTTTAGCCGCCGGCATGTCTTTATTAATGATCCCGAAAAAATTAGCGTTCATTTTACTGTTCGTTTCTATCATTTCCGTTGGCCTGGCCATTCTTACTCCGGCTTTAGCTTCGCTAATTACAAAAGATACCGGAAAAAACTATGGAACCTCTTTAGGTATTTTCAGCGCCATCAATAGCCTGGGCCAGGTACTGGGTGTATTGGCAGGATCTGTACTAATGATTTACTTCAATCATTTACCTTACTTCCTTGTTTCTTTTATATTATGCATTACAGCATTTTTTTCTACTTCGGCATTCCGGCCCAAAAAAATCAACATATAATTCTGGGATTATCAACCAGGCACAGTTAAGTGAATCTCTTTGATAAAAGCGGCTGTATTTCTATTTGCGGTTTCGCACAAGACACTGCATATTACCCTTCGGACTTTCAGTTAAGACTGTCTGCCACAAAATATAAATCCACTCACAGCAATATTGGCAAAATGGTTTCTTCCCATACAAATGTTATATCCAATGTCTTTAAAATAAATCAGTAAATGATGCAACATATTTGTCTAATTGTGTAATGATAGCGCTTGTTTAAGAACTCAACTTTGAGGAGTGAAAATTCTTTCACAAAAAATTAAAGAAGATGTATAAAACTCAAACAGTCTTTTACAACGATCATTCCGGCAGCATGTTGAATCTGAACACAAATAAGCATTACAACAAATGGGAATTGGCAGCTCATTTAATCCCGGCGTTGTTTTGGAATATTTTCCGAAAGAAAGTGCAACTACAATTTATCCGGAATGTTTATTGTCAGCATGAGAAAATTCAATATTGATGACCTATAGAAAAAAACAAACACTGAAATTTAGTTGGTTTGTTTTAGAAAAACCGGCGAACAATTGAGATCGCTAATAATTTAAATATTCAAATCATGAAAAAGATTTTATGTATATCCGCAGGCATGCTCATAGTAATGATCTTTGGATGCAAAGACACTTATAATAAGGTATCATCCGAATATGATAAGACCGTAGATTTTACAAAATACAAAACCTTTTCCTGGTTGCCGGATAAAGCAGATACAACCAATTCACCTTATAATAATGCCATTATCCGGAACAATATCCGCAACTATTTTGGGCTGTGTATGAGTGACAGGGGATATTCTTTTGATGCTGAAAACCCTGACTTGTTAATGCAATTAATTATTACGAATACCAAGAAGGTCAGGTCGGATAGTAACCATGCAACCTCTTACTATTACAACCCTTACTACTATGGAAGCTACTATTATTCGCCTTATTATTATGGGTACTATTACAGTGGTCACGGATCATACCGGGATGATTATGTAGGTCATTACCCTG
>JBKJUP010000030.1:0-82682 GCA_046590675.1 Ferruginibacter sp. | reverse complement strand
TCTTACAAATTTATTCCCACGTTCATCCAAACGCTTATCTCCAAAACTATCCTTAAACGATGATGTCAACATATTTTTGAGCCAAAGCTACAAAAGATGTGTCCACACGGTAGGTTGACATGTGCGACGCCACTGAAGTTTAATAGCAGCACTTCTGCCTGGTTCATAAAAAACCAATTAACGGTTTTAACGCTCGTACTGTATAATAAAAATACTGCAAAGTTTGATGATGAAAATGCCTTGCTATCAATCCGCATCTACCCAGGCCTCGCTTTCTTTAAGTAAGCTAATAAGTTCATCGACGGCAATATTGCTGTCGATGTTTCTCTTAACGACTTCCTTGCCACGATAAAGTGTAATTTTTCCAACACCACTACCCACATAACCAAAATCTGCGTCAGCCATTTCACCGGGACCGTTTACGATGCAACCCATGATGGCGATTTTTACTCCTTTCAAATGATTGGTTACGTTCCTGATTTTTGCAGTTGTTTCCTGAAGGTCAAATAAGGTTCTTCCGCAACTGGGGCAACTGATGTATTCGGTTTTTGAAATACGTGTTCGTGTAGCCTGTAAAATAGAGAAGGCAGTGTTATTGATGAATTGCTCCACAGATGAATTGGCAATATAATTTCTGCCACTTACTGCTGTATTCGAGGCGTTTTTATAAGCGCCGGAACTCATGCCTAAGCAGATACCATCGCCCATACCTTCCAGGAACAATGCGCCGGTTTCTGTGGCAAAATGTATAAGGTGCTCATCGGCAGATGACCAGTTACTGTCTGTAATAAAAACTACCGGATTCTGAATATCCCTGTTCATCAACTCAATCATCATGCGCCGTACAGATTGCATCGCCAACACATTAGAGGCGCTTAAACACAATACTACTTTGGGGTCATTTGCCAGCTCATCGAGATAGGTAAAATCATTGATGGAAGTATGATCACCAAAACAATCCATCATTACAAAATTCATAGCAGCCACTGAAGCTGCTTCTACATAACCGCTGTCTTCATAAATAGGAAAGTAAGTTGATTTATCCTCCGCAAGTTGCCATGTTGCCGGATACACAATTACTTTAACGGTGCCAGGTAAAGCAAAATCCAATAACTGGTTGCCGGTAAAAACATAGTCGGCCGCCATATCACTGATTGCCCATTTGTCGGTTACTTCATTGTAAGTATAACCAACGGTTGCCAGATGTGCAGGCGTTATTTTTTCAATTTTACTAAGGTCTGCAATTACAACAGGTACATGTTTATTACCAATATTATCTACGGCAAATGTTTCCCTGCGTTTGTATTCAAACGGAGAATAGGGCAGTTTTGTAATTGCAGGAATTGCTGCAGCATTCAACCGCTCAGTTTGATAACGTTTCACGATGTCCATACATACCGGAATTTCCAGTTCAGGATCTTCGGTAAGGCTTACACGAATGGTATCTCCAATGCCATCTTCCAGCAATGTACCAATACCAATGGCCGATTTTATTCTTCCATCTTCGCCATCACCGGCTTCAGTAACACCAAGGTGCAGAGGGTAACATTCTCCAAACTCCTGCATCATGTGATTGATCAACAAACGGTAAGCCTGTACCATTACCTGCGGGTTGCTGCTTTTCATACTTAATATGATATTGTGATAATCTTCGCCACGTGCAATGCGCAAAAACTCCATGGCACTTTCTACCATTCCCATGGCTGTGTCGCCATAGCGGCTCATTATACGATCGCTCAAAGAACCATGGTTGGTGCCTATCCGCATAGCGGTTCCATGTTCTTTGCAAATTTTAACCAGCGGTGTAAAGCGCTCTTTTATCCTGTCTATTTCTTCGGCATATTCGGCATCGGTATAATCAATTTGTTCAAACTTTTTTTTGTCAACATAATTGCCCGGATTCACTCTAACTTTTTCTACTATTCGTGCAGCAATTTCAGCGGCGTTTGGTGTAAAGTGTATGTCGGCAACCAGCGGTACAAAATAGCCCCGCTTATTTAGTTCATCTTTAATATGCTGCAGATTTTCTGCTTCTTTTTTTGACGGAGCAGTAATACGTACCAGTTCTGCACCGGCTTCAATGCAGCGGATGGTTTGCTCTACCGTTGCCATGGTATCCATGGTATCGGTGGTTGTCATGGTTTGCACCCTCACCGGATGCCCGTTACCCAATAACAAATTACCTATTTTAACTTCCCTTGTTTTTAGACGCTTGTATTCCGTCATCGACTCACAGTATAATTCCATAGTTATAATATTGCTACAAAAATAACATTAAAAAAGCAGGGGTTGTTGGCCCCTGCTGATGATTTATTTATTACTAAATGATAAGTTAACTGTAAAATGTACTTTTTATTAATCTGATTAAAGACAAATTTGATGAACCAGCGTAATCCGATAATTAGTAAAAGCACGTATTACTACAAATGCTGATTAACAAAAGGGCTAATAAACAACTTTGTAAGAAACTTTTTCCGGGTTCTCCATCATTTCGGTTAAAGTAGTTTCAAAAGTTATTGTCTTTTTATCTGCAGACATAAGGCTACCCAAACCTTCGAATTTCTTAACCGCTTTTGGTAAAACCAATATGGTGCGATATTTAAAATCCCCCATCATGGCGCTCATTTGTTTCATCATTATCAACGACGAATCTGACTCAATTTTATTTTTAAATGCGTCCATGTTATTGATGGTATTTGAAATCATGCCTGGAGTTGCAAGGAACGTAAACTGATCACCTACGGGGTTGGTAGATTTTTCTGCCATTTCAGTATCATCTTTATCACCTTCTTCCGATTTTTCTCCTGTAGCATTCTCAAAAGCTTTCGCTTTTTTTATCATAGAAAATAAATGCTGCTTAACGGCCGTTAGCCCGGCTGCATTTTTAAATGGACAACTCACCACTATTTTCATTTGATTTTTGTCTTCATCCATTTTTACATCCAGCAAAGCCCCGCCATATAAAGCTGCTTCTTCCCGGGTAAATCCATTTTCAGTTGTAAGAAAATCTTTTAAATAAACAATGGTATCCTTCTTTTCTTTCGGCTTGTCAGAATCAGGCTTCGCTCCCATTGAAGCGGCCATCTCCAACATTTTACCAAGGTCCATGGTCATGGAGTACATGCCTGAATTGTCGGCATTTATTACAATCTTTTCTTCCGTGTCAAGGCAAGAAGAAAGGAATAGGGTAAATGCAAAAGCAAGTGTAAATTTTATAGCTTTCATCACATTCGTTTTATGCTGTAAAGATGCAGTAATTTACCAATCTTTCTCAGGTTTTAAGGGCGAGGCCGCCCCTACTTTTCTCAGTTTGTCCTGTAGCTTTTTTTCCTGTTGCAACAACGCTTTTAATTTTTCTTCCGCTTCCTTTTTGGTCATTTTAGAAGGTTGCGGTTTTGGCAATTCATCTTTGTCTTTATCTTTTTCCTGTTGTTGTTTATTTTGTTTGTCCTTTTTCTTGTCGTCTTCTTTGGGCTTCTTTTTATCCTTATCGTCTTTATCTTTTTTTTGCTGTTGTTGCTGCTTTTGTTGCTCCAAAGCTTTTTGCAAATTCAGGCGTGCATCTTCATCTGTAGGATTAATGCGCAATGCATTTTTGTAGGCTTCAATACACTCCGGCAATTTTTTATTATTCTGTAGTGCAACGCCTTTGTTATAATATGCTGCAGATTTATCCATTGGTAATTTACTACGCTCAATGGCTGCATCATAAGCTGCTACTGCATCTTCTTTCTTTTCACTTTTATATAAAGCATTGCCAAGGTTATATTGTGCCGGAGCATTTTCGGGATTTTTTTCGAGTGCCTTATGATAGTTATCTATTGCCTGGTCATACTTTTTTTCTACATAAGCCTCGTTTCCTTTTTTTACCAATGCCTTATCATTTTGTGCTGATAAAGTAACAGGGATAACGAAGGCTAATAAACATAGTACAGCTACTGCCACTTGCCTTTTGCTATCCGGGGATTTCTTAATTCGTATGGATTTTTTTTCTGAGATAAAAAATTCTATCATCAACACCAATAATGCAAAAGCCAATAACCACGGAAAATAATTTTTAAAATTCATGAGCGAATTTTCAGTGATGGGTCTTTGCCCCATTGATTGCAGTTGCTTATCCAGGGAATTAACAACATCATCCGTATTTGAAAACCGCTGGTAAATTCCATTACCACTTTCAGCTATTTTTCTAAGTTCGTCTTCGTTTAATTTTGTTACTACCGGGTTTCCGGCCGCATCTTTTTTGTAGTCGTTTGTTTCCGGATCCATAATGGTTGCACCTTCAGGCGAACCAATGCCAACGGTATTAATCATGATGCCTTCATCAGCAAGCGCCTTTGTATAGGCGATGGCATTTTCATCATGATCTTCTCCATCGCTGATTAATATGATTGACCTGTATTTTTTTTCTGTACTGCTAAAAGCCGCGTTGCACATTTTAAGTGCATCGCCTATAACGGTTCCTTGTGTTGGAACTACGTCAGGTGTTGCGGAGGCAAGGAACATTTTTGCAGCAGCATGATCGGTGGTAAGCGGCATTTGTAAATATGCTCTTCCTGCAAACACTACAATTCCCATGCGGTTATCGGGTGATTTATCAATCAGTTTTGCAATAACCTGTTTGGCTCTTTCCAACCTGTCTGGCTTAATGTCTTGCGCTAACATGCTTTTACTAACGTCAAGGGCAATCATTACATCTATACCACTGCGGTTAACCGTAGTACTTCCAAGTGGTCTGCGTGGATTTGCCAGTGCAATAACGATTACAGTAAAAGCCGCTATAAATAATAAAAATTTGAGTAAGAATTTTTTAGGGCTATAATCCCTGATTAATTGATTTACCAATTGCTGGTCGCCAATTTTTTTGATGGTACTTTTTTTCCATCTTAATAAATAGAAATATAACCCTACTATTAATGGAATTGCTGTTAATGCAAGTAAATATTCTATGTGTTGAAACTGTATCAATTATAAGAAAATGGTGCTTTAAACAGTTTGCAAATTACCCTTTGTAAAGCAGCCTTATTGTTAAAATATTTATGTATTCAAGGAATTAGACTGAACTTATTTGAACCCTACATTTTACCATTAAAGAACCCAAACTGCTTCAGTATATCATTTGTTATTTTCAAACGGATGGTCTTCATATCAATTGACGGATCCGGTGATTTAACAAGTGTTACAAAAAAATAAGGGTGTTTATTTTCTTCAATCCAACCAACAACCCAACCGACAGATTTTTTTTGTTCATCATATCCCCATCCCGTTTTATAAGCCAATTTATACAAGGTATTGTCTTCCTGCGTCATTACATCTCTCACAATTTGCTGTGTCCTTTTTTGAAATGGCAATTGATCAAAATATAAACGTTTAACCAAACCAAGCTGTTCATCGGCAGAAATCTTTAAGCTATTATCGAGCCAAAAAGTATCAATTTGTTTGCCCAGGTTCATATTGCCATAACGCAGACTATCTACCCATAAACGCATGGTGTCTTTTCCAATGCGGCGGGCAACTTCCTGGTAATACGGCACTGCACTTAACTTAAATGCCTCTTCCATTGTAAGATCCTTGTTCCAGTCTTCATTCCATCGCTTTACTCCATCCCATTTTATCACCATCTTTTCATCCGTAATTATACCTGTTTCCAATCCAATTAAAGAGTTAACTATTTTGAAAGTAGATGCAGGTAAAAACCGCATGGTATCCAACCGCATGTTGTAAACCGTTACTTTACCGTCCCTGTTATCAAACATGGTGAAACATCCTTCCACTTTATTTTCGGTGAAATATTTTTCGAGGCTATTGTCAATTTTGGCCCTGTTTACGGAACATGCACTAAACAACATTGAGGTAATAATTGCGGCAACAATAATCAACGGATATTTTATGAGATTCATACTTCTGAGAGAATTTTAGTTTAGAATTTTACCACAATAATTTTGCTGATTATGGTTTGCTGTTTAAATGATTTGCAGTTGCTTCAAGTGTTTCATAGAACTCTGTTCCATACTTGCGTATTAACGCATCTTTTAGAAAAACGTACACCGGAACTTTTAATTTTTTGCCAAGTGAACATGCTGCACTGCAAAGGTCTTCCCTTGGTTCATAATTTACATATTCCTTTTTTTTATCCTTGCTTTGTTTAATGCGAATAGGAAAAAGATGACAACTGATGGGCTTTCGCCACTCCGCTTTACCATCATTATAAGCCTGTTCAATTCCACATTTTACAATTCCGTCTTTATCAACGATGCCATACACACAAACCTTACTTTCTATGGTAGGCGTTACCCAACCAAATTCTTTATCATATACATACTTTCCTTGTTTCTGTAGTTCTTTTCTGTTTTCTGCATTGAGGTATGGCAGTACCGCCTCATACACTTCATCAATCTTCTGAAGTTCGTCTTTCGAAAGCGGAGCACCTGCATCTCCATCCACACAGCAACCGCCTTTGCATTTGTGCAGGTCGCACACAAACTGCTCTTCCACAATTTCGTCACTTAAAAGAATATTATCTATTACAATCATAATGGGGGCAAAAATACTAACAAACCAGTGGATGCTGATAAAAACAATCGGCTAGTTTAAAATGTAATTGTAAAATCCAGGCTGTTCAGTTTGATTCATATATTTAAACGAGATCAAATACGTATGAGTTCAACAGAGTTTGTTACAAAGGCATCGACAATTACTTTTATATAAATTGCATTTTCAAAAAGAGAAATGATTTCTTTGTTCACCGGCATTGGTATTTCATGGTATCTTCAGTGGCGACGCTCCGTTCAAATTCATATTTTCATGGCATCATTTCCTAAATACTATTTTACAGTATTCAATTTAAACAGGTTCTAAGAGGGTTAGTTTCTCCATTTAAATGTATTGATCATGTGATCCATATCCACCTGCAAAAAATCCTGCACGGGTTTTAGAGAATCTGCGTTGGGCGTAACATCAAAATACAAAGCACCGCGTATGAAATTCCTGATGGTATCGCTTAAAAAGAATTGCTTGGAGGTTGCCGCATTGCCGCCTACTTTAAAAAATACGCCATGTATTCCATCGGATGTACTTATCAAGCTATCGTTGATGGAATTAGATACCACATTATTTTTATTGGTAAGACTAAAAGCATCGTTCACCATTTTATCAAATTCATTTATTCCCAGGGAATCTTTATAAGAGCCATCCGCTTGTTTTATTTTATACAAAGAATGGCCTCCAATAGCTTTATAACTTAAAAAAATACGCCCATGAAACTGTGGAAAATCGATGTTGATCCAATAAGGGTTTTCAGGGTTGTTCTCAAAATATGTGCTGTCCTTTACAATGGTTGCGTAGGCCGGGTATTCGAAGCTATATGGAAAACCTGGTGAATCAAATTTCTGATAAGTACGTGTAGGTAATTCAATATTAAAATAGCCACGTTTCTTAGAAACATAAGGCGAGTTGCAGGAAAACAGGAACGCAAAAAAAACAAATGGAATCAGTATTTTAGACATGGCATTCATTAAATCCCGAAAGCCATTTTGTATGTGTAATTTCATATAAATATCTACGACGACTGAATAGAGGATAACATATTATTCTTCTTCGGATCTTAATTTAATTTCTACTTTTACTTTATCGATCCTGTTTTTATTAATAGCGAGTGGTATAAACGTAAAATCGCCGCTTACAACTTCTTCATCTACCTGCGGAAATTCACCTGCAATTTCCAATACAAGTCCAGCCAATGAATCGCTGTCGCCCCTTACAACTTCAAAAACATCTGCAGGTAAACCCATTATTCTGCAAACATCGTTGATCATAGTTTTACCTTCAAAAATATAATTGTAATCATCTATCTTTTTATTGGCGCTTTCTTCGTCATCAAATTCGTCTTGTATGTCGCCGATGATTTCTTCCATAATATCTTCCAGTGTAACAATACCAGATGTGCCACCAAATTCATCTACTACCACTGCAAAGTGTATGCGCCTGTTGCGAAACTCCTGCAGCAGGTCTTCAATTAATTTTTGCTCGTGTACAAAATAAGATGGCCGCATTAAACTATGCCAATCGTAATTTTCAACTTTACTTGCATTTACATGTGGTAATAAATCTTTTGTATGTAGCATACCCTTCACTTCATCCAGGTTATTACTATAAACCGGCAAGCGGGAATAATGCAATTCTTCCACCCTTCGTATTACGTCTTCAAACGAACTGCTAAATTCAATACCGTTTACATCCAGCCTGGTACGCATTATTTGTTTTACTGTGGTGTCGCCAAATTTTCGGATGCCTTTTAATATTTGCTTTTCCTCCATGGTAGCTTCATGCTCCGGAAGTAAATCAATTGCATAATCTAACTGGCTATTATCCATCAATGAGGAGTGGCCTGGAGAAAACTTTTTTTCAATCCCATCGCTTAGCCCCACCAACCTTTTACTGAACCTGTAAAAAACACTATTAAATATTTCAAGGATTAAAGACGCAGTAGAGGCGAACCAAATTTTGTGATGTGTGGCCCATACCTTAGGCAACACTTCTCCAAAAAGTACAATTAAAAAAGTTACAGTAAATACTTTAATGATGAACCTTAACCAGAACACCATGCTGAATGTTTCCAGCAGGTTATCCATTAAAATGTTGGATATTAAAATGATGCCAATATTTACAAAACTGTTGGCTATCAACATGGAGCCCAACAATATTTTAGGCTCATCCAGCAAAGCTACGATACGCTTAAAGGACGGCTGCTGCTTGGTCCTGAGCATATTAATGTCTTTATAAGTAAGAGAAAAAAATGCTACTTCGGAACCAGCTACCAGGAAAGAAATTGCAAATAAAAATATGGCTAAAAATATAAGGACAACAGAAGCTGCCGGTGTAATTGTAAGTAAAGTAAAATGCAGTTGAAATGCATTAATAATGACCGAATGGTAATCCAAAACTATCAGTTTTTATGAAAAATATATTTATCCGGCAAAGGATTTTTAATAAGCAGTTTTAATATGTTTAAAAGGGAAGCCTTTCTGTTCCGTCATCCTCGTTTGGCATTTCACCACTCATTCCCTCTATTCCATCTCCCGGTATGCCGGGTGTGGTTCCGTCGCTTCTTTTGTCGAGCATGATCAGGTTATCTCCTACTATTTCAGTAGCAAATTTTTTATTTCCTTCTTTGTCTTCCCAACTCCTGGTTTTCAGTCTTCCTTCAATGTAAACAAGACTGCCTCTGTGCAAATACTTTTGGGCAAGTTCTGCCAGGCCTCTCCACAGTACCACCGTATGCCATTCTGTTTGTGAAATAAGTTTACCGCTTCTGTCTTTATACGTTTCCGTTGTTGCCAGTGAAAACTTTGCAACTCCAATATTGCCTTCCAAAAACTGCATGTCGGGATCTTTCCCCAAATTGCCGATTAACATAACCCTGTTTACGCCTCTCATGTTGTTGGTATTAATTCTATTGAATGTTGATTCTTCTCAATGTTAAGCAAGTTTAAAGATACATTTTTATCTTTTAAGTAGTTGCTGATAAATTTAGGAAAAGGCAGTTGATTTAGTTCAGTTTTTGGTATGACCTGGTAGTTTTTCAAGATAACTTTTTGATTCAATTTTATGTAAATAAATTGTCCCTGAATGGTCTGATGGGTTAGCAATTGTTTATAAACCGGGGAAACATTTATAATTTGAAATTTCTTTCCCTTTAACATTTCGGCTAAGAATGAAATATTTTCTTTAATAGTTAAATCAAGTGGTTGGGCGCTTTCCTTCAGTACAAATTCATATAAATTTTCCCATATATCGCCTGCTCCGCGTTTATTTACAAATAGGTTATTACCCATTTCAATAACAAGGTAATATAGCCATCTTGTTGTCCTTTTTATTGACTTTTCTTTTACAGGCAATTGTTGAACCATGCCTGTATTGTAAGCTTTACATGTTGAATTCAGAATGCAACTGATACATTGGGGTAATTGTGGTTTGCAAATAATGGCGCCAAAATCCATAATTGCCTGGTTGTAAATACCCGGTAGTTTTCTATCAACTAATTCGTCTGCAAGTTTGGTAAACATTTTTTTTCCTTCTGTAGAATCTGTCGGAGTAGCAATGGCAAAATATCTTGATAAAACCCGAAATACATTACCATCTACTACTGCATGTGGAAGGTTGAAAGCAAACGAACCAATGGCTGCGGCTGTGTATGGACCAACACCTTTTAATGCTAAAATATCGTTGTATTGATCAGGAAACTTACCATCCAGTTCATTTGAAATATACCGGGCTGTGGCGATCAGATTTTTACACCTTGTATAATAACCAAGGCCCTCCCACAGTTTAAAAACAGTCGTTTCAGGTGCATTTGCAAGATCGGTAACTGTAGGAAATTGGGCTACAAAACGGTTATAATAAGCAAGCCCCTGATCAACCCTGGTTTGTTGCAAAATAATTTCACTTAACCAAATTTTGTAAGGATCTTTTTCACCCTTCCAGGGCATTTTTCTGTCGTTAAATTTCATGTTCCATTTAAGGAGCTTTTTTACAAAGACTTGTAGTTCGCCGGTTATTTTCATTTATAATTCAAATATCTTCTAAAATTGAAAAACCCGAGCAAATTTTGAATTAAAACCGATGATTTTACTAAAGAAAATGAGTAATAAACTTACGAAGCATTAAAAAATAATTAATATAAAGGCTAGTTAACTGATAATCAGTACATAATATTGGATTTTACAAATATATTTATTATTTTTCCATTAGGTAAACCATTTAAAACTTCACAGTAATGAGAAAAGCAGATCTAATTTCAGAAATATCAGACAAAACGGGCATTCCTAAAGTAGATGTAATGTTTACATTAGAAACGATGTTTAAAGAAATCAAACGCTCCCTTATTGCAGGAGAGAATATCTATATTAGGGGATTTGGAAGCTTTATAACTAAAAAAAGAGCAGCTAAAATTGGAAGAAATATCAAGAAGAATATTGCCGTAGAAATACCTGAGCACTATATTCCTGCATTTAAACCTGCTAAAGAATTTGTAACAGAAGTTAAAGCTAAAAAGTTGCCTGGTAGCGAAACGCCTCAATAGCGTACCTTTGCGCCTCAATATTTTTTTGTGAAGAAACAACAATTGGTATTATTAGGCACAGGGTTAATCATTTTATCCTTTTTATTTTTTTTTGGCACTACTGTAGCTGAAAAAGAAATCCTGTCTACCCCCGATCCCTCCTCTGTAACAACTCCCAAATTTAACGTAGAAAATTACATCCTTGAGGCAAAGAAAAGCCTATCGGAAGGCCAGCTTAATTACGTAAATAAACTGGAAAACAGTATTTCGAGGGGTGATGTAAAAGAGCAGCAAATTAAAGTCTATGACCGCCTGTCATCATTTTGGGACGACTCGGTACACAACCACGATTTGCATAATTATTATACAACAGAATCAGCGAAGTTGGTAAATTCTGAAAAAAACCTCACCTTTGCAGCCCAATTGATGTTAAGTGACTTCCGAAAGGAGCAGGATCCGGTGAAGAGAGGTTGGAAAAGTGAACGTGCAGTTGAGTTGTTTGAGCAGGCAATTGTGCTTAATCCAAACAATGACGAACTTAAAATAGGATTGGGAAGTTGTTATGTATTTGGTAAGGGTATGGCTGGTGACCCGCAGGAAACTATGAAGGGAATTCAGCAACTTTTACAGGTTGTTAGAAAAGATTCAACCAATATGCATGCTCAGTTAGTGTTAGGTATTGGTGGTATTATTTCAAATCAACTTGATAAAGGAATTGAAAGACTGAACAAAGTTGTGCGTGCAGAGCCAGGAAATTTAGAAGCAATATCATGGCTGGCCGATGGATATGCTGCACATGGCGATAAGCAAAATGCTTTAAAGTGGTACGAAATAAGCAAGCGAATTGTAAACGACCCTGCTTATAGTAAAGAAGTAGATCAACGAATTAAAATGCTGAAATAAAATTGCTGAGTTATTCCGGTTATAAAAAATCAGCAGTAATTAAAAAATAATTTTTAACTAAAAAAATACTTGGTATGCCTTGTGGTAAAAAAAGAAAACGTCATAAAATTGCAACTCATAAACGTAAAAAACGTTTAAGAAAAAATCGTCATAAGAAGAAATAGTTTTCTTTTTATACCTGGTGCCGGCATCCTCAGGCCGGCACACATTTATCAGCATTATGTAAAGTTTGCCCTAAGTAATACTTTATTATTTTGTTGTACGTTATCCTTCCGTGATGTTATGGTCTCTAATTAAAAGTGAATTGCTTGACAAAGGAATTAATTATAAATGCTGCACCTCAAGGCGTTGAAATAGCCCTGATGGAAGATAAGAAACTAGTAGAGTTGCACAACGAAAAAGCTGATGCCAACTTTGCTGTGGGGGACCTGTACCTGGGAAAAGTTAAAAAACTTATTCCGGGATTAAATGCAGCTTTTGTAGATGTAGGTTTTGAAAAAGACGCATTTTTACATTATACCGACCTTAGTCCTTATGTAAAGTCGATACTAAAGTTCACCAATATTTCCATCAATGATCATTCAGAAGCTGGATTTGATTTTGGTAAATTTTCTGTAGAGCCTGAAATTGTAAAGACCGGCAAAATTGCAGAAGTATTAAGTGGCCGTCCGAATGTACTGGTTCAAATTTTAAAAGAACCTATTGCAGCCAAAGGACCTCGTTTAAGCTGCGAACTTTCCTTACCAGGAAGATTTGTGGTGATTACTCCGTTCAATGATATTATTGCAGTTTCAAGAAAAATTCATTCCAGCGAGGAGCGCAAAAGACTTCACAAAATTATAGAAGCAATAAAGCCCAAAAATTTTGGAGTTATTGTGCGTACGGCTGCAGAAGGAAAAAATACAGCAGAACTTCATGAAGATTTACTTGCATTGGTACAAACCTGGAAAACTATCCAGGAAAATCTTAAAGACGCAGTTCCACCTTCTAAAATATTAAGTGAACAGGGCAAGGCTAATAGTATGCTCCGTGATTTACTGAATGAAGATTT
The DNA here is from genome assembly GCA_046590675.1 of Ferruginibacter sp. Lineage (GTDB taxonomy): Bacteria > Bacteroidota > Bacteroidia > Chitinophagales > Chitinophagaceae > Ferruginibacter. Next base: position 69,669 of record JBKJUP010000030.1, on the reverse strand, counting down.
CAACAGAATTGTGGTTAACGACAAAAATATTTTTGCAGATACAAAAAGTTATATTCAGCGCATAGCTCCTGAAAAGGCTGATATAGTTGCGTATTACAATAACGGTTCGCCCATATTTGACAGTTTTGGAATTACCAAGCAGGTAAAAGCGGCTTTTGGCAAGACTGTTAATTTACCAAGTGGCGCTTATCTGATCATTGAACACACAGAAGCCTTACACGTTATAGATGTAAACAGTGGCTATAAAAGTGTAAGTAACAACCAGGAACAAAATGCACTGGAAACCAACCTGGAGGCCGCTGAAGAAATTGCAAGACAACTGCGCCTCAGAGATTTGGGTGGAATTATAGTGGTGGATTTCATTGATATGAAATTACTGGAGAACAAAAAGAGACTTGCCGATGCAATGGAGCAATTCATGCGTACGGACAGGGCCAAACATGCGGTACTTGCCATTAGTAAGTTTGGGTTAATGCAAATTACCCGCCAGCGCATGAAACCGGAGATGAATATCAATACTTCCGAAATTTGCCCTAGCTGTAACGGTAGCGGAAAAATATCTTCAACGCTTATACTCGAAGACGAAATAGAAAAGAACCTTAGTTATCTTATAATGCAGAAGCACAAAGGATTAACAATACAGGTAAATCCTATTTTATTTACTTTCCTTACAAGTGGATTTGTTTCAAAACGCCGAAAATGGAGTTGGAAATACAAACAGAAAATTAAAGTACTTTCTAATTCAAATTATCATCTTACAGAATTCCATTTTTTTGATGATAGTGATGAAGAAATAAAATTATAGATATAAAAAAAATGCTCCATAACTGGAGCATTTTTTTTATATCTAAATACCCGTCGCTTTTAATCCCTGCTACGGGATGAGTATATCATAATATAGTAAGCAAGCATAGCCACTGAAGAAATAGCAGCAACTACATAAGTAAGGGCAGCCCACTTTAATGCATCTTTAGCTTTTTCATATTCGCCTCCCCGGGTGATATGTGATGTATTCAACCATTTTAACGCCCTGGCAGATGCATCAAATTCAACTGGCAATGTCACTAATGTAAACAAAGTTGAAACTGCGAAAAGTGTAATCCCTATCAATAAAATTGTTTGATTACCTCCGCCAAATCCCATAATACCAAGTCCGGCTAAAATTACCCATTGTGATAAATTAGTACTAACCTGCGTCAGTGGAACAAGCCTGCTCCTTAGCATCAGCATGGAATAAGCTGTAGCATGTTGTACGGCGTGTCCGCATTCATGTGCTGATACTGCCGCAGCCGCAACAGTTCTTCCATCATATACATCCGGACTAAGATTTACTGTTTTTTTTGTTGGGTCATAATGATCTGATAAAAACCCGGCAACAGATATTACCTCTACATCATAGATACCATTATCCCGTAACATTTTTTGAGCCACTTCTTTTCCACTTAAGCCGGATGAGGTAAGCACTTTACCATATTCAGTAAATTTACTTTTTAGCCTGAATTGCACCAGCATACCTACTAACATAAAAATTATGGAAATTGCCAATATACCGAAAGTCATAATTAGTCCTTTTTATTTACCCGATTAAATTGCAAAAAACATTCCTTTCTAAGTTGCATGACAAAATTACAATGTTGAAAAAAGAGAAATGATTTATCAAAAAAGCGTCTCTTATTGGGAGACGCTTTTTTAATTTATCATTACTGATCTTTTATTGCTTTTGCAACTTACCGTTGAAATTTAATTCTTCGTTAAAGAGGGAAACATAATACACACCTGTTGCCAGTGTTGGCAGATTGCTCATTACTAATGAATTATTTCCTTTCGTAACAGCAATTTGTTTGCTATAAACTAATACTCCCGTGCTATTCTGAATTCGTAAAGTAGCGCTTGAAGACTTGGTTGCTCCAAAAGAAAGTGTAAAGTTGCTCGAAAACGGATTTGGAAAAACTTCGAAACTTGTTTTGGATCCAAGATTCAATTTTACGATCGATGAGAAAGTTGCCCTTCCATCAATGTCAATTTGCTTTAAGCGATAATAAACGCTATTTCCTGTGCTGCCGCTTATTTCATCTATGTAACTGTAATTCTTAACAAGATTACTGTTGCCGGCGCTTCTTATGGAAGCAACTTTAACAAAGTCTAAACCATCTGCGCTTCTGAACAACTCAAATCGGTCACTATTTATTTCCTGGCTTGTTTGCCAGTCTAATATTGATTTACCTGAAGAATATTTACCGTTAAACGAAGTTAACTGAACCGGTGTTGGAGAACAGTCAGCAGCAATCAAGGTATAGTCGTTGAAGTATATACAATCGGGATCACTTAAACCTGATTGTGAAGTAGATACATTTAACCGATATTTATAATTATTCATCAGAGAAGTAACAACTCCTAAATTATTGGTTAAAGTGTAAGTGTTACCTGTAAAGGTAGCCTGTGCGCCTGTGGTTATATTAGAAAAAGTGGCACCACCGTCAGTACTTAATAACCATTTATACCAGGTATTTGCATGAGAGTTATCAGTGACTGTGTAATTAACATCAACATTATTTCCTGCACAAACTGAACCCGGTCCGCTAACTAAAATCTGCGACTGACAAACATTAATTGAAATGTCATCCAATCCAAGATCATTGCCATTTGCAACCGCAGTTGCATTTACTACTTCAAGATCAACTGTGGATGTTGTTGCAGTAAAGGAACCGCCAACCTTTACCCAGGTAGCTGAACCGTTTGCTGCAATGAGCCCCGAATTTGCAATTACAGCACCATTTACTCTAAATGAAATATTTGGATTAGAACTTGAAGCCCCACTTCCTGGTTTTAAGTTTATTACATAAGCAGAAAATTCATAAGTAGCACCAATACATACCGGAATTTGCTTAATCTGGTAGAATACACTGCTATATGAGCTACTTGGTGCACCATTTACAGCCATAAAATAGCCGCCATCTCCTGTATGATCAGAACCTCTCCAATCCCCCTTAATACAGTTGCCTCCAGAGGTATTACCAACTGTCTTCAAAATTGAGTAAGTAAATTCGGGAATTAATCCGCCGGAGGTTGCGGTATAGTTATAATCTGAACAAGGTAACGCCGGAGCCGGAGTTGCGCAACCCGGTAAAGCATTACCAACATTTGCCGGAGGATTATAAGCACTCGAACCTGATGCAATACAAGTTGCTGCAGCATTGTTAACTGTAATGAAAGGTGTACTAAAGGTGCCTTTTGCGCCTAATAAATTAGGGCCTTTAATTCCATTACATTGAGCCTGTGTAAATTGATAACTGATTAGTCCTAACACAGTTATACAGATAGTGTAAAATTTTTTCATTCCGTTGTGGTTTAATTATTAATTAAAAGTAAGCGGAAATTCAAAGTTAGTGGATTCGATATTTTGACTAAATAACAATAGTTATTCACTAAAAAAATATTCAGAATCTGGATTGGTGATTTTTGTATTAGATATGTGGAAAAGATTAAGTCTTCTTAGCAGAAAACTTTCAGAGGTATTGCAAATATATGGGCATATTATTGACTCAAACAAATAAATTTTTTAAAATCCCTTATTGCAGAATAAAAATCAGCCTTTTTTTTGATCAAAAAAAGGTGGCTTTAACGTAATAATGCCTTCAAAAATATTTTATGATTATTTGGCTCTCGCCGATTTAATAAACCATTTATAGCCATTCTTTTGGCGTTTTATGAGCTGTTTGCACTAAATAAATGAATTCAAAAGTTTAATCTCGTTGCGATATAATAGTATTTTACCATCATTTTCCAATTGCTTCAATAATCGGGAAATTACCACACGGGATGTTGCCAGATCATCTGCAATTGCATAGTGTGATGATTTGATAACGCTTGAACCGGCAAGCCTCTTTTTCTCTTTAAGGTAAGCTATTAGTCGTTCATCCAATTTATGAAAGGCTACACTTTCTATGGACTTTAGTAACTCTAAAAACCGCTCATTAAAACTGCGCATGATATAATTTTTCCAACCTGGGTATTTGCAAAGCCACTCATCGAGTTTAATATGTGGAATTGCTAAAATCTCAACATCCTCTTCAGCAATTGCCTTTACTTCGCTTTTTTTAGCCTCTACACAACAACTATATGCCATTGAACAACTTTCATTACTGGATAGATAGTATAATAAAATTTCCTTCCCATTTTCATCCATCCGCAATACTTTAATGGTTCCTTTTATCACTATTGGCATCATCCGAATGTACTTTCCATAGTCCATTATTATATCGCCTTCATTAAAATTCTTGATATCTCCAAACTGGCGCATTTCCTTTACTAACTCCGGCTCAAAAATGGAATCAAAACTTGTAATATTATTCATAAAACATTATCTGTTTAGTTAATTGAATCAATGTTCCGGATTTCGTATGTGTGTCAAAAAAGTAAAATTAATAGTCAGTAGCACTTGAAGTTACGTTATAGTTTTTCAACTAATTTTTAAGCACTGGCATTTTTTATTAAAAGAAAAACATGCTGTGTTGGGCAGCATGTAAGCTATAATTTAATTGTATTGAGTTATTGCGTAAACTGTTAATGAGGAAGTTTTTCTCTAAAATAACCATACACCCAGGTACCGGCTATTGCGCTCAAAAGGGTTACTGCCACAACAGTAGCACCCGTTCCAATTTGTGCAAACAATGGTCCCGGACAAGCTCCTGTAATTGCCCAACCCAGGCCAAATAATAAACCACCAAACACCTGGCCCTTATTAAATGTTTTGGTATGGAATTCAATCGTTTCACCGTAGATGGTTTTAATATTGAATTTCTTTATTATTAGAACTGATATCATGCCGACAACGATGGCACTGCCAATGACACCATACATGTGAAATGATTGCAGCCTAAACATTTCCTGTATGCGAAACCAACTGATGATTTCGGCTTTTACGAATACAATTCCAAAAGCAATGCCTACCACCAGGTATTTAATATTGTGATACCATTTATGTGTTAAATGACTTTCATTGATACACATTGTATCAATTGAACGTACTTCAAAATCTGTCGCTTCTTCTGCTATACTTTGCATAAACTAAGTTTATTTAAAGAGATAAAATAAAGGGGAGTATGAGATTGGCCATAATAAAACCACCAGCCATAAAACAACAGGTTGCTACCAATGATGGCCATTGTAAAGTAGCTATGCCCATGATGGCGTGACCGCTTGTACAACCACCGGCATACCTGGTACCAAAGCCTACCAAAAAGCCACCAATAACGATCATAATAAATCCTTTAATGGTAAACAGTGATGACCAGCTGAATAATTGTTGGGGTACCATACCATTAAAATCTGTAATTCCATATCCTGCCAGTTCACCAGCAAGTTTTATATTTACCTGTATGGGCTCCGGGTTTGCCAATAAGTTTATTGCAATGGCCCCTCCCAGCAAAATACCAAGTACAAAAAATAAATTCCATACTTCTTTTTTCCAGTCGTATTTAAAGAATTGAATGTTTGCAGGAATACAGGCAGCACACACATGACGCAATGACGAGCTAACGCCAAAGGATTTATTGCCGATTATCAACAAAGTTGGAACAGTTAATCCTATCAGGGGGCCCGCCACGTACCAGGGCCAGGGCTGCTTTATCCATTCAATAAAATTCATTTTATACTTATATTTTAATTTGACTGTTAAAAATATCTTTCCATAATGTCTCCATAAATCAAGTTGGTACATCTACTAAAAATTACCGTTGGGAGAACGTGCAAACAGTTTTTTGAAAATATTCACTGGGTATATATTTTTAAGTGAATTTTTTGATAACATCGAGTAATGCAGATTTTTGAACCACTCCACTTTGCCTCCACAATGGCTTGCCATTTTTAAAAAGTATAAGGGTTGGCACTCCCTGAACCTGGTATGCCTGGGCAGCCTGTGGACTTTTATCAACATCCACTTTGAGGATGGTTGCGGTATCACCAATCTCGTCTTTTACATTTTTTAAGATAGGTGCCATTGTTTTACAAGGGCCACACCATTCTGCAAAAAAATCTACTAATACCGGCTTTTCTGATTGTATCATTTCATTGAATGTCATGATGATAATTTTTATTGTTTTAAATACTAATTCAGCCTGATCCTATTCCCACGTTTTCTTATTAAATGATAGCGGCTGATTCCAATTTGAGTTGGCTAAATCACTTTAAAATGAGTGAGCACTGTTATGATCATTTAACCAGAGCAAAACTAGTTCCAAAAATCTGGCCTTTTAGTAACAAAGGTTACATTCAGGTAAGGTGAAACAGATAGATCTTGTATAATAAAACTTTAAATCATTCACAATAGATGCTGCCGGTACACCTATGCCTTTGATTGAAAAAGGTATCCTTGCAGATACCTTTTAGCTTTTCGACCTGGTTTAAATAAAGTATGATTGACCACCACTCATAGCTATTTGCTCCTGATTGATTTAGAGTTGAAAGAAACCCCGATGAAAATACGGATAGACTGTCGCAATGATGTTTCTCAATGGTTCTACTGCCGATTTCAACATTATAATTTCAAGACCTTACTCTGGCAAACAAAATTTGTTTTAGGAATGCTTGTCTCGCTAATTGCCCCAAAGCCGCCTTCAATTTCTGTAAAGTTTCTGTAACCTCTTGCCTGCAAAATAGATGCAGCCATCATACTGCGGTAACCACCGGCACAGTGCAGGTAAAAATGATCTTTGGGATTGATATCCTTTATCCATTCGTTGATATAACTCAACGGTTTATTGTAAGCTTCTTCAACATGCTCAGCAGTGTATTCACTTTCTTTACGAACATCGATTACGATGTCTTTACCCGGTTCCAATTCATTTCCAAACTGTGTTGCATTCATTCTATCAACAACGTCTGCTTCTTTTCCTGAATCTAACCACGCTTTAAAGCCGCCTTTTAAATGCCCCATAATATTGTCGAACCCAACCCTGCTTAAACGTGTTACAGCCTCCTGTTCTTTACCTGCTTCGGTAACCAACAACAAAGGTTGTTTTACATCAGCAATTAAAGCGCCTACCCAGGGAGCAAAATCACCATTTAGCCCAATATTGATTGATTGAGGAATAAAGCCTTTATAAAATTCAGCATTATCTCTTGTATCTAAAATCAATGCATCCAGGTTTTCTGCTGCCACTTCAAATTCGTCGGGAGTTAATTCCATCATTCCATTGTGTAATACTGACTCAAAACTTTCGTACCCTTTTTTATTCATGGCCACATTTAATCCAAAATAAGCTGGTGGCGGAAGTAAGCCATCCGTAACGGCTTTTATGAAGGAAGCTTTATCAGGCTGATTTAATGCGTAGTTCATTTTCTTTTGGTTGCCCAATGAATCTACGGTTTCCTTCATCATATTTTTACCGCATGCACTGCCGGCACCATGTGCAGGATATACAATAACGTCATCGGCCAGTGGCATAATCTTATTCATAAGGCTATCATATAACAAACCTGCCAGATCGTCCTGCGTCATATGTGCCGCTTTTTGTGCAAGATCCGGCCGACCCACATCACCTAAGAATAATGTATCGCCTGAAAAAATTGCATAATCTTTACCTAACTCATCTTTCAATAAGTAAGTAGTGCTTTCCATTGTATGACCGGGTGTATGCAATACTTTAAACGAAACATCACCTAATTTAAATATTTCGCCATCTTTTGCGGATACACATTCAAATTCGCATGTTGCATTTGGCCCGTACACAATTGGTGCCCCGGTACTTCGACTAAGATCCACGTGACCACTTACAAAATCTGCATGAAAATGTGTTTCAAAAATATATTTCAACTTTACTCCATCTTTCTCAAGCCTGTCCAGGTAAGGTTTTATCTCCCTTAACGGGTCAATAATTGCAGCTTCCCCGTTACTCGTTATGTAATAAGCGCCCTGCGCCAAACATCCTGTATAAATTTGTTCTACCGTCATATTCATTCCATTTTAGATAAGGCAAAGTTGCACAATGTTGGGAATATATTTTGTAACATTAGTTGCATTCAAAAAGCCCATGTACCCAATAATAACCTTTTACTCCGACTTATTCTTCATCATCATTAACAATGTGTAAGCTCCTTTTGTTACAATAGCAGCGGTAAGCAAATTTTTTGCCTGTGGATTAACAATTTCTGAAAACCCTTTTTCGCTTTCGCCGGCTGTTACTTCAACCATTTCAAACTGATCTTTACCCAGTACTTTGTAAACATATTGCTTGCTTTCAAATTGTACGATGGCTTCTTCCGGCAACACCATAGCCTGCTTATTTTTTACTTCAATTTCTGCATTCATGTAAGTTCCGGGTATCAATGTTTTATCATAATCTTCAAAATGACAATGCACTTCCGTATTCCTGTCGGCAGAGAGATCTTTGCCAATTAATAAAATTTCGCAGGGATGGGTTTTACCTGGTTCATTATTGGTATATGCAATTAACTTTTGCCCGATGTAAAGTTTATCGAGGTCCTTTTCAAAAACTTTAAGGGCAAGATGAATGTCTGTGGGATTGATAAGTTCAAACAACACTTCAGTTGGTGAAACATACTTGCCGATATTGACATTTACAGCCGACACATACCCATTTATTGGTGATAAAATATTGATGCTTCTTGAAATATTTGTTTCGCTTACCCGGTTTATATTGATACCTGCAAGCTTCAACTTTTCTGCCAGGGAAGTAAGTAGAATCCGTTGGCTTCGCCAATCAGATTCGGCCTGTTGATACACTTTATCGCTGCTGGCCTGGCTTTCATTTAGTTCCTTTTGACGGATATATTCTTTTTCTAAAAAACTGATTTTTGTCCTGGCAGTTAAATAATCCTGTTGCAACTGAATATACTGCTGATCTTCCATTACTGCTATCACTTCACCCTTTACCACATGCATACCTGGCAACAGTTTGGTGGTTTTAAGATAGCCACCCAATGGTACACTGATAGAAACCATGTTTTGCGGGGGCACATCAATTTTGCCATTTAATTTCAATATGGAAGTAATTTCCTTTTGCTCAATTTTACCGGTAACGATACCCGCATTTTTTAATTGAGCCGGTGTAAGTGTTACCGTTGTTTCATTGCCCATCTCCTGTTCAGCTTCTTCATCGTTTTGTTTTGCGCCGCAGGACGAAAGCAGTATGGCAATTGAGAAGCATGCTATTATATTTTTCATTTGATAATTTTTGCTTTTTGATTATTGCCTGGTACTTTTTTACCGGCAATTGATTTCAATAAAATTTGCCGGGTTATTTATCAATAAAATAATTCAGTTGAATAGCGGCGGTATTCAAATTATTTACAGCTTCTACATAGTCGCTCTTTACTGATGTAGCCTGGTTAATAAGCTGTACCCATTCTAAATAATTGATGATACCATTCGCCAATTGTTTGTTGGCTGTGGCAGTGATAAGCTCAGCGTTTTTTAATGCAGTTGATTCAAAATAGGCTACAACATTTAGATATTTGGCATATTGCGTGTAGGCTACCTTGTAAGCAGTTTGCATAGTCTGCAATTCAATTGCATAGTTACTTGCCGCTACTTCAGTATTAAACTTTGCACTGCTGATTTTTGCCTTTTGTGCTTTTGCAAAAATGGGAATACCAATACCCACCTGAACCGAATTAAACCTTTTCGCCGCAGTGTAGTATTTATTGTCGGCGCCTGTGCCTTTAAAACTTGTATTGTAATAAGCGACCGATAAACCTGGCAGCAACCTGCTTTTTTCTAATTGAAGTGTAGCATCAGATATTTGCTGTTGTTGTTCTACCAGTTTTATGACAGGATGATTTACGAGGCTGCCAGTATCTGTGGCAGCTAAGAATACAACTTTATAGCTACTGATATCTGGAACAAACGCCTCCGTTGAATTTAATATTAATTGAAATTGTAACTGAAGTATTGACAAATCCTGGTCTAACTGATTTAACTGAATATTGATTTGTCCCAACTGCGTTTCAGCACTCGCTTTCTCAAGTACATTGCTCTCCCCTTTCTGCAAGCGAAGTGATGCTTTTTTATAAAATGCAGCATATAAACTATCGGCAGTTTTAAGCAATTGCTTTTTCTGTTGAAAATATGCAATCGTATAAAAAAGTACCGTCACCTGGTTTTTTAAATGCGTTTCCTTTACAGCAACATTTAACAGCCCGTTTTTCCATTCCTGCTGCAGCAACTCCTTTTGCCGGGTATACACTTTTGGGAAATTAAATGACTGAGCAATACCAAATTTTGTATCGGTATAAATGCTATTGATCTGGCCCGCTTCAGCAATAAAATTTGTTTGTGGAATTACATTGGATGTTTGAATTAGCATTTGCTGGTACTGCGCCTTTAACTGTTCATTTTTTACTTGCAGGTTATTCTTTAATGCAGTATCAATGGCTGCCTGTAAGGTAATGGGAGTTTGTGCAACTGCGCTCTGCCCCATACCTATTGTCATCAATACAAGCAATATTGTTACAATTGATTTACCAGCTTTTACCTTTTTACCAAAGCCCCGTTCAAACATGATATACAAAACGGGCAGTACAAATAAAGTAAGAAAGGTAGCTACCAACAAACCACCGATAACAACCGTTGCCAAAGGCCTTTGCACTTCTGCTCCTGCACCGTTACTTACTGCCATAGGTAAAAAACCTAAAGACGCTACAAACGCAGTCATCAAAACAGGTCGCAGTCTTATTTTGGTACCCATAATTACTATTCTTTTTAAATCAGTTAATCCTTCCATTTTTAATCGGTTAAATTCAGCAATTAATACAATTCCATTTAATACGGCTACTCCAAACAATGCAATAAATCCAATGCCCGCACTTATGCTAAACGGCATACCCCGAATTGCCAAAAATAAAATACCTCCAATTGCACTTAATGGAATAGCTGAATAAATCAGCAAGCCATGTTTGATAGAGTTAAAGGCAAAATACAGTAGCAGAAAAATAAGTAATAATGAAACCGGTACTGCAATCATCAGGCGTTGCTTTGCTGCGTTCAGGTTTTCAAATGATCCGCCATAGGTTACGTAATAACCGGGAGGTAATTTCAATTGTTTGTCTGCCTTGGCCTGCAGTTCATTCACAATGCTTTGTACATCTCTGTCACGTACATTGAAACCTACTACAATTCTTCTTTTTGCATCTTCCCGCTGAATTTGATTCGGGCCTTCTTTTATCTCAACATCTGCCAACTGATACAATGGAATTTGTGTACCCTGCGGGGTAGGAATCAATAAATTTTTAACATCCTTTAAATCGCTTTTTTGTTCACCAGCCAGCCGCACTACAATATCAAATCGCTTTTCTCCTTCAAATAACATTCCACTGCTTTGGCCTGCAAATGCTGTGTTTACAACCTTGTTGATGGTAGCAATATTCAGGTTATATTGGGCGATGGTATTTCTATTATATTTTATGATAATTTGCGGCATCCCCGACACCGCTTCCACGTAAAGATTTTTTGCGCCTTTCACTGTGTTAACCATGTTGCCTAATTTGCCGGCGTATGCAGCCAGCGTATCCAAATCTTCGCCAAAAATTTTGCACACAACATCCTGCCTTGCGCCAGTCATCAGTTCATTAAAACGCATTTGTACCGGGAACTGAAAGCCTGCAGTAATGCCCGGTACTGCTTTTAAAGCATCACCCATTTTTTCTGAAAGTTCGTTGAAGGTCTTTGCTGATTTCCATTCGGCCTTTGGTTTTAAAATTACCATCATGTCGCTTGCATCCATGGGCATGGGATCGGTGGGCACTTCCCCGCTTCCAATTTTTGTTACCACTTTTTCTACTTCCGGAAACTGCGTTAATAAAATATGTGCTGCCTGTTGGGTATGAACGATCGTAGTGTTTAAATTACTTCCTGTTAGTACTCTCGTATCCACCGCAAAATCTCCTTCTTCAAGTGCAGGAATAAATTCGCCGCCGAGGGTTGACAAAATAAATATTGAAAATATAAATAAGCCAAGCACACTCAGTAATACTGTTTTAGGAAAACCCACTAATTTAGTTAATGCCGACTGATACGCCCTTTCAATACGGGACATCATTTTATCTGAAAAATTTTGTTTGTGCTTTATTTTTTTACTGAGAAAAACAGCACTCATCATTGGAATATAAGTGAGTGAAAGAATGAATGCACCCAACAAAGCAAATGCAACTGTTTGTGCCATGGGTTTAAACATTTTTCCTTCTATACCCTGCAGTGTAAAGATTGGCAGGTAAACCACCAGGATAATAATCTGACCAAATACGGCGCTGTTCATCATTTTACCTGCAGACTTATTTACAACATCATCCATTTGTGGCTGGGACAATTTATGAACCCCGGTATATGATTTACTATGCGACAACAGGTGCATGACAGCCTCTACAATAATTACAGCACCATCTACTATTAACCCAAAATCCAATGCACCCAGGCTCATTAGGTTGCCACTTACGCCAAAAAGATTCATCATGATAACAGCAAATAACATGGCCAATGGGATCACTGATGCTACCAGCAAGCCTGCCCTGAAATTGCCTAAGAATAAAACCAGTACAAACACCACAATCAATGCTCCTTCCATCAAATTTTTCTCCACAGTACCAATAGCGTTGTTCACCATTTTAGTACGATCCAAAAATGGTTCTATCACTACACCTTCGGGTAAATTCTTTTGTATTTGTTCAATGCGCTTTTTTACATCCTTTATAACCTGGTTACTGTTTGCACCTTTCAGCATCATTACTACAGCTCCCGAAACTTCACCCTGGTCATTGTAGGTCATTGCGCCATAGCGGGTAGCGCTACCTGTTTTTATTGTTGCAACATCGCGTATAAAAAGTGGTGTACCATCACCACCAATTTTTATAGCTATATTTCCGATATCGTCCATGTTGCCAATCAACCCTTCGCTTCTGATATATAAAACTGTTGGCCCTTTTTCAATATAGGCGCCCCCTGTGTTTTGGTTATTGCTTTCAAGAGCAGTAAATACATCTATAATGGTAATGTTGTAAGCCAGCAATTTATTTGGATCAACTTCTACAGAATACTGTTTTAGCTTTCCTCCAAAACTGCTCACTTCCGCCACTCCTTTTACCCCCAGCAACTGGCGCCGTACTATCCAATCCTGTATGGTTCTTAAATCTGTTTCATTGTATTTTCTCTCGTAGCCCGCTTTTGGCCTCACTACATACTGATATATTTCACCCAGTCCTGTACTTACCGGTCCCAATTCAGGCACGCCTATTCCCTGCGGAATTTGGGTCTGTACTTTTTGAAGACGCTCCGCAACCTGTTGCCTGGCCCAGTACACATCGGTAGCATCATCAAATACAATGGTTACAAGAGACAATCCAAACCGGGAAAAACTCCTGATTTCCTTCAATCCCAGGATATTATTATTGGCTTGTTCAATTGGGAATGTAACCAGTCGTTCAATATCTGTAGCACCAAAAGAAGGCGCAATAGTAATAACCTGAACCTGGTTGTTAGTAATATCCGGCACTGCGTCTATAGGAAGTTTTGTAAACTGGTAACTGCCATAAGCTACCAGGGCAATAATAAATAACCCTACAATGAGTTTATTTCTTATTGCAAACCCAATTATTGCATTCAGCATAATTTTTTTGTTTAATAATAATCACAAAATGGTTGCTCCAGGTAATGTCCAAAAGCACACGGGCTTAAAGGTGTAAACCTAAAAGCGCTTAACAGTAAAATATATGATTAAACAGATTTGGGAGGTTGCCAGATATTGCAGCAGTAGGCAGCATGGGTAAAACGATCTTGTGGAATAAAGATCTTTTTTGCAGGAAGTTCTATTAGCCGGGGTTGCACAATCTGAAAGGTTACCGGCACATACGCATTTGCAATTACTGATACGCAATCGCCAAATGTTTTAAAGGGTAACTGCATATCCCGTTCGTAGTCTGCATCGCGGGGACTGCCATGCATATAATGCATGTCTAAAAACTGTAAAAGCGTAATGCTTTTACTCTCTTTTTTATGTTCCTGAAAATGCTGAAATATTACGGGAAGTTTTAGCAACTGATGTGCCTCGGTACTTGACAAGAAATAAATAGTAAAAAGTAATATCGCAGACGCTTTTTTCAAGTTGTAAATATAAATATTTTAAAGCTTAAAAAAATGGTTAAAAAGCGGCCGTTTAATAGCGATGCTATTTCTTTTTAAGAATGATAAACAATTCGGTGTCTTTTCGTTTATAAAACGAGTTATAGCATTTATCGAAAACCAGCAGATCAAAATTATTACTAAATAAAGGTTCATACTGGCATTTACAACCACCGAATGGTGGCCCCTGCTGCTCAAATTCCCTGTCAAATAATACACCCACTAATTTTCCGCCAGGTATGAGTAATTCGTTCATTTTAGCAGCATATTGTTTGCGTAAAGATGGCGGAATGGCACAGAAAAATGTTTGCTCCAGGATCAAATCATACGTACCGATGTGTTCAAAAAAATCGCCCAATATGATATTTATAGTTGCATTTTCTTTAAACTTCAATTTTAACTGATCAACCAAAGTTGGCGCTATATCGATGAGGGTGATATTGGTAAAACCTTGTTGCAACAGGTATTGGGCTTCGTAAGTATTACCACAGCCAGGAATTAGAATACGAAGCTCTTTATTAGTGAGTTGGTCAATGTACGCTTTCAAGGGTGGAGAAACCTCACCCAAATCCCAACCCGTAGCATTGGCCTGGTATTGATTATTCCAAAAACCTGCACCCAATTCAATATCGCAGGAAATTACGCAACACTGTTCTACCTGCTCCTTTTTATTTTCCATAATAAATGATTTTATTTTCGAAGAAATACTTCTTTTACAAATATGTACATACCCATTATTAATACAAACCAGCCGAAGGCCTTTTTCAATTTATCTCCTTCAATTTTCTTTGCCAAATAACCACCTACAAAAATTCCCGCAATGGCTACCAGGGTTATTCCAATTAAGAATTTCCAATCAATTACAAAATGCCCCATATCGCCGGTAAAGCCAATCAACGAATTGAGGGCAATAATTAATAATGAAGTGCCTACTGCTTCCTTCATCGGCATTTTTAAGATGATTACCAAAGCAGGAATAACTAAAAAACCACCGCCTGCGCCCAAAAAACCGGTGGCCAGTCCTATTAAAACACCAAATGATAAAAGTTTGAGAACCGGGTTTGAGCTCTTTTGATCCGCACCCGATCCAATTGCCGGGGGATGCTTATCATTGATCATAGCAATGGAAGCCATCAACATTAGTATGGCAAATAATACCATGATGGCCATTGCCTGCGTAATATGAACATGACCTGTATCAAAAATAACTGCCGGTATCATCGGCATAATAATTTTACGGGTAATAAAAACAGTAGTGATAGATGAGAGCCCGAAGAGTAATGCAGTTTTAATGCTCACAAAACCTTTGCGATAATTGTTTACTGCACCTACCATCGAAGTAGAACCAACTATGAATAAAGAATAAGAGGTGGCCAAAATAGGATTCAGTCCCATTAAATACACCAATATGGGGACAGTTAATATTGAACCGCCTCCACCTATCAGGCCGAGTGAAATACCTACCAATGCTGCAAGAATAAATCCTAATACTTCCATAACCATTTCAATTTGTAACCTTGCAAAGATGTATTAAGTTAACCTACTCATCGGTGACAAAAGTTACATTGAACAAAGGTGGTAAACGAGCTATGTGCTTTTAAAAATGCGATGCTATTATGGTAAAAGGAAAAGATCTATCAATAGCGAAATGCTGATTTTATGAAATAAGGACTGCATCAAATATAGTTCGCATTGTGCTCTTTTGCTCAACTATAAATTACAGGTTGACTGGCTTTAAAAGCAACTGGTTCAAATAGTCAGGCATAGCTTTACCATCAACAATATGATGAAACTTATTCAACTTAATAGCTTCGCCTGGCATATAATTCACTTCTGCTGTGGCCGGATTTTCTACGATTGTGTAACCATCCAAAAGCTGCACAGTACTTAATCCCCTTGCACCATCGGCATTTGCGCCAGATAATAAAACTGCCACTAAAGAGTTCCTGAAAATAGCAGCAGCAGATTCAAAACTTACATCAATACTGGGCCGGCTATATTGAATTTTTTCGGAGCTATCCAATGAAAAATGCAATTCGTCTTCAACCAATAAATGATAATCTGGCGGAGCAATATAAATAGTATTTGAAAGAATGATTTCTTTGTCTTCCACTTCCCTTACCTGCATAGTTGTTTTTGAACTTAACAGTGATTGGAGTATAGATACAGACTCACTTTTACGATGTACAATAATCACGATCGTTAATCCAACGTTACCTGGCAATTTCCCAATTATCCTCATGATTATATCGAGACTTCCTGCGGAACCACCAATAATCAGCATGCGGTATTTTCCTATTGCATTTTCCTCCATATTTTTTCTTTATTCTCCAGTTGATGGTATTTGACCGCAATTTTTGAAAACCGAATATTTTCTTTTGAGCCTAAAGCAAGGTAGCCTAATTTTTCAAGGCTATCGTCAAAGAGCGTGAGCGCAGTATCCTGTAATTCCTTATTAAAATAGATCAATACATTGCGGCAACATATTAATTGAAATTCATTGAAAGACCTGTCTGAAACAAGGTTATGCGTGGCCACAATCATTTTGGATTTTAACCTGTCATCAAACCTTGCCCAATCATATTTGGCAGTGTAGTAAGATGAGAAATCTTTTTTACCGCCCGACTGTATATAATTCTGCGAATACAGTTTCATCTGGCTGATTGGGAATAATCCTTTTTTAATATTTTCGATAACCGTGGCGTTAAGATCGGTAGCGTATATCAGGGATTTATGCAGCAGGTTAGCTTCTTCCAGCATAATTGCCATTGAATAAACTTCTTCGCCGGTAGCACATCCCGCATGCCATATCCTTATAAACGGATGCGTAGCAAGTACTGGTAATACTTGCTCCCGAAGGGTTTTAAAAAATAAAGGGTCACGAAACATTTCACTAACATTTACGGTTAGCTCTTCTACCAGATGTTTCAAAAAACTACCATCGTTTTTTACACGAAAAAATAACTCCGCAAAACTCGAAAATTTGTTAATGATCAATAACCGGTTTACCCGCCGCTTTAAGGAAGCCTTTGCATAATTGGTAAAATCATATCCATATAACTGAAACAATTCGTTTAACAACAAATCAAAGTCCTCGTCCCTGATGATGGCCGTCTTATCTTGTTTCATGTTATTATTGATTCATTAGTTGAAGCAATGCATCAATATTTACCGGTTTGGCAATGTAATTATCTGCTCCTGCACTGAGGCATTTTTCTTTATCACCCTTCATAGCCTGAGCAGTAACTGCAATAACTGGTATATGGCTGTATCGCTGGTCAGCCTTAATAATTGGCACTGCTTCATAACCATCCATGTCGGGCATCATCATATCAATTAAAACAATGTCAACATCTGTATTTTTTTGTAACAGATCAAATGCAATTAACATGTTGGATGCACAAAGGCATGCAAAACCTTTAGCTGTTAATACAGCCGAAAGTGCAAATGTATTCCTGCTATCATCATCTATAATAAGTACTTTTTTCTTCATAAATTTTACCAAATTGTGGTATTGTTTTTATTGGTACAACCAAACCCTTAGTAACGAAATCAACTGATCAATATCTACCGGTTTGGTAATATAATCGGATGCACCTGCAACAATACATTTTTCACGATCGCCGGTCATTGCTTTGGCAGTAACAGCAATGATGGGCAATTTTTTATACTTTGGATTGAGCCTGATACGACGGGTAGATTCATAACCATCCATTTCCGGCATCATCATATCCATTAAAATAAGATCTACAACCGGTTCCTCCTGCAATTGTTTAAGTGCTTCCTTTCCATCAATGGCAGAAACTACATTGATACCATATTTTTCAAGCGACTTTGTTATGGAGAATATATTACGCACATCATCATCCGCCACCAGGATTGTTTTTCCTTTCAACACTTCTTCCAACTCACCCATTTTTTTGTAGCGCACCGGTCTGCTTTCCTGTTTGTTTTCTTCTACCAAATGAAGAAATAGGGACACTTCGTCCAGTATTCTTTGGTAGGAATGAGCAGTTTTAACAACAATAGAATCCGCATATTGCTTTATCCGCATTTCTTCAATATGCGATAAATTTTTACCTGTAAAAATGATGATGGGTAAATTTTCCAGCCCTTTCGTTTTCTTTACCTCCTCCAATGTATCGTAGTCACTGGCAGAAGGAATACCCATATCAAGAATAACGCAATCCACTTCATCCATGGTTAACGCCTTTATACCATCACTAACCGATTCTTTTATTTCTGATGCCACATTAAACCCTTCAAGAAAATAAGCAAGGGCACGTGCATGCATTGTATTTTCCTCCACAATCAATACCTTTTTAGGATGATTATTAAGGGCCTTCTCTATCCTGGAAAAAATAATGGCCAACTGTTCAAAAGCAACTGGTTTATTAATAAAGTCAATCGCCCCTTTTGAAATGCTCTTTGTTTTTACCTGGTAAGACGACATCATGTGAACAGGAATGGGCCGGGTTACCGGATCACTTTTTAGTGCATCCAATACATCCCAACCGCTTTTAACCGGCAATTGCAGATCTAATAAAATACCCAACGGCAAAAATTTCTTTGCAAGCACAATACCTTCATCACCACGTACAGCTACTATACATTTATAGCCGTTGGCACGGGTATAATCCTGCAACGACCCTGCAAATGCAGTATCATCTTCAATGATTAAAATCACTTTATCTTTTGCGGTAATGTTATCTCTATCATCTGGAATAGCAGCGGGAATTATCGTTGATAAATAATTATTCCCGTTGGCTTCCGGAGCATTTAAAACTGTAGTTGTATTGTCTGTTAATATAATTTCTACTTTGGGAAGTTTTCCGGGTGCAATGTATGTGCTGCCTTTCTGCAGGGGTAACACCAATGTAAATTCACTTCCTTTTCCCTCTTCACTTTTTAACATTATTTCTCCACCAAGCAGGCGTGCCAGTTCCCTGCTGATTGAAAGCCCTAACCCGGTTCCTCCATATTTACGCCTGGTAGATCCGTCTGCCTGCTGAAATGCATCAAATATTGTGTGGTGCTTATCCTGCGGAATTCCAATACCTGTATCTTTTACTTCAAAATAAATATGCGTATTGTCTTTACGAGTACTTAGTGTTACAGAACCTTTTTTTGTAAACTTCAGTGCATTCGAAATTAAATTCCTGAGAATTTGCTCCAGGCGTAACCGGTCTATTTCAATGGTGTCGTCTGCATCAATATTGTCCTTGATAATAAAGTCAATTCCTTTATCATTTGCAATGGGTAAAAACAGTGATTTGATTTCGAGTATAATATTACCAGGTAGCACATCTGCATATTCCAACTCCATTTTACCGGATTCAATTTTGGAAAGATCCAGTATTTCATCAATCAATGTCAGTAAGGCATTCCCCGAACTTTGTATTACGGTGGCATATTCAACCTGATCGGTTGATAAATTACCAACCTGGTTTTCTGATAATAACCTCGATAATAAAAGGATGGAATTGAGTGGCGTTCTCAATTCGTGCGACATGTTTGCAAGGAACTCTGATTTATATTTTGTACTCAGTGCTAATTCCTCAGCCTTACTTTGTATTGCCAGGTTTCGCTCTAAAATAAGTTCGTTTTTTTCCTCCAGCAAACTGCTTCTTTCTTCCAGTTCGGCATTGGATTGTTGTAGCTCTTCCTGTTGCACCCTTAGCTCTTCTTCTGAAGCCTGTAACTTTTCACTTTGTGCTTCCAGTTCGGTATTTATATTTTCCATCTCTGCATGTTGAACCTGCAATTCTTCGGATTGTGCCTGGGTTTCGTGGAGTAATTCTTCCAGCTTTTGATGGTCGTTTGCACTGCTGATAGCCATGCCAATATTAAAAGAAACCGATTTTAAAAAGTCCAATACTTTTGCACTGAATTTTTCGAGCGATGCCAGTTCAATTACACCCATCAACCTGCTTTCAAAAAAAACAGGCACCGCAATTACTGCAACGGGTTGAACACTTCCGGCAGTATAACTAATGCGTATTTCCGAGTCAGAAATATTTTGCAGGCCCATCACTTTCTGAGACCGTGCACACTGGCCAGCCAATCCTTCGCCAAATTTTATTTCTTTTTTTACCTCGTCGTTATTTAATGCAACTGAAGCAGAAAGCTGTAAAGTGGATAAATCTTTCAACAAATAAAATACTCCCACTTGGGCATTTGTATAACCAACAATAAATTCAGTTGCATGGTACGTGAGCGATTCAATATTTTTTTCGCCAATCAGTTTTTCATTCAATGTGGCTGCACCGGTTTGCAGCCACTCTTTGTCAGATATCTTTTGAAAACTTTCATCCAGCGAAACGGCCATTTTATTTAACGACCCGGATAAACTTCCCAACAAATCCTCACCTGCGTCATTAATCCTGATTTTATAATCACCCGATGAAATCTTATTGGCAATTCCCTGGATTAGTTCAATTCTGCCAGATACTTCCTCTTCCTTTTTAATTAATTGCGATTGTAATTCGGCTCGTCTGTCAAAGTCATGCATTACCTTATAAAATGAAATCAGTGTAGCGAGTATTGATAAAATGGCAGCAATTACTATAAATATGGGTGTGGATTGGGCAAAGCGATCAAGCGATGCAGTTCGTGATGCCAACAATATTTTTTCCCTCTCCTGCATCCGGGCTACAATTGCCTTGTAGTCATCCATGTATTTGTTACCTTCTAATATTTGTTCATTATTTATGGTCTGGTCATTGCCTTTTAATTTTACCAACTGCTCCATTACTGCAATCCGCTTTTTGCTGGCTACTAATAGCGTATCGGCATCGGGCAATTGTTGAGGATTATCTGCCGTAAGCAATTTTATTTCCCTGATAAGATTGGCCGACTTTTCATTTGCACCATTATAAGAACTTAGGAATACTTCATTTTTTGTTAATAAATAACCCCGCTGGCCGGTTTCTGCATCTTTAATTACGTTCAGAACATCCTGTAATTTTTCAATCACACGATTAGTATGTTCTACACGAACAGAACTGTTTAGAAGGCTTTTAATACTTATGTAAGAAGCTACTGAACTAATGATTATTAACAGAAGTGTGAACCCAAACCCAATTACCAAATTGCTTTTAAAAGTATTTTTCATGCGTTGATTTTAACCTTAGAAAATTTCCTGATTTTCGTCAATATTTTGCCTGAAGGGAAGTATGATAATAAAAGTAGTGCCAACACCCTCAGTGCTTCGGGCCGTAATTATTCCGTGGTGTTTTTCAATTATTTTTTTAACAATGGCAAGGCCAATTCCTGTGCCCTCATATTGCACTTTGCTGTGCAGCCGTTGAAATATGCTAAATATTTTTTCAAGATACTTCTCGTTAAATCCGATGCCTTCATCCTGTACGGTTACTCTATAATAATCACCATCATCAGATACGATACTTTCGGGATTTTTATCCGCCACCCTTTCACCTTTTATTTTAATGCAGGGATTTAGTCCTTTTTTTGAAAACTTAATTGCGTTGGAAATGAGATTTTGAAAAACCTGTCGTATCTGCCCCGGCATAACATCCACCATTAACAATGGAACAATATGAATGATGGTACTACTTTCCCTGATGACTAATTCAAGATCTGTAAGGGTTTCATTCAATATTGCATTAAGATCTGTTTGGATAAAAACCGGTGCCGCAGAGAGTTTTGAATAATTTAGCAGGTCGTCTATCAGGTTGCGCATTCTTTCTGATGAATTAATAATACGCCTCAGATAATCCATCATTTCAGGATTGCCATTTTGAAACTTGTCTTCTATTAATTTACCGAAAGTCAGGATCTTTCTCACAGGTTCCTGAAGATCGTGAGAAGCCAGGTAAGCATATTGCTGTAATTCTACATTACTTAATTCCAGTTGATGATTTATTTGAAGCAGATCTTTTGTTCTTGCAGCTACTTTTTTTTCAAGCATTTCCTGCATTTCACTCAACTCTTTATTTTGCCTGTATAACCTGGTGAAGGTTTTTATTTTAAGCAATAATATGTCCGGATCAAACGGTTTGGTGACATAATCTACTCCGCCGGAAGTGTACCCTTTTGTAATAAATTTTTTATCCATATTTACAGCCGAAAGAAAAAGTATAGGAACGCTTTTTGACTTACTGTAGCCCCCCAATGTTTCCGCTACTTCATACCCGTCCATACCCGGCATCTGTACGTCAAGAATAATTAATGAGAACTCAGTTTTAAGAATTTTTTTGAGGGCATCTTCACCGGAGTTGGCAGTTTCTACCTCATAACCATTTAGCTCCAATAATGCTTTCAGCGAAAAGAGGTTTTCTTTTGTATCATCAACGATGAGAATCATAGCTACCAAACAGTTTTTTAAATGGACGATGCTTACCTGTTAAAGCTTTAGCATACGATAAAAGTTGATGTTTCATTGCTGAGCACCTGTAAAGCATTATACAGGTTGCCCGATATATTATTATTGATCACAGACAATATTTTTTTTAGTTCACGCATGTTATCCGGTTTGGTTATAAAACAAATAGCACCGTGTTGTAATGTTTCTTCAATATCTGCCGATTGGGACGATGTAGTGTACATGATAACAGGTATATCCTTCAAAAGCTGATCGCTTTTTAATTCGGCCAGGCATTCTTTACCGTTAACAACCGGCATATTTAAATCCAATAATATTACGTCGGGCAGCACATCCATTGTTGAAAGTTTTTCTATGGCTTCACGTCCATCCAATGCCGAATATAATTTTACCGAAGGCGCTACTTCCGACAGCGCTTCCGCAAATAAAAAATTATCATCCTGATCATCGTCAATAAGAAAAAAACTAATTGTCTTGCTCATAATCTGTTGTTATAAAAGTAGTTGATTTTTTTTACAGGTGATCAAAAGGGCCAACCTGTTGTTTATGAAATGCACCCGTTTAAAATGGCTTCATTCTTTCCTTATGTTGTTAATGAATACAAGCAAGAAACGGAACGGCCTATACACCGGGCAATGAATTGGTATCAGCCATTATAATGCCACAAAAAAGCCTTCCCCTATTTGGGGAAGGCTTCATATAAAATTATAATGATTGTTACGATTTGTAGTGGCCGGTTAAGCTTTTAGCTAAGTCGGTCATTTTCTTTAACCCATCTTCCGGTAAGCCACCTTTTTTAAATTCGGCTAATATTTCCGGATATTTATTTTCCATTTCCATTAAAAAATGCTCTTCAAATGCTTTTACATTTTTTACTGCTACTTCTCTCAACAAACCTTGTGTTCCAAGATAAATCATGGCAACCTGCTTTTCCACCGACATCGGCGAATATTGTAATTGTTTCAGAATTTCGACATTACGTGCTCCTTTATCAATTACGTTTTTTGTTGCAGCATCCAGGTCACCTCCAAATTTTGAGAACGCTTCCAGCTCACGGTAAAGCGCCTGGTCAAGTTTAAGTGTACCAGCCACTTTCTTCATTGATTTAATCTGCGCATTACCACCCACGCGGCTAACCGAAATACCTACGTTGATGGCCGGGCGGATACCTGCGTTGAACAAGTTACCTTCCAAAAATATCTGTCCGTCAGTAATGGAAATCACGTTGGTAGGGATATAAGCAGATACATCACCCGCCTGGGTTTCAATTACAGGTAAAGCAGTTAGTGAACCACCGCCCTTTACAAGATGTTTGATAGATTCCGGTAAATCATTCATCTGCCTGGCAATTTCATCTTTTGCGATAACTTTTGCAGCTCTTTCCAGTAAACGACTATGCAGGTAGAATACATCTCCAGGATATGCTTCACGGCCCGGTGGACGACGCAATAACAAGGAAACCTCCCTGTAAGCAACCGCCTGCTTGGAAAGATCATCATAAATGATCAAAGCCGGCCTTCCTGTATCACGGAAAAATTCGCCGATTGCAGCACCCGCAAATGGCGCATAGAATTGTAAAGGTGCCGGATCTGATGCAGAAGCCGCAACAATGGTTGTGTAAGCCATTGCTCCATACTCTTCCAGGGTTTTCATAATACCAGCGATGGTACTGGCTTTTTGGCCAATGGCCACATATATACAATAAACAGGTTTTCCTGCTTCGTAAAATTCTTTTTGATTGATGATGGTATCCACACAGATGGCAGTTTTACCAGTCTGGCGGTCACCAATTACCAATTCTCTTTGTCCACGTCCAATTGGAATCATTGCATCAATTGCTTTGATACCTGTTTGTAATGGTTCTTTTACCGGCTCACGAAAAATTACACCCGGCGCTTTACGCTCCAAAGGCATTTCGTATAATTCTCCCACTAAGGGGCCTTTACCATCAATTGGCTGGCCCAATGTATTAATAACACGTCCGCTCATTCCTTCTCCCACTTTAATAGAAGCAATCTGACCGGTACGTTTTACTGTATCACCTTCCTTAATAGCACCACTATCACCCATTAATACCACACCTACATTATCTTCTTCAAGGTTAAGGGCAATTGCTTTTACACCATTGTCAAATTCAACCAACTCGCCACTGCGTACATTGTTCAAGCCATACACACGTGCAATACCATCACCCACCTGCAATACCGTACCTACTTCTTCAAGGCTTCCGCCTGCGTTAAAGTTGGATAGTTGCTGACGAAGAATGGCCGAAATTTCATCTGGTTTAATATCTACCATAAATTTGAGTTTATTTTTTTAACCTGGCTTAAAACCCCTGTGGAACATCGTTGCGTCGCACACTTAAGCTTTTTAAGCTATGTTTTTCATTTAAGGCTGCAAAGGTAGGGGATGACTGGAAGAATGGCAAAAAAATAAGCCCTTTTTAAAAGAAAAATCTACCTGATAATTGAGGTGGATTTCGGGTATGGCTTTGTGCAGGTGTGGAGTTAGATGTTTGTCCGCCCACCTAAAATATATAAAGTTGAAAGTTGCTTATCCTGCCCCAACCACAGCCAATATTTGCTCTTGGTTGATGTCTGGTTGTCGTGGCACACTTACACAAAACCTAATCCTAAGTGCAGTTTTTTATATCCGACAACTTTGAAGTGATTAACTCCTCGCTTGATTTGAAACTCGCAAATATGCTGTCAATTGCTTTTGACAGTTCCTTGTCCAAAGAATAGACATCATTAGTCCTTATCTCATAGTCAATATTTTCTAAGATGAATAATCCCGTTGTCGTGCAAATGTTTGAAGTCACATAAAGAAATTTGTCAAATACTAAGTCGCCATTTTTGTCATACTCTATTTTTGAAGTATAACTAGTTATACCATTCTCTTTATCCCTAATTTGAAATAATCCTATTGATATGTCTATACCTTCTTCATCGGAATTTTGGACCTCAGGAATATAAAATGAGAATGTGCTGTCAACTAGTTGAAATTCGTTTACAAAACTCTCAGAGGAAAGTCTAAAATTTAAGTTGGAGAACAACTCGATATTTTTTAATGTAGAAGCGAATTCGTTAAACTTGCTGTCAATCCTGAGTTTGCAATTATTTATTACGTCTAAATACTTCATTTATTTTAAGTCCAGAAAGTCAGTTTTGTAGCGTCGGATAATTGCACTTGACTATATTTTGTACGCAGGTTATTAGTTTTTAATAAACTTTGTTTTATCCACTACATTACCAGCTTCGTCTTTCACTTGTAGAAAATAAGTTCCGGAAGCCAATGTATTTACTGATACCGGCTTTTCATTAAAACCCTGTTCTACCTGTAAGCGGAAATCAGCAACTTTCTTACCCAGCATATCAAATGCTTGCAGGATTAAGGCTTTTCTATTATCTGATACAATTTGCAAATTTAATTTCCCGGTAGTTGGGTTAGGGAATATCCGGTTAATTACCAATGACCTTTTAGGCGTTTTTACTTTTACAATCGCTGAATAGCCAAACTTTCCGTCTTTGTCAATAATCTTTAATCTATAGAATGTAAAATCTGAATATGGCCTGTCGTCAGTTAATCCATAATTATTTTCAACAGCACTGTTTCCTTTTGCAGCAACAGTTCTAAAAGCGGTAAAAGTTAATCCATCAACGCTTTTTTCCACTAAAAATTCCTTGCTGTTAATTTCGCTGGTTGTTTTCCAGGTAAGACTTACATTTTTGTTCAGCATATTACCTTTAAAATCTACCAGTGTTACAGGCAAAACTGATCCATTTAAAATAAGTGTAAAACTTGCTTTGGTGCTAATGTTACCATCTACATAAATCAGGTAATTGGTGTTAGCGGCTAGTCCGGTAATAGACGAAATATTACCATTTCTAAAAATAGTTCTGCAAGCGATTGGGTCAGGAAAATTTTGTCCGCCGGGGCAACTATTTAACTGAAACAATGCCAGCTTAACGCCGGCTCCGGAACAGCTAACCTGAAAATCTGAAGGTGAAGTCAGGTAGTTAGTAATTGCCATGGTAAGGTCACCGCCGTCGTTATCTGATCTGAAAGCATAGTATGCATTGTTAGTAACACTTGTTCCCGTTCCTGCACAATTTACACTGGTGAAAGCGGGATCAGTATATTTATTGCTGGTGGCATGTACCAGGTCGAAGTTTATAGTTGTATTTAAAGGAGTACTAACTGTTGGGAATGTTAAAGGGCATTCGTCCCGTGGTTCAATCGTTCTTGCAAGCGGGGTCATTTCCACATTTGCCAAACTGCAACCACCATAAGTATTTGATTTTGGAGCAATGCAATAAAGAGCACCGGCATAAGCAGCATAATCAGGCGACCGCCTGCTAACGCCAGCCAATATTCCGTAATTCATCAATTTTCCCGGATTCAGGTTTGGATAGGCGTTGCCTTCATAACCATCATTTACATGTGCAAGATTCAATGAATGTCCCAATTCATGAAATAAAACAGTTTCCATATCTATCTGATTGTAAGGACTGGGGGGCGGACATACACCGGTTGTAAAACTTGTGGACCCTGAAGAAACTCCACTATTTCTGATAACAATATCAAATTCAGTTTTTTGAACCTCATTTGCACTTACAGGCGTACAAAGGTTAGAGTAGGAATAACATACTGCCAATACGCCTGAAGCCAATGGAGCTGTACCGGTATTTTGATTATCGAACATAATTACATTCTCTCCATCGCCCGATACTGATTGAGTAGTGGTAGTACCGCCTTCAATTACATTATAACCTGCTATTTCTTTCCAGGTATTTAGTGCCCGTTGAAAAGTTGCCTTTTGAGGATCTGTATCGAGGTTTACTCCACTACCTGTTATACTGGTGCTATATACAATAGTGTAACCACCGCTGCCATTATCGTTCATCAGGTTAATTTCCTTTATAATTGTAACACCTGCACTGGTAGCTTCCCGGTTTAAAACCGAATATACTACGTTTATAATATCAGGTGAGCCTGCAGTAACCAACGCATTATCTCTAACCTGGAAAAACCCGGTACCCACCCTGGACGGAACACGAATTTTGATTTGATTATCTGTCCAAGATTGAACTAAGGGTGACGTAGCAAAAACTTTGTACGGCGTACCTCCTGAACCATCATTTGCATCATCAAATATAACAGCGGCTGAATCTGACACTCCTGCGCCAAAACCTGATCCATTAATAGTTAGTAAATTATTGGTGGGATCAAGTGTAGCGCCTGCATTAATATTGTGTGGCGAAAAAGATGTAATGATTGGTGCCTGTCCCGATAAAGGCCTTGCCTGAGCCGATATATTAAAGGATGGATTTATAATTATTGGCTGGCGCCCTGTCTTTTGAATCATTTCCTTGTACAGTTGTTGCTCTATACTTGAATACCTGACAAATGGACCATTCGCAGTTTTTGCTTCAAGATCATAACTATAGCAACCTTGTGCGCTGGAATATACATCGTACAATTTATTGCCGGTAAATGGAGATATCAAATTGAAAGAATTTGGGAAGCAAAAAAATACGCCAATTTCTCCCTTGTCGAGGATTAATAAATCACTTGCATCAATACCTGCTGGTCCAACTGTACCACCAACGGTAAGTACCTCGATGGTTTTAGCCAGTGAAGTTCCTTTAAATGATTTATATACCTCAATTGTATTGGCGGTAAAAATCATGGTGTGTTTAGCATTCCAAAATGCTTTTTGTTCCACAACTTTTCCTTCAATTATATCTGAAGCATTGATAACTTTCTCATCCACACTTACGGGATAAAGTGCCTGGGAATAGATTGCATTAATACCAGTGCAGGATGTAAAGAGCAGAAAACTAAGTATGAATTTTTGCATAAAAAGACCTTTTAGAAAATTGGTATGAGTGTAAATTAAAAACCCACATACAAATGTGGATTTTTTTATCTTATTTCAGCGCTATTGTTTACCTTAATTTATGCAGGTAATCATTATTTGCAAACTGTTTCTTTACATCTTTTAATTCACGTTGGATGCTTGCATCCAATGCTCTCCCTCCCGCTTCTAATACAAAACCACCAATTAATTCTTCATTGATGATCGTTTCAAGCTCCAGTTTAACCGTTGGATCAGACTCTTTTACTTTATTAAGTATTGCATCAACCAACTGGTTGCTCATAGGTGCAGCAGTGGTGATCTTTACTTTTTGTATGTTATTGATCACATTGTATTGATCTATATACGCAGCAGCTATCTCTGGCAGATTGGATTCCCTGGATTTAATTACCAATAATTTTATAAAACCGGATGTAAGCTCACTAACCCTTTGTAACGTAATTGCTTCAATTATTTTTCCTTTTGAAGTGGCGCTTATGATAGGGCTACGCAACAATGCAACAAAATCGGGGTTTGTTTTGCAGATACGTAATATCAGCTTCATGTCAGCATATACTTTATCTATCAAACCCTTTTCTATTGAAAGGTCGATGATACTTTTTGCGTAACGTGTTGCTAAACGAGGATTATTCATTTAATTGAAAATTTGAATGCAGCAATTTTAAATTGCTAATATAATGGCGATTAAACTAGATAGCAGGTTTTGATTTAGCTCATCTCGGCTTCTTCTGCCAACTGCTTAATATAATTTTCCTGGTCTGCCTTATTGGCCAATTCACGACGTAATATTTTTTCACTAATCTCTATTACTAAATTACCTACCTGGTTTTTCAGATCTGTAATTGCAGCCATTTTTTGATTATTGATGGTTACCTGTGCGTCTGCAACAATTTTTGCAGCTTGGGCCCTTGCATCTTCACGAGCATCATTGATCATTTTATCTTTTGTTTCTTTGGCTTCTTTTAAAAGCATGGCCCTTTCTTCACGTGCCTGGGCTAACAATGCTTCATTATCGTTTTTAAGTTGAGCCATTTCCAGCTTTACTTTTTCTGCAGAAGCAATGGAATTAGCAATGTTTTGCTCACGATCGTTTAGTCCTTTAATAATTGCAGGCCATGCAAATTTTCCAAGGATAAATAATACAATCAAAAAAGCGATCAATGTCCAGATCAATAAACCCAAATCGGGCGTTAATAGTTGCATTTTTATTACAATTAAAAATGTAAAATAATAAATTACTAAATGTTCAATATTGATAAACAGTACAAGAGCCGATCTATCGGCTGCGACGCCATCCGATAGCTATCGGATGAAGCTAAATCGAGATACACCTGCCTGGTAAAAAAAACTTAAAATACTGCATCCTCCGTCCTGTACTTTGGATGCAGTAAAGATTTGCTTAGCGGTATTACAATACCATTGCAAGAAACCCGATGATGATCGCAAACAATGCAGCACCCTCTACAAGGGCAGCAGCAAGGATCATGTTTGCACGGATATCGTTAGATGCTTCGGGCTGACGGGCAATTGCTTCTACAGCACCTTTACCAATCTGACCGATTCCGATACCTGCACCTACTGCAGCAAGACCAGCACCAACGGCACCACCTGCAGCAGCCAACGGAGTTGCAGCTAAAAACACGGTTAATAAACTCATACTTCTATTTTATATTGATTAAAAAAAACAATTTATACAATCACTGCATCGTCTGGTAGCGGATGATCATCTCCCGGTGCATGTTCGCCTTCGAATGCCTGGCCAACAAATACGGCCGTAAGCACTGTAAAAATGAACGCCTGTAAAAATGCCACCAATATTTCTATAAAATAAATAAACACGGTGAAAGCTACAGAAACCGGTGAAGCTGCAATACCTAAGACTGGCTTAAGTTGTGCAAATATGAAGATGAGTGATATTAAACAGATAATGATGATGTGACCGGCCACCATATTGGCAAACAACCTGATGATTAACGCAAATGGCTTGATGAATACGCTTAAAAACTCAACCAATACAAGAATTGGCTTTACAAAACCAGGCACGCCCGGTGGGTTGAAAATATGCCCCCAGTAATGCGAGTTGGAACTAAACATAATTACTACAAAAGATATTAAGCCTAATACCACAGTAAAAGCGATATTACCAGATACATTGGCAGTGCCAGGTATAAGTCCCAGGATATTGTTGATTAAAACAAAGAAGAAAACAGTGAGCAGATAAGGCAGGTATTTATTGGCCTTATGCCGAAGATTTGGCCTTGCGATTTCGTCTCTTACAAATTCCACCATCACTTCAACCAGGGTTTGCTTGCCTTTTGGTGCGGAAGTAACGCCCTGGCCTTTTGCATACGTTTTAGCTACACTGATCATTAACCAAACCAATACGGCCAGTATCAGCATCATCTGCACCACATTGCGTGTAAGTGAAAAGTCATACACTTTAACGCCTGCTTCGGTAGGAATAATTTTCCCTTCCTCGAGCTTATATCCCTCTACTTCTTTATGGCCATGCTCAAATGCTGAAGACATAAAGCCGGAGAACCCTTTTTGGGGAGAATATAATAAAACAGGTAATGGAATTGAAACGGCATGCTTTTCACCATCGCTGCCTTTGTAGTTTACAAAGTGGAACTCATGCGCATCCATGATATGTTCAAAAATTACTTCACGAGCATTGAAGCCTTCTTCTTTTTCTGCTTTTTCTGTTTCGCCTTCATGCTCTTCGTGCTGTGCAAACACATTGCCCGAAAAAGTAAGTAAGAAAGTACTAAAAACCGCTACCAGTAATGTTTTGATGCTTGTTGATGCCATGTCGTTTCCGAAATTTGGCGCAAAGATAGGAGAATTGGGTTTATTTGGGCAATGAAAACGGGATTAAATTTAGAAGAGGTTTAACGTATCCGGATTAGTCCAATCCCATTTCTTTACGCAAAGCCACTACCTTTTCAAGTTCAATAACATCGATCTGATCTTTGGGCCGGTTAACAGCTTTTTTATTTTCAACCAGGTGGTTGAGGTGAAGAAAAGGGATTTGTATATTTTCTATTTCTGCTATTGTTGCCATTTTATAACACGCATCAAAACTATAACCTTCAAGGCCTTTCATATTTGTCATAATATCAAGACGTAAGCCATTATTTAATCTAAAATCAGTAAAGCCGGGAATAAATTTTAATGTCTCAAGCATGAAATAATCGCCCATTCCAGCTTCTTTAAATGCCTTTCTTAAATTGATCCGATTTTGTAAATTATCCTCCATCCAAATATCCATATCAGCGGTATATCTTTGAAAGCCATGAATGTTGGTAGCGTAACCACCTACCATTATAAATCTTACATTGTTATCCTCCATGGCTTTCCAGAATTTGATAATTTCCTCATCAAAAATGTCCATGTGTTTTATTTATTAGCAGAAGATGCCTGATGTGTAATTTTAGCTTTACTAAGGGTTTGTTGTATTTTATACAAACGGGTGGCAAATAAAAAGCGTTCGGTGTAGGTACGATTAAGCGCTTCTTTTAATAAAGATGTAGCCGCATTTTCGTAAGCCTGGTCTGACTCACTTACTATGCTTTCAGTACTATCCTTATTTTTTTGCAAATAATCCATCAATGCAATTTACAAATTAACAACAGTATTATTTGCAATAATTTACACTAAGTTAGCCTGCTTTTCAAACTGCATTTTGTGCAGTTGGTAATAATGCCCCTGCTTTTCCATCAGTTCTTCATGTGAGCCTATTTCTTTTATTTCGCCTTTATCCAACACAATTATTTTGTTTGCCTTTCGGATGGTACTTAAACGGTGGGCTATTACTATGGAAGTTCTGTCGGCAATGAGTGTTTCGATGGCATGTTGTATTAACTGTTCGCTTTCTGTATCTACAGACGAGGTAGCTTCATCGAGAATTAATATGGCAGGATCATATAAAAGTGCCCTTACAAAAGACAATAGCTGACGTTGACCCAAAGAAAGTGTGGCGCCTCTTTCCATTACATTGTAATCGTAATTGCCGGGTAGTTGCATAATAAAATCGTGAATGCCGATCAATTTGGCTGCCTCAACTACCTGGTCTCTTTCAATTTCTTTATTCCGGAGGGTAACATTGTCATAAACCGAACCACTAAACAAGAATACATCCTGCAACACAACTGATATTTTACTGCGCAAATATTCAAGGTCGAGCGACTCAATATTAATGTCATCTATCTTTATTTCCCCCTTTTGTATATGATAAAGTCTGTTCAATAAACTAATAATGGATGTTTTTCCACTTCCGGTATTGCCAACAATGGCAAGCGTTTCACCGGCTTCTATTTTAAACGAAATATTTTTTAATACATATTGACTATCTATGTACGCAAAGCTGACATTGCTGAATTCAACACTGCCATTCATAACCGCTGGATTTGCAACTTCCGGTTGAGTAGCTGATTCGCCAAATTGAGTAGTTACGTCTGTATTGTCCATTACTTTAAATACCCGCTCGCTGGCAATCATGCCCATTTGCAGCACGTTAAATTTATCAGCAATAACTCTTAAAGGACGGAACAATAGATTGAGGCAAAGTATGAATGCAGTTATATTACCAGCGGCATCTGCATTTTGACCTCCACCGGCCCACCACACCAATAGTCCGAGTGATGACGCAAGCACCAGTTCCACCACCGGGAAAAATATGGAGTAAGCAAAAATGGACCGGATATTTGCATTGCGGTGCTCTTTGTTGATGTCATTGAATTTATTGAATTCTCTTTTTTCAGCTGCAAATGCCTGTACGATGGCCATGCCTGTTATATGTTCCTGTACAAATGCATTTAGTTGTGCCACGGCATTTCGCACCCTGATAAATGATTTATTGACGCTTTCTTTGAAAATGTAGGTACCAATTATCAATACCGGAAATGGTGCCATACAAATGAGTGTCAATTTCCAATCTACAAAAAACATATAGGCCAATACTGCGATGATGGATAAAAAATCTGCAATAATTGGAATAAGGCCATCGCTAAAAATATCGTTGATAGATTCAATATCATTGATGGTACGGGTAGTCAGTGTACCGATGGGAGTTTTATCAAACTGGGAAAGGTTTAAACTAATCACTTTTTTGTAGGTGGCTACCCGCATATCTTTTACAACACTTTGGCCAAGCGAAGCGGTAAAAAATGTAAAAATGAAACGACAAATGGTTTCAATAATGAGCAGTGCAAGCTGGATGACCGTGATTCCAATAACCACCGAAGCTGCGCCATGTAAAAATCCAACATGAGCACCCGGTAACAATCCCTGGTTAATGGTAACCTGGATAAGCCATGGCCTTATTGGAGAAATAACTGCAAGAAAAATTGCAAGAAAAAGCGACCAGTAAAATTTTACTTTGTAAGGAGCAGCAAAGTTAAACACCCTGCGTAATAATGAAACATCAATCACCTTTTTTGCTTTCGCCTGTTCACTCATGTTGCAAAGTTAATACGTTTGACAAACGAAATACCTGTACCCGTTTCTGAAAAAGGCTAACCAACGGTTAAAAAATTATGATTGGTTGAAATCAATGATTAAGGCTGCGACTCCATTTTTTTGTGGTACGCTTTTATAAAAATGGCCCCCAGGTTTTTGTAGGGAGGTATATAATCATCCCAGCTTTCCCGCATATTTCTGTTACCATCGCTGTAAAACATTTTGGTAAGGGTTGCCCACATATCTTTCCATACCAGTGTTTTACCAGACGCTACAGCCTGGTTAAGGTAATTAATGATAGGGCGGTTAATATCTCCCATGCCAATTTCTTTGGTTGAAATGATATGTGCATCAGGGCAGGTTTTAATGATCTGGTTTAGATTTTGGTATCCTCCACATGAGCCTAATACAACTATTTTGGCACCCGGCGCCATCCTGTCAATGGTACGTGGTAACCAATAACTGTGCCCCCTATGGATTACAATTGCCGGTTGCATATCATTTTCCTGCAAATAATTACCTAAATGAATCTGTGCTGTATCATCCAGGTTTTTATCGTTGTTGAGCGGCCGGTTTGCGTATATCCAAACTTTACTGGTTAGAGATTTCATTTCTACCCATTCCTTTTGCATGGTTATTTTCCATTCTCTTGGTGAAAATGAATTTACAAAAGGTCCAAAATGAGTGATACCGTCTTCATCCCCATAAAAAAACACTTGCTCTACTACCCGGCCTTTTTCATCTGCCAGGTATTTCATATCAACAGAATAAATAGATGGAATACCTATCTGGCTTGTGAGATCAATACTGTTATCATTGGCAGAAAGAAAAATTGTTTTTAACAACCCATAAATAATTTTCCCTTTGGCATTGTTATCTTCAATACTACGCTGTTCGTTTTTACTCACATTTTGCAGGATGGCCTGCAACAAATTTTTATCCCGGATGCTGCTGTAACTATCAGCTACATCAACCGCATCTTCAAGGTCATTGGCTTTATCGAGATTTGACACAAAGGCTTTCATCAAAGTAGATGCCCTGTTGGGTGGCATTATTTTCAAAAATGTATCAAGCTGGTTATAATTTGCCGCCATTTTTATGAACTTCTTAAAATAATCCATATTCACACTCAGCAATAAGGAATCGCCTTGCGGATTGGGCCCCATTCGTTGTAAAAGACGGGCAAAACTATGCTTGTAGCTGGAAGTATAAATATCATTCTCCCCCATCACCATCATGTAGTAAAGGTCCTGGGCCGATAAAGGATCGATGGCCCGCATGCGAACATTCAGGTTGCTTTGCTCATGCAGTTCATTGATGGGCTTAATAAAATGTAGGAGTGCTTTTTTCTGCAGCATCTTTCTTAATCCGTTTACACCAAACATTGCGATGGGTGTATCTTTTTTTACTGCCAACCTGTAGTAATAATCTATTTCTGTTTTTACCAATAATTTATAATACCCTACGCTATCATATCCTTTTACACCGTTTCCTATAAATTGCCGTATGCTATCAACCGTAATTGTTCCCTTTAATATATTATCCAAAAACGGGTAATACAACAATGCATTTTCAATTTTGCTTAACTGAACAATTGCTTTAACAAGTGGATCTGTATTTCTTTGAATCAGTTTTCCTTCGGGCGACCTGGTAGAATATGCATAATCATACAACTGCTCCGGATCGTTTTTACATGCCACCACTACAAGGCTATCTGCAAATGACTCATTTACAAATGGCCGAATATTAGACAATATTTTATCGGGATTGAGTGTACAGAATTGTAGAAACAGCATTTTTTTACTGTCATTATAGCCGGAATTTTTTCTAAAAATATCCACTATCAACATACCTACATCATACGGACAATCCTGGATATAAGGCGCCATATTGAGCGTATCGATGTTAGCTTTAAGAATGGTTTCGAAGTGATCTACCAATACCGGAGCCAGTGCAGGGTTTATTTGTTTCAGTTTCCATGCAATTCTAAAACCTCTTACAAGATCTTCGAGATAGCCCAGTTGCCTGATTTTTTCATTGCTGCTTGGTACCTTGCCTGTAAGTTCTATAAAATCCTGTAATTCATTCACACGTCGTGTAAGCGCATCAGTAACCTGTAGGTTTATTTCTTCATTTCCCGAAACCTTTATCATTCCGTCCATTTTCCCATCTGCCCTGTCAGTAAGCGCCTGTTCATTGTTGACCTTATCATGAAAAAGTTGACGGCTGATGGGTACCACCACCGAATCCTGGTAAGCAAATACCTGGC
This sequence comes from Ferruginibacter sp., assembly GCA_046590675.1. GTDB lineage: Bacteria > Bacteroidota > Bacteroidia > Chitinophagales > Chitinophagaceae > Ferruginibacter. The sequence continues at coordinate 33,587 of JBKJUP010000030.1, read as the reverse complement.
TGTAACCGATAAATAATATTATAGCGAGTAAAAATGGCTTCATAAATATCTAGTAAATCTGTAACAAAGATCATGAAAAAAAAGGTAAGCCACTCAAACCGTGATTGTTTTAAGAAGCAATTGTGATTCCTTACATGGCATCACGTTAACAATTTGATAATACAATATCGTGCCATTAATGATACATTCAATAAGGTGAAACCATACTTTTGCGAAGCGAAAATTGTATGAGTAGTGTTAAAAAAATTTTAATTGCAGATGACGAACCAGATATCCTGGAAATCATCGGGTTCAATTTAGAGTCTGAGGGTTACGAAGTTTTTACTGCCAAAAACGGTGACGAAGCCATTGAGGAAGCAAAAAAACACCAGCCCGATCTGATTATCCTGGATGTGATGATGCCTGGTAAAAATGGCATTGACGTTTGCAATATTCTGCGGATGCAACCCCAGTTTAAGGAAACACTCATTGTGTTTTTATCTGCATTGAGCGATGAAGGAACGGAAGTGCGTGGACTGGAAACTGGTGCTGATGACTTTCTTAACAAACCAATAAGCCCCAAAATTTTATTGAGTAAAATCAATGCACTTTTCAGAAGGTTGAATAAAGAGGAAAGTGATACCATGCATATTGGCGATCTCATCATAGATCGTGAAAAATACCTGATAAAATTCCAGGGCACTGAAATTATACTTGCTCGTAAAGAGTTTGAATTGCTGGCGTTACTGGCTTCCAAACCCGGCAAAGTTTTTTTACGCAACGAAATATTAAACCAGGTTTGGGGTACCGAAGTAATAGTAGGAGACCGTACCATTGATGTACACATCCGTAAAATTCGCCAGAAACTTAACCTCGATTGCATTACAACCGTAAAAGGAGTTGGGTATAAATTTGAATTATAACAGGTACTGCCTAAAACATTTTCCCCTACCGCTAAAGATTCTCTTAAAAAAGATTTTAACTTACACCTGTTCAAAATTTTGAAATGAAAACAGGTACCAGTCATCTATATCTACAATTAGAGAAAACAAATAGCCTGCTGCATGCCATTGGTATATTATTTGGAATTATCTGCATGCCAATATTATTAATAAATGCAGGTAAGTTTGGTAATGCTTCAGTCACAACAAGTGCTGCTATTTATTCGGTTTGTTTTTTAATGGTATTTATTGCTTCAACAGTTTATCATGGCGTTCAGCAGCCCCAGTTAAAAAGAGTGATGAAAATTGCGGATCACATCAGCATCTACTTTTTAATAGCCGGAACCTACACTCCAATTGTAATTATTTTTGTAAACAATTCTTTCGGCATTACTTTACTTGCAATACTTTGGAGCCTCACCCTTTTCGGTATTTTTTTCAAAATATTTTATACAGGCAAATACGAAATTTTATCTACGCTCTTGTATGTAATTATGGGATGGATACTGTTCGTAAACAACAAAGCATTTTTTGCAATAATGCCGCATAATATTATTGTGTTGCTTGCTGTTGGCGGCGGACTATATTCCATAGGCGTTATTTTTTATTTGTGGGAAAGCTTTACCTATCACCATATTATATGGCACATATTGGTTCTGGCGGCTTCTATATGTCACTACGCTGCTGTATTACTTGCAGTGTAGTGGTTAACTCTTTATCAATTGCCGGCTATATTTGATTGGCTGGTGAATAAAATTATCAATTAAATGTTTCCAAGAAAAAATCTATCGCCACAGCAGTTGTCAGGGACTACCGCCTTTATAATTGCTGTTCCCATAAGTATTGGTATTTATGTATTTCGTCCGGATCTGTTGATAGCAATTGCATCATTTGGAATAATTATGGCCGGTACTTATGGCCTTATATTATTTATGGTACAAAGTTTTGTTTACCGCAAAATAAAACTGATCTACAAACTCATTTATCAAACCAAGGCCAGTAAAAAAGAAGAATTTTATTATAAGCATATATTACCTCAAAAAAGTATTGATGAAGTAAGGGAAGATGTAGAAGACTGGGCCGAACAGCGCAAGGCAGAAATTGAAGTATTGCAACGCAACGAAGCATACCGAAAGGAATTTTTACAAAATCTTTCTCATGAATTAAAGACGCCCATTTTTGCCATACAGGGATATGTAGATACATTATTGAATGGCGCCTTGGAAAACCCGGAAGTAAATAAAAAATTTCTGCTAAGTACTTCCAGGAACATTGATCGGCTGGTAAACCTGGTTGATGACCTGGATGAGATTTCGAAATTAGAACGGGGAGAACAGCTTTTGTACAAATCCAATTTTATCATCCAGGATCTGGTGAAAGATGTTTTTGAATCGCTTTCAATAAAAGCAGATTCAAAACAGATAAAGATGCTGATAAAGAAAGGATGTGAATTGCCCCTGACGGTATATGCAGAAAAAGAAAAAATACGCCAGGTGTTTATCAACCTGATTGACAATGCCATTAAATATGGCAAGCAAAATGGTGTGATAGAAGCCAGTGCTTATAAAATTGATGGCAAAAGGATTTTGATTGAAATAAGTGATGATGGTACCGGAATAGCGGAAGAACACCTGGGAAGAATATTTGAACGCTTTTATAGAACCGACCTGGCCCGTAGCCGCAAAGTAGGTGGCAGCGGATTGGGCCTTGCCATTTGTAAACATATTGTGGAGGCCCATCAACAGGCCATTCATGTAAGAAGTGCCATTGATGTGGGCACAACTTTTGGCTTTACACTCGAAAGCAAGAAAGACTAATTATTATTATTTGACACCTCCCCTTTTCATTTAATTTAATCCTTCATCCTTTTCATTTATTGAATTTTGTGGCAGCACAATTGAGGCTTAAACTCAAAGTTTTTCTATTTCATTCACATTGCAAAGCAAGCTCCCCGCTAAATAACTGCAGACATCCAGTGATGGGTTATCACCCATTTGTTTAAGTTAAGGTAACATTCCATTCACAATTACAAAACATTTGATCCTGAACTTTAGATAAATAAAAATCCAATTTGGAAAAAAGAAAACTGGATGTAGCTGTGATATCTGATGTACACCTTGGCACTTACGGATGTCGTGCTAACGAGCTATCGCGTTACCTCTCAACAATCGACCCGGCCATACTCGTGCTGAACGGCGACATCATTGACATCTGGCAGTTTAGTAAAAAATATTGGCCTGCAGGGCACATGCAGGTCATCAAGCAAATTACAAGTATGCTTAGCCGTGGTGTTAAAGTTTACTATATCACCGGCAACCACGATGAGATGCTACGCAGGTTTGAGCATTTTTCCGTTGGCGATTTTCACATTGTAAATAAACTGGTCATTCACCATTCAAATAATACTCGAAGCTGGATTTTTCATGGGGATGTTTTTGACGTGATTATGCAACATAGCAAATGGCTGGCAAAGCTGGGAGCTGTTGGCTATGATACGCTTATTTACATCAATGCCTTCATTAATTATATCAGTAAAAAAATGGGTAAGGGAAAAATTTCTTTATCCAAAAAAATAAAAAATTCTGTAAAATCGGCTGTTAAGCATATCAATAATTTTGAAGAAACTGCGGCTGATATTGCGATCAGTAAAGGGTATGATGCCGTAATATGCGGACATATACACCAGCCTGCCAATCGCATTATAAGAAATGGCGATGGCAGTGTAAATTATTTAAACTCCGGCGACTGGATAGAAAACCTGACCAGCCTGGAATATGATAATAACAAGTGGTCGATCTATCATTACCAGGATGATAAGCAGGTAAAAGAATTACATGATTCCTTTTATACAGATGAAGCTGCATACCTGCGCACTGCAGAGCTATTTAAAATGATGATGGAAGATTTTGTTGTTGCACCTTAAAAATATTAAGTATGAAAATATTATATGCTGCCCAAGCTACCGGAAACGGACACCTGAGCAGGGCAAATGAGATTATACCATTTTTACAACGTAAGTGTGACCTTGATATATTGGTAAGTGGTACACAGGCAGATGTGGGGCTTCATCATTTTGTTAAGTATAAAAGAAAAGGGTTCAGCTTTATTTTTGGGAAAAAAGGCGGGGTTGATTTTTATAAAACGATCAAACAATTTCAGTCGAAGCGATTTATTAAAGAAATAAAGAACTTACCGGTAGAAGATTATGACCTGGTGATAAATGATTTTGAACCCATCAGTGCCTGGGCATGCAAATTAAAAAATGTGCCCTGCATTTCAATGAGTCACCAGTTTGCTGTAATACATAAAAATGCACCGCGGCCGTCAAAAGCAGACCCGTTTGCCTGGATGATTTTACGTTATTATGCACCCTGTACCAAAGGTGTAGGATTTCATTTTAAAGCATTTGCTGATAATATTTTTACACCGGTAATCAGGTCAGAAATTAGAAATGCCGCCATTTCAAACCTTGGCCATTATACAGTTTATCTGCCTGCTTACGATGATGAAAAATTAATTAGTTTCTTTTCCAGTTTTAAAAAAATTGATTGGCAGATATTTTCCAAGCATACTAAAAAATCTTACACAGTAGCAAATTGTACCATAAAACCGGTAAGTGCGTTAGACTTTACCACAAGCTTCACCTCCTGTGAAGGCATACTCTGCGGGGCTGGTTTTGAAACACCTGCAGAAGCATTGTACATGGGAAAAAAGCTATTGGTTATTCCTATGAAACATCAATACGAACAGCATTGTAACGCCGCAGGAGCGGCTGAATTAGGTGTGCCTGTTTTGAAAAAATTAAAAAAAAAATATATTAACCAGGTTGATAACTGGTTGAATGACTCCGGCAGAATACAGGTAGATTATAAAGATGAAACCAACCAAATTATTGACCAGGTATTAGCGATGGCTGCTTTAAAAATGGTTGATAAGCCATCCAAAAAAATATTGATTAAAGATGAAAATTTTGTTGCACAGTGGCTATGATCCCGCCAACTTGCATTTATCCTTTTTAAGCGGCTTATGATTTAGATTTAGTCCTGCTTTAACAGGTGTTATTTCCGAAAAGAAGTAATCAGTTCTTTTGCTTCTTTGGATAATTCTGTTGCTGAATTTTTTCCCTTTTCTTTAAAAAAGAAATACATACATTTTTTGTCATTCATTCTAAAATAGATGTCCTCAACTACCTGGTTCATCTTAAAAAAATGTAAGGATCCGTCGTAACCACAAGGTGCTTTGGTTGCTGCAGAGGACTCAGTTATGAAGTTTGTAAGCAGTTGCATTTTACTACTGTCTCTAATAATTTTTACCACTACAACTGTGTCCATGGTACCATCGCCTTTAAAATAATTGATAGCCATACTATCAGAATGGGTGATGCGCTTTTTTAATTCTTTATTGGAATGATTACAGGAAATCAACACTAAAAGTGCAATTGGTAAATACAAAACATACTTCATTTTGCAAAGATAATAAAACAGTGTTTTCATTTTGATAGCAACAACTCTAACGGCAAAAATCTTATCCAAGTTATGTATAAAAAAAGACCACCTGATAAGAATAAAAGGTGGTACAAGCATGAGAATTTGCTATTTGCTTAAGGAAAATTTTCCGGATCGCTTTAGTGATTTGCTTTCGAACCGCTAAATTCCGTTTATCATGTTACAGAAATATTAAGCAATGATTATGTAAAAGTTATTTAAAGCTATTGATGCATAATGGTTTTAACTGCCTGGCCATTGCTATCGTATTCGTTTGTACTAATAAGCATTCCCTGTGCATTATAATTAAGCCAGGAGCCGGTTTTAAAGCCATTTTTATATTGGCCGGCTGATTCCAACAATCCATTTTCATAAAAGTATTTTGCTGAATCATTGTATTGGCCCAATGAATCAAACTGAAAAAATGCCACCTGTTGTCCATTGGGATAATACTCTTCAAAATAACTTCGTTTGCCTTTTTGGGTAACAATAATCTGCCGGATTGAATCTGCGGTATCCTTCATAACCTGGCATACAGTACTGTCTTTTCTATTAATAAAATAAACTGCGTTAGCAAATTTTATTGTTCCATATTTTTTTGCGTATGTAGTATCTGCAAGGCCTTTAATGGAATCGAGCAAATGATAATTGACGCCGGTTAACGGTTGTTGCGTCTTTTTTTCGTTGGAAGCACAACTGCTTATAAAAAGGCAGATAAATACGATTAAAAGCAACTTCATGTAATGTGATTTATTAACAGTTTGAAATTAAAAAAGCAGCCAAAGTTATTTAGCTGCTTTTTAAAAGTATGTGTTTTTGCTTAGTTAAATTTAGTCCATGTTTTCCACCATGTATCTCCTACTGCGCAAGCACCTTTATAATTTACACTTGTAAAACCAGTGCTTAACTTACTGTGTGTAAAAGAGCCGCCTGTTACAGCCGGTGAACCCGCCGTTGGGTTAAAATCAGGATTTGTATAATTGAACGGAGCAATTAATCCTACCAGGTCGTTTGTAGCTAAAATACTGTTGCCATAAGCGGGCGTGTTAAACCAATCTGTAATTGATGCAGTTGTGTTAGCAACTAGCGGTGGATTAGCGTTACCGGTTATGCTGTATAAAACGGGTGTAGGGCAACCAGCAATGATTGTATTTTGTACAGCCAAAGTAGCAGGAAGATTATTATCAGTCGGTACCCCTTTTGTAGCATCGATGTACAAGCCATTTGGATAACCCATGATAATTGAGTTGAAAAGCGACATGCTTGAATTTCTTCTAATCTGTGCTCCCCATACAAACAAATTATTTCCTTTATTTGTCAAAGTAGCTTTAGGTCCCATCACGGTCATGTTTGAAAACACAACACTTGTTTGTGGTAATAAAGAACTTCCTGCTGCATCATTATCACTTTCAAAAGCTTCGCTTTTAGAAATATCAGCAACGGAAGAATCTCTTAAAGAAATACCAAACTGAACTTTCCCGCTAAAGCCATTGTCAGTATCAAAGTCATCATCCAATGTGCGGAAAGAAATAAGATGCGTACATTTTACTGTACCACCAAACCACTCAAATGAATCATCATTTGCATAAGACACCTGTACATTATCAATCACTGTGTTGCTACCAACGCCTCCAAAAGTTAAACCATTGATTTCTTTATCTGGTAAAAATGCGTAACCAGCATATTCAATGCGAACGTAACGCAGGATACCGCTATTATCAGCAGGATTTTGTCCTTGTGTAGCTGGTGTACCGTATAGTCCTAAACCATCGCTGTTATTGATACCACCTTCAATTTCGCCAATACCTTGTGTTCCGTTGAAAGAAGAATTGGTAGGTGCATTACCTAATAATACAACTCCTGCCCAATCACCACGCTGAGGTGTAGCCGCTTCTGATGTAAATACAATTGGTTTATCAACTGTACCATCAGCAATAATTTTACAGCTACGCGTAATAATTAATCCACCATTCTTACCGGTTTCACCAACAATCTTAGTACCAGGTTCAATGGTAAGAATCGCTCCGTTTGTAACATAAACCAATCCACGAAGTTTATATGTATAATCTGCTTTCAATGTACGGTTTGCAGTAATTCTACCTTCAAGAATTGTATTTTCAGTAGTTCCCGTACCAGGTTGCGTAACTACAGTAGTGCTGCCGTCTGTTTCAATCTTCCTACAGCCCGTGGTAGCCACAGCAATCATGATACCGTATAAAAATAATTTTTTCATGTTTTAATTTTTGTTTTTTAAAGTTTTTTTAGCAGTTGATTTTTTTGATTAAAAATTATAGCCGAAGGTGATGCTTACGTTGGTTCCGTATTTACGTTTGATTGCATAAGCGTCTATCCCGTTATCGTACTTTTTGTTACTATTTAAGTCGTTATAAAAAATGGCCATTTGATTAAAAATATCGGAGACATTTAATTTCAATTCCCCCTTTTCACCAATGATTTTTTTTGCTACCTGGAAGTCCAGCACTGAGCGTGGGTTTTCCCATATCGGAGGTTGATCAGATCCACCAACGAAAACAATCCTTCTGCCAATTTGGTTAAATAACAGCGTTGTATTAATACCATATTTCTCAATATCATATTGTACACCTGCATTAATTAAGTATGGACTTTGTCCCTGCATTGGACGATCAAGTGAAGTGCTTTGACTTGTAACCCTGTTATATATATAGGATACATTTCCCTGTACCGTAAAGTTTTTTAGGGTTTGGCTAAAATCAAGTTTTTTACGGAACTCAAGCTCTGCACCAAAACTGTTGGCTTCATCTCCATTGATAAAATTATAGGTACTTGCACCGCCTGATCCTACGTTGAAGTATGCCTCAATTGGATTTTTAAAGTACTTATAAAACACACCAAAAGTGAACAACTCTCCACCCCTTGGATAAATTTCGTAACGAAGATCGAAGTTGGTAACCTTTGTTCTTACCAATGCAGTATTACCTGCAACGGTAGCACCTAAGTCAAAATCAAAAAACTGGAAAGTACTTAACTCCCTGAACTCAGGACGAATTACCGTTTGAGATCCGGACAACCTTACATTGGAAGTATTATTTACTTTGTATGTAAGATTTATACCGGGCAAATAATCTGTCACTTTGCTATATACATGCCTTGGATCGGTTTTAACCATACTACCCACTACCTGGTCAAAGTTTTCTACTCTTAAACCCCACACCGCACGAAACTTTTCAGCAAACTGGTTATCAAATTGTAAAAATCCTGCGTTCAATATTGAGTTGGCGATGTACCTGTAACTTGATCCGCCCAGTTCGTTAAAAGCAAATTTGTTGTCGAAACCTGTTCCAAAATTTGCAGCAGCAAATACCTGGTCAGGACCCAAATGACGTAAGGTTGGATTATCTGAAGGAAGATAAATTGCAAATGGTCTTGAATCAAATAATCTGTCTTTTACCTGGAAGAAGTAACCACCTTTAACGGTTTGCTTTCTATCATTAATTGTAAGGCTTTTACTTACATCACCTCCTGCAGTATATACATAATCATTTAAAAATCCATAGTAGCGGCTGCCACTTTTCTGAGATGATTTAGATGCACCAATTAACAAAGAATATGGAGAAGATAGATCAGTTGGATCATCCTGGTTATATTGAAGGCGACGTTGATCAGGAATATATTGATCAAGAATATTGAAACTACCATACCAATGCAGTTTAGCATCATATTTGGGAATATTATGATCGCCTGAAATTTGGGTATTGAAGAAAGTATTTGCTTTAAATGCTAGTTCGTACGCTTTTATATTATCACCGGTATTGGGATTAGATTCAAAATCTTTTCCGGTTCTAAGGGTAGTGTAATTAGTGGTATTTACATTCAACATATTCTTAAATGAAATCTTACTATTGTTACCCAACTGCAAGGTGAAGTTGGCTAAGGCTCCCGCCAAAATATCGCGGCTGTATTTACTGTTTTGGTAGTCAAAGTTTAAGCTGGCAATGTTGTTTTGAAAAAGGTTTACCTGGTTGTCAAAATCCGTTGCTTTATTGCTGCGGTTATAATTTACGGCAAGTATTGCTGCCAGCTTTTTATTTCCACCTAAACTTTTATTAAAGCCACCATTGATTCCAAAACTCTGGTTAAGTAGCGGCGCTACATTTGAACTGATTTTTTCTGTTCCCCAAATATTTGAAAACTCTTTACCATAAGCAGTTTTTGCTCCATTATCCAATGAGGCAAACTCAGCCTTTTTTGGAAATCCATTTGGTAAAGAACGTGCGCCATCATCAAATCCTAAAAAATCTGTGCCACTTCCCTGGTACTTATAAAAGTCTTTTCCAATGGTTTGGGTATTAAACCCGGTGCCAATTGTTACATTCAAAAAATTTTTGGCAGGTACATCTTTTGTATTAACCTGAATTAGGCCACCAGCCCACTCACCCGGCAACTCCGGAATAAAAGATTTATTAATAATAATATTATCAATCATTGCCGATGGCAAAATGTCAAAACTAAAAGTCTTGCGATCTGGTTCCGTACTACTTAGCAGTACACCGTTTAACATGGCCTGGTTATACCTGTCTGCAAGGCCTCTTACAACAAGATATTTACCTTCCTGTATCGATGTTCCCGGAACACGCTTTAGCACTTCCCCGGTATTTTTATCCGGCGACCTACGAATAGCTTCGGCACTGATTACCTGTGCTACAACCGGTGTATTTTTTTGGTAAGCTATTAAGGCATTAATGGATTCTCTTTTTGCAGTTGCTCTTACAACCACTGCTTCTTCTGTTTTTGAAGCTATTTCCAATAACAAATCGAGGTGTGTAACCTCATTGGGTTTAACTTCCACATCTGTAATTTCTTTGGTGGCATATCCAACCGAAGTAAGCTTGATTATGTATTTTTTACCAGAAGCAAGGTTTAATTGAAAATAACCATCCGTATTAGTTGTGGCGCTTGCTTTTTCACCATTTACAGCAATACTTACGCCCGATAAAACAGTCCCTGTATTTCCATTGGTAACCTTTCCTTCCACCTTTCCCGTTTGGGCAAAGGCACTTATTGAAATGGTAAAAAACAGGTTAAATAGAATTAATAATCTCATGCATTTTAATTTCTGCAAAGAGACGCCTGAAATGTTAAGCCAACATTGCTTAAATGTTACCTAAATGTTATCGGTATGTTAAGCGAATGTTACGCACCTATCAATACGGCTATTATAACATGCTAAATACGTGTGTAAAAAATTTACCGATAGAATGTCACAGCTAGCCAATAGACTTTTTATTGATAGACGATACTATGCTTCCTTAGGTGTAGAACTGAAGCGCATGACTACATAACTACCTAAATGAGCAAAATAAAAAAGGCTGCTCTAAACGAGACAGCCTTTTTTAAATTTATATTTTTTTTAATTAGTCAACATCCCAGAAAATACGGGTTGCAAAAACATCAATTGTACCTTGAGCTTTCACATTTGCTGTATTACTGCCTGATTCAGTATTTGGATAAAATAGTCTTAAGGGTCTTTTTGTGTCGGAAACTGTAGCCGCCTGAGGAATAACGGGTAAGCCTACTCTTCTATATTCTGTCCACGCTTCTAAACCTGAAAAATTAACTAAGGATAACCACTTTTGGATAGCGATAGCTTTAAGCTTATCCGGTGATGCAGTCCAATCAGCATCAATCTTGCCACCAGTTAATAAAACATTAGCAGCAGTGGCTGCATTTGTAACACCAAGTGTTCTAAATGATTGCTTTACCCCTTCTTCATAGTAAAACTGAGGTGTCTCCGGTAAAGTAACTGCAGGAAAGCGCTGTTTAGCTTCGGCCAGGCAAAATTGGATTTCAGCGGCTGTCATAATAATAAAAGGCCTGTTAAATTCCCCCTTAACGAAAAGGCTTGGGCCGATATAAGAAGTAGACGGTGCTGTATATCCCGAAGAAACTCCAAAGGGTACTCCAACATAATTAGATACAATTTGTGCATTGCCACTGAGTTCTCCTCCTTTAGGATATGCAATTCTTTTTAATCTTAAAGTGTCGTCGGAAGCAATAAGGAGATCAAATAAAAACTTTGTTGGCCTTGGATACCTTGCCAATGAGCGAACAGCGCCGTTAGCATCATATCCAAATCTATCGTAGATTGGATTTGTTTTACCTGCAGTTGCCACGTAAAAGCCAGAGCCTCCTATACCAACGTCTTTACCGGTAATAAATCCGGATCCCTCAGATACTATTTTATTAATTTCGGTTACTATATAGCTGTCTCTTCCGGTAATACGAGCCTGATGCACCAACAATCTAAGCTTAACAGAATTGGCAAACTGTGCCCAGCTTGTGGTGTTTCCTTTAAAAATTATATCTGAAGAATTAAAAGCACTTGCAAATGCATTGGCTTTTAAATCTACAATTGCAGTATCTAAAAGTTTAATCAAATCTTCGTACACGGCTTTTTGATCATCAAATTTCGGCGCCAGTGAACCTACGCCTTTTAAAGCATCAGAGTAAGGAATATTTCCGTACATATCAACCAATGCGCCATATAAATAAGCCTTCATTACCTTTGCGGGACCCTTAAAATATTTTTGGTTGCTGGCATCGGCATTATCAATTACATATTGGAAATCCTGGAGATTATCATAAATCCCATCCCAATAATTAAAATTTCCATCGGTAAAATTGTATGCAAATGTTTCGGGGCTTAAAATATAAGAGCTTGATTGAGTCCATTGCCCTGACCAATAGTAACCCGTTTCATTTGCTCCCATTATATTGACGCTGGCTGTATTCAACGCATTCGTAAACACAAAGGAAGGCGTTGCAGATGGCAAGCTATTAGGATTTGTATTTACATCCAGAAAGCTTTTTTTGCATCCTGCATTTACTAATACAATCACCATTATAAATAATATTGATTTTATTTTCATAACTTTTTTTTTAGTCTTGTATCAGATTTTAGAAAGTGAGGTTAACATTAAATCCATACTGACGAACAGGTGGAGTTTGGAGAGTATTATTGATTCCGATGCCATTACCTGTGGTAAAGCTAAATTCCGGATCTGTATAGAAGTTTGTTTTATCCACTATTGTAAATAAATTTCTTCCATATAATGCTACACTAATACCAGAAAATACTTTAGTTTTTGAAATTAAACTAGCTGGTAAATTATAAGCCAAATTAACATCCCTTAATTTAATAAACCAACCCGGGGTGGTAAAATTCTCTGAAATACGACGATAATGAGAAACCCAAAGTTCATATTCTGATTCCTGAGCCTGCAAACTTGTATTGTCAATCACCTTTCCTGCCGCATCTAAATAAGCAGAGTTTGGAAACACATGAGGAGTTCTTTCTTCTGTCCATTTACCAGCACCCGTAAATGTCATTTGGCGACCAAGATCACTATATATAGTATTACCGCCCCTATATTCAAAATTGATGGCAAAGCTGAAGTCGCCGTAAACCAATTTAGAGGTGGCCCCTACAATATGACGTGGTAATGTTCCCCCTCTGCTTGTAAGAGATACATCTCTTAAAGGGTAACCGGTAACCGGATTAACCAATCTCCTGCCTGACCCATCCGGAGCGTATTTATAACCATCCGTTTTCAGAATCGGAAACCTTTGATCTTTGATAACATTTGTGTTAGCATAAGAGTATCCCCCCAATTGAAACTCATTTATACCAGGATATAAATCCACTACTTTATTATCATTATATGAATAGCGTACACCTACATCCCATCGTAATTTTTGGGCTTTTATAATTTGTACTTTAAGATCGGCTTCATAACCCCAGTTTTTTGCTTCGCCTACGTTTATTAATAAGTTTGAAAAACCTGTTGTATTAGGTACTCTTACTGTAATTACCTGTCCTTTGGAAGTTTGTGTATATACAGATACATCAAGATTAACCCTGTCATGGAATAACTGAAATTCTCCGCCAGCTTCGTATGAAGTCACGAATTCAGGTTTTAAATTAGCATCAGGTAACGTGTTGCCTACAGTTAAACCAACAGTATTTCCATAGGGAAATCCAGCGCCATTGGGATAAGTAAGATCCAAACCGTATAGCGGAATATTATCATTACCATTTCTGTTGTAGTTTAGCCTGATTTTGGCATAATTTAAAATATTTCCTTTAAGGGTTGGAAATGCATCTGTTGGAATAAATGATAGAGCCACTCCATAATAAGGATAAGAATAGGCACTTGTAGGCCGGGTACTTTTGAAGAATCTGGATGTGGCATCGTATCTAAATGTACCATTCAATATTAGCCAATCTTTATAACCTGTGGTGAGATCAGCATAATAGCCATATTTGCGTTCCAGTGTATTTAATTCGAATCCAACAAGTTCACCCTGCCTATTTGATACGTTATATACATCAGGTACCACAACGGAGTTTGACCCTACAGAAATTTCTTTTGTTCCTCGTTGATATACACTATAACCCAAAGTTAACTTATTGGAAAAAACGCCAAAATCCTTTTGCATCCGTAATTGAAATTCATTGTTGATTACATTTTCTGTTTTTGTGTAATCCCCTACTCCACCAAGAATATCTGTACCTGCACGATCTATCCCATCGTAATCATTGGCAAACTCCCAAGGGGCTGGCACATAGGCATCATTTTTTGCCCAGTCGCTATACAAAAACTTACCTGTGTAACTTTTTTGTGTTCGTGAATTATTTAACACTCCTAAACGGTTATAAATCGTCAACCATGTTGTTGCCTTATAATTAACGTCAAAATTTCCCTGGATATTTGCATCTTTATATTTGGTTCTGTTATTATCCTTATTGAAATAGGGATTGTTATAATAATCATTGTAATATCCATTAGGGTTTGCAAACGGATTTGTTTGCCAGTCACGAAGGCTTTTCAATGGAATATGGGCTGCCTGGTTAATTAAATCAAAATAGAAATCAGATGTAGTTCTATCATAACTGGCTTGCACGTAAGAGGCTGTAAAACCCACATTTAATTTTCCATATTCTCTTGTGGATGCTATACGCACGCTGTTTCGCTCACTTTTATCCAAGGGCACTATTCCTTTGGTTTTATTATTTTCAACCGACATAAAATAAGTGCCGCCGCCGTCTCCACCTTGAAAACTGACTTGGTTATTAATAGTATTTCCGATATCATAAGCATCTCGCCTGGTATTCGGTATCGCTGAATAAGGAACAATATTTTTACTTCCATCTTCAAGCACTCTGCCGATAATTCTTAATTCCCCGTTATATGCATCACCATACTGCTGATTTTCAAACGGACGCCAGTTATCATGCATTCTATCCAGATAGTTGGGTAAATATCCCGGTTGACCAAAAGAGGTAGCATAATGTGAGCCATTGCCATATTTATCTTGAAATTTTGGCAAAAAACTAATTTGATCAAAATTGGTAGAATTTGAGTAAGAAACTTTCAGCTTACCAGATGTTCCTTTTTTTGTGGTGATTACAATGGCACCATTTATTCCGGCTGATCCGTAAAGTGTAGCAGCCTGACCTCCTTTCAAAATAGAAACACTTTCAATGTCATTAGGGTTTAGTATAGAAAGAACTGTTTGCGTTGTCTGCATTCCGTCTAACACAACTAATGCCTCATTGTTACCAGTGAGAGAGCGATATCCTCTTAAGACAACTTTGACCTGAGGATCAACACTATTATTTACATTGTAAACCGCGAGGCCGGACACCTTACCTGACAATGCCTGCGCCAGTTGAGGAGATCGTCCTACCGTAACTTCATCATTAGTTACCTTGGCGTAAGAGTAGCCAATTTCCCGAGACTTTTTACGAATACCCTGAGCTGTTACAACGACTTCTTCGAGTTTATTCTCTTTGCTTGTAAGCTTTACATCGATTGTAGAACCTGCTCCCACTTTAACAGTAGTGGTACCAAAGTCGATAGATGAAACCGTTAGTACATCACCCGTAACCACGTTGATTTTAAAATTGCCGTCTTCATCTGCTGCTACGGCAGTACCACTTTTTGTTTTAACAGTAGCGCCCGGAACCGCAGCACCCTTTGAATCAGTAACCTTTCCGGAAATGGAACGGGTCTGAGCTGAAGCAACTCCAATAGACAATAGAGCAACTACCATCACAGTTAGAAATTTTCTCATGTGTTTAATTAAATTTAGGTTGAAATGAAAATTTTGGAAAAATAAAAACGGTGTTTCGGTTCATAGGAAATTAACAATATTTTAATTTAGGAGGTAATAAAGATGCGATATGCTGCTTAAACTGCAAAAAAAAAGTTAAAAACTTGACATAAATTGCAATAAATCGCCCAAAAATGTTAAATATTAGCAAAAATTAAATTAATCAAAAATTAATAATCTCACCCAAACGAGGCCATTTTTAAAATAAAAGTGAATTTTAGGTAGGATTTTTTCAAATAAGCAGGATTAGAACTACGTATTTTTAAAAATTTGTAAAAAGCACAATAAAAAACTCAAAAAAGGAACGGTTAAAATGCATAAACTGGAATTTTAATTAAATTTCATTCAGTTGAAGTTGTCTTATCATTAGTTTAGATGGTTTTGATATATTGTTTATTTGGAGAATTATGATTTTTTGTTTTATTTTTTAGTTTAATTGTCCAATGTTTTTTGTTTGTCTTTTATTTGGCATCAGTACTCCACTATATGCTTCCATTGAAATTTTTACATTTCCCAGTAATTTTTTTAAGATAGTATAAATACAAGTAGAGTGAAGCAACAAAAAAGCTATTGAATATAATTTTTACCTTGTTAAAACAAGGCTCCCTTTTTTCAGCAAATTACTTTTTCTGTCTGGATCGTAATATTTTATCATCCATGTATAATTTCCGAGCGGCTGTTCCTCCCCTTTCATCCTTCCGTCCCAGGCATCTTTGTAATCATTCGTTTGAAATACCTTTTTTCCATACCTGTTATAAATCTCCAACCTGTAATGGCTCAGAGCACATTTTACGGCAGGTTTAAAATAATCATTAAGTCCATCCGTGTTAGGTGTGAAGGCATTTGGAACGTAAATTTCGCATGGACATTTAATATAGGATATTGTAAAGTCGTAGGATTTAATATGACATTGATTTCTGATTGTCACTGTATAATCCCCAGCATCAGTTATGCGGATTTGGGGGTCATTTGATCCGGTGCTCCAAATATAATTAGTGGCATTGGGTGTAGATACATCAGCAAACAGGATTGCACTTTCACAAACAGCAGAGTCTACAGGTTGAAATGGGGGATTGAGTGGTATATCTTGCTTTACAGTAACTGTAGTGCTTGCAGTATCGGTAAAACACGACTGGTATATAACAGCGGTAATAATATAGTCTCCTCCTTTGGTAAAAATGTGTTGGGGGAAGTTTTCCTTTGATGAATTATTGGCGCCTGAGGGAATATCACCAAAGTTCCATACTACAGAATCGGGTTTATTAAATATAAGAGAAAACTGAACAGGTTGCATATCGCAGGCCCCCTTCTGCACCTGTATGCTGTTTTGTTTGTTCACAAAACTTAAAGAACGTATGCAATTAAAGTTTATGTTTTCATATGGGGTGAGCAATGGAAATCCGTTTCGGATATACCTACAGTCTGCACCTGCTCTATCGGGGTCTTCTATTAAATTTACACTTTTATCCCGGCTGCGTTTGCTTAAATAAATTTTTCCATCGGGAGCAAGCTGCATTGTTCTGATTACTATATTTGGTGGTCCCCTAACCGGGTAGCTACTTCTGTCAGGAAAAGGCAAAAGCGCAGTTTTCGTGTTTGCAATTTTTTGGGGATCAGGTCCTGCTGATAAATCCACCTGGTAAATCATATCCAATTCCGCAATAAAATCTTCACCTACGGGCGAAAAATATTTGGTATCATAGTACAGTTTGCTTCCATTAGGAGATAATTCTGTATCAAACAATTGCTTGTCAGGGTCAATAGCCAGAGGTAATGGATTTGAGAATATCCCTGTTTTTGTATCGAAGTCCAAAACTATAATCTTTCCATCAGCAGCAACTGGTAAAATTAGTTTTTCGCCACTGGCAGAAAACTTCATATTTAAAGCAGGTTGGTCTTTGGAAGGAATTATAGATGCAGAGATAAGAGCCGTTGGAAAACTTGTAATAACTGGATTAATACTCACCCCGGCAGCTGTAACCAGGTAACTTAGTAGTTTGTTTTCTTTGTGCGTTATTATCCAGTAATCTGATTTATTGCAATGTTGCGTTCCTGCAAGCATTACAGAAGAATTAGACAATATCTCGCGGTAATTTTCGTCTGGGTTATTACCATCAGGATCATATAGGAGTCCGCCATTCCCATTATTTAATGACATATCAACTCCTACATAAAAAAGTCTTTTGCTGTTACCTGGAAAATCTGCTGCAATAAAAAGATAATAGAATTCATTGCTTCCGGGTTTTGGACAAATGAGCGGACAGGTGTAATTGGCATCTTCCCACCAATAAGTAGTCCTGGGTTTATTCATCCTGCGGCTATTTTTGTCCCATACTTTTTTACCGTCACTAAAAAATTGTAGATCCCCTTGATTGTTACTTATTGCTGTGGTATAATTTGGGAAGGCACTGCTAATTGCTTTTTTTAATATTGGTTGAACAGGTTGCGTGTTGAAGTCTATCCCGGCTGCAATTCCAAAAACCCAGGAATTATTCTGCTTTTGTGCAATACCAGAACTAGGGTTCAAAAAAAAACCGATAAAAAATATACAAAGAATTTTAACCGTTGAGATCATACGTGAGTGCTACAATTTAGACGATAACTGAACATAAGCCTGTAAATTTATGATAGAGCAATTTCAATATACAGAATAATGTAAATATTTTATTTACAAAAAAAGAGGCTGCCTCAATTGATGGAGACAGCCTCTTTTTAGTATCGGTTATTTTAAAGCTTATTAAAATTTATCAAACCAAAGTTTAGTAGTTACCTTATCACCACCAATTGTTGATGAAGCTGCAGCATAATTTGCTTTATTAAGGTTTTGCTCCGAAACAGGATAAGTGTAACGCAATGGATATGGCACTACAGCATTTGGTGGTGCAAGTAGCACAGGGTAATCCAACCTTCTTTGTTCAGTCCAGGCATCAAGTCCTCTTTCATAAAGTGAAATCCATTTTTGAGTGCCTATTTTTTGCTTATAGTTTCCTGTAGCAGTTAAATACGATATGGAAGGCTGAGCTAGATAAGTGATTGCGGACGCTGATGAACCACCCCATTCCTCAATAGATGCCGTAATTGCACTATTATAATGGCTCATTGCAGTACCAGGTACATTGAATCCACGTTCTACTGCTTCCGCAAGTAAAAATTCTACCTCCGAATAACTTAAAAATGTTGTTGGAAAAGTTGGTTCCTGAATTGCATTTGCTGGTTTTGAAAAAGTAGCAAAATTGCTACTTGCGCCAATGGTTCCGCCAGAATATCCTCCGGCCTTATCTGTTGTAAAATATAAAGGTACCCGGGGGTCATTCAACGCAACCATTTTATCAACAATTGTTTTGCCTGCCACAAAATCTTTTCTTCCACTTTGCACCAAATTTACCCAAACCGGATTGGTATTAGGAGGCGCCTGTAAAAAATGAAAAGCAGCATTCTCGCTATTAGAGGTAAATGCACCTGCTGCTGCAGATTCTACCGCAGTCTTTGC
Source organism: Ferruginibacter sp. (assembly GCA_046590675.1). Lineage (GTDB taxonomy): Bacteria > Bacteroidota > Bacteroidia > Chitinophagales > Chitinophagaceae > Ferruginibacter. The sequence continues at coordinate 14,538 of JBKJUP010000030.1, read as the reverse complement.
CGCTGCGGCATCATAATCCGCCATCATCATACCCATCTTGAGTTTTAATGTATTACCAAAACTTTTCCACAAATCAATATCGCCACCATATAATAGATCCGCACTTCCAAAACCATCTTCATTGTTATCCAGGTTAGCGATAGCTGTTGATACTTTCGAGATTAAATCAGCGTATACAGTTTTAGCATCATCATACTTAGGCTGCAGATTGTTGAAATCCAGCGCTTGCGAATAAGGGATATCTCCAAATACTGTTATAATATGATGATAAGTATATGCTTTCAAAATATTAATGATAGCTATTTCATTTTTTTGTTTTCCGACATTTTTTGTACCATCAGTATTTAAAACGTCCTCTGGAACCAGTTTGGCACAGTCATCCAGATTTTTTAATACATCCCTATACATGGTATGCCACCAGCTTTGCGGTATACTGCGGGTAACTAAATCATAATTGGATTCGTCGGTATAGGTAGTTTCCTGCCAATGCTGCGAAATCAGACGCCATATGTTGGTGTTCACATTGGGCGTGGCCATATTGTTAGCCAAATTCAGTTCTGCATTCGAAAACAATGTATAGGAAGGTACCAACAAGGGGTTTTTAGGATCCACGTTTAAACTGGTGATATCCTTTTTACAGGAAACCAGTGAAAACAACAAACCGCTAATAATAATTATTTTTTTCATACTATATAATATTAGTTTAATTAAAATCTAAATTTCAGGTTAAAGGCAATAGTACGCTGAGCGGCATAAGCATTACCCTGGTATCCATTTGTATTACCTGAACCATAGCCTTCTTCAGGATCAGAATAAGGCAGGTTTTTATGGATAATCCAAAGGTTGCGACCAACTACGGAGATATCAATTGCTTTGATTGCACCGATTTTAGCAATAACTGACTTGGGAATTGAATAACCTATTGATGTTTCCCTTAACTTAACAAAACTTCCATCATATACAAAACCAGCAGCAGGCGAATAACGATAGCCATAAGCTCCATAAGTGTTGGCACTTGCACGAATTGTGTTTGTCTTACCACTAGGGTCAACCCCTGAACGTAAAATACCACCTTCGCCATTGAAAGCTGATCTTACAGTCCTTAGTTCATGCCCCTTATCGTTTAGCCCAGCTGTTTCAGGATACAATCCTGTAGCGAGCCCGTAATACATGTCCAAAGAGAAAATATCACCGCCCTGGCGCACATCTATCAAAAAGCCCAGGTTGAAATTTTTATACCTAAAGTTATTTGAAACAGCCCCTGTCCAATCAGGATTTGGGTTTCCTATTACATAGTTAGCGGCGGAGGTAAGTTTATATCTACCTGTTGACTGATCAATGATACGCATTGAAGGGTCTCTTTTTGTGTAGTCAGGATCATTAAAATAAACGAAATCATTCCCTTTGATTGTACCGAAAGGTTGACCTAATGTGGCATTGAGTGTTACGCCACCCTGATAACTATTTAATACAAGATTGTCAATTTTATTACCAGAACCATCGTCAAATAATTCCACCACTTTGTTTCTGTTCCTGGACCAGTTAACCCTTATATCCCATGAAAAATTGTTAGTTTTTACTGGTGTGCCATTAACGGACAATTCAATCCCTTTGTTTTGAACTGTTCCGGAATTCACATAACGGGAATTGTATCCTGTGGCTCTAGATACCTGCACGGGCAGGATCTGATCGAAAGATTTAGCATCGTAGTAAGTGACGTCAAATCCTAAGCGATTCTTTAAAAAATTCATTTCAAGCCCAATCTCCGATGATTTATTGCTTTCTGGCCTTAAATTGGCGTTATTTTTTGTAGTAGGACTTGCATACAATGTACTTGTTCCGAAAAATGGAGTGCTGTTATAAGTATCATTAATAGCATAGAAAGGTGCATCGTTACCCACTTTAGCATAGTTAGCCCTTATCTTACCGTACGATAACCAGTTAACATTCTTCAATAAATTAGAGAAAATAAAACCTCCAGAAATAGACGGATAAACATAAGCATTATTACCATCTGGCAAAGTAGAAGATACATCACGCCGTAATGTACCGTCTAGAGTTAACAGGTTTTTATATCCTAATGTTATGCCGCCAAAAAGGCCATCAACTTCCCTGCTTCCTAAAAATTCAGTAGGAAAATTTATCGGATTTAAAGAGTTAGAAATAGCATACAAACCAGGTACAACTAACCCGCCATTTGTTGAAGAATTTATAGTAGCTAACTGCTCCTTCCTGATATTAATACCTGCAATTGCTTTTATGTTGATATCTTTTGTAAGGTCTTTATTGAAACTGGCAAGGAAGTCATAATTTATTTCTCTTCTGTTCCGGTTATTTCTTGTGTAATTAGATGGGTTTAAACTTCCTACCGCTGTTCTTTCTTCCTGTATTTCATCATATTGATCCATCGAAACACGACCCATCAGGTTCAACCAATCTGTTGCCTTGTAGTTCAAACTTATATTACCAAAGTAACGGTTGCGATGATCAGTCTCATAATTCTGGTACCTGCTAAAATATAGGTTGTCCCAATAAATAGGTGTCAAGTCAGAGGGATCAGCCCAGTTCCACGTAATATTTTTATTACCAGAATTAAAATAAGCATCTCTTTGCTGATAAATGTCTGTATTCATCTGCCACCATTGGCGAAAACCTCCGAATGGATTACCAGGATCGCTGTAACCGGTAGCATACCTACCCAAACCTGATGTGCTGGTGTAGCTTATACTAGTTGAAGCTGTTAACTTAGAAGTCAAGTTTAACGTACCACCAAAATTGAGCTGATCTTTGGTTATTTTACTATTTGGCAAAATACCCTTGTCATCGTTTCTTGTATATCCAACTTTAAATGTAGCATTGTCTGATCCACCATCAATAAAAATGCTATTATTATAATTAGTAGGCTTTTGCAGGAAATCCCATGGTTGGTGAACTGCGGGCTGCCAAGGTGTTTTCTTTTTAAAATTAGGCGAAGTAGGATCAAAGGCATCTGCCTGATATACCATTAAGTTTGGATCAAACCTTCCACCATATGAAGCATCTTCTGATGAGGTATATACTAACTCATCTGTACCATTACCCACGATATCTCTATACAAAAAGTAACCAGTGGGATCTTCGTAGTAGGGACCGTATCCACCACCATATTCCTGCTGGTACTTAGGGAAAGTCGACCTGTCTGTTCTCACTAAAGTTACGCCGGAATTAATGGTAATTCCAAGACCTTTTGAACCCTTTTTTGTGGTAATCAGTATTACTCCATTAAAACCTCTAGATCCATATAACGCACTTGCTGCAGGGCCTTTCAAAACCGTGATTGACTCAATATCGTCGGGGTTAATATCTGCTGCTGCATTTCCATAATCATAACCACCTCTGCCCGCTCTCTGATTAGGTGTAGCCACAGCACTATTGTCGAATGGAATACCATCTACCACAAATAAAGCCTGGTTGCTGCCCGAAAGCGATTTGCTTCCACGGAGTGTAACATTCGTAGAACCTCCTAATGTATTGGTTTGCTTAATATCCAAACCTGCTACACGACCAGAAAGGTTATTAATAAAATTTGAAGACCTCGACCTGCTTGCATCTGCGCCAGTAACAACCTGAGCAGCATAAGGCAGTTGATTTTTATTTCTTTTTATTCCCAAAGCTGTAACAATAACTTCAGATAATTTATTATCACTTGAAGTCATCACAATGTCAAAAAAAGACTTACTTCCTACTTTCATTGTCGAGGTTTCAAAGTCAATAGAAGTAACTGTTAAAACATCTCCAGTTTCTGCGTTGATTTTAAAATTACCGTTTTCATCAGCAGCTACAGCCGTACCACTTTTCGTTTTCACGGTTGCACCGGGAACAGCAGCACCTTTTGAATCTGTAACCTTTCCGGTAATTACCCGGGTCTGAGCTGAAGCGACTCCAATTGATAGTAATATAACTATCATTATAGTCATGAATTTTCTCATGTTTTTTTAATTTTAATTAATTAAGAATTTTAAAGAACCCTTTGTTAAAGCATAACAGAAAAGTATTGTTTCGGTAACAATATCTTAAGGAAAGAGGCCTTATGGAGCATTTTTGCTGCGTGAATATCAAAAAAAAAGTTAAAAAATTAACAACATTTCAAGAAAACAACCTAAAAACGCAAAATATTAGCAAAAGTTAAATTTATAAAAGATTAACAAAATGAGGTTAATTACATAATTACTTAAAAGGAAAGGGAATTTTACGTGGAATTTTTCCAAAAGAATCGTAAAAATCACACCATCTGATAAAAATTTGAAAACGCACAATAATTAATTGGTAAAATGGTATTTAAAAATCAAAAACACCTGTTTTCCTGCGTGATAAGAAGAGATAGGTACCAGGTTATCTGTGAACACTGCTGAAATTACAAAGGCTCAAAAGAACACTATCTATTAAAGGATATGTTGGCTGGGTTGGCATTTAGTTTAACCATACAGGCTTTCTTGTTTTGATAAATATCAAAAAACATCGTTAAAGTGTGCTGGGCGCAACTTTGAAGAAATCAAAAAATTGAAAAAAAAATCATTATATCTTAGCGCAAGTTTTTAAACTCTAAATAAAACCCGGCTACAGCAAAACAATACCTATGGTGAAAAGAATTTTATTAATTGATGATGATAAAGAGGATGCAGAACTTTTTGAGGATGCCCTGGGTGAGGTAGATAAAACAGCCAGTTTTGTGTATATGGATAATCCAAGAGAAGCGCTGGACCAAATGGCCCAACTACAAATTCAGCTTCCACATATTATTTTCCTTGATATTAATATGCCTTCCATAAGTGGTTGGGAATGTTTAAAAGAATTGAAAACCAACGAAATCTTAAAGGAAATCCCTGTGGTTATATATTCCACCTCATCCCATCAGCGGGAAGGTAAAATTGCTTTGGAACGTGGCGCAAAAGCATTTATGACAAAGCCTTATAATTTTATAGAGTTAAAAGAAAATATCCAGGAACTTATTGAAAATATAGCAGTGTAAATAACCCTGGATTAATTTTTCCCTTGTAGCCTGCTGTTTTCCATTAACATTTATTGCAATAATTTTTCGAAAAACGGAGTAAGTTCGTTCGCCAAAATTGCATGGTCGGAAATATTGGGATGTCCTCCACAACCATGTGCCTGCATTGGCTGAAAGAAATAAACCGCTATCCTTTTTCCCGAAGTATGCAGTGCGTCTATGTTTGTTTTTACTGCCGTTAAACAATTTTCCAGTAACTGCCTGTTATTTCCATTTACCATGGCGCTGCTTAACAGTGCTATCTGGGCTTCGGGATATTTCGCTTTTACATTTTCTACAAACTGAACATAGCTGCTTACAAATACAGCACTATCAAATGGAAGCCTTGGCCGCTTACCATCACCGGTACTAAAATCGTTGGTACCTAAGGCAATGCTAACAATTTTTGGCGTAAATAAACTGAAGTCCCACATAGCTGAATTGTTGTACTGAAAATCGGGTTTATCAAATACCTGCGGCATAGTTAAGCCATCACTGTTCCAGTTTCGATAGATGCCAATACCACTTACACTACTTAAAATAAAATTTACTCCCAGGGTTCGGGCCACCCGTGGTCCATAAGCAAAATATGCGTTGTGCTGGTCGTGATATTCGCCGGTTCCGCAAGGCACTTCAGACGGATCGGCAGCAGCACCACAAGTAATGCTGTTGCCGATAAATTCTATCAACGGCGCATTGGAAACTTTGAGTGGCCTTATATTTTTACCGGTAACTTTTTGAATAAGGATGGGCCCGGTATGCGCTTCTGTGGTTTTATAAATCCAGATCGTGTGTGGGCCTCCATTCGGTGCCGTTAGTAAAATGGGGTGACTGGTATTTCCTTCTATTTTAATTTTTTTCTGGTAAACACCATCCAATTCGTACTGGATATAATTATGAATTTTTTCGGATGATAATGAAACATACAACCGGCATTCTGTTCCTTCAAAACTAAAACCAATATGTGCAGCAGAACTAATTAATTCAAGATTTTGTTGGCCATCAACCATAAACCTTCCATAAGGGTTTAGTGATGTTGCGGGCAATTCATTTACAGCATTTGTATTTAATTTAGCTGTTTTGCAGCCAAGCAGGCATACTGCAATTAATATAATCCAACTGTTTATTTTTACGACCATAATTATATTTTGTAAACTTTGAAATGCAGAAAAAAATATTAAGTAAATGAAAAATTGACGGTTCTTTTTTCAAGCTCACTTTGCATGGCCAGCTCAATAATGCGGACATTGTTACGAGCGTGCAATGCGGTAACAATTAGTTCTTCGTTACCAGTGATGGTGTTATAAATATTTTGATAAAATGCGGGGTAATTACCTTGCTCACTCTCTATTTTTCCTACAAAATGTTGCCCATTCAAATTAGTGTTGACAGTGCCCCATATCTCCGCAGGTTCTACTCCCCAGTTGTCTTTAGTCTGCGAAGTAAATCCGGCTTTCAATGCTTCCTCCTGTACATCCATCCCGCACTTAACAAAAGATCCTTCATTGCCTAAAAGAATAAAACGTGGCAGCGATTGTTTAACCAGCATACCAGCTTTTACCGTAACCTTTATACCGGTATAATGCAGGATCACTTCAAAATTATCAATGGTTTTGGCTCCTTTTCTCTGGGCACGTAAATCCGCCGTGATGGCTTCCGGCAGCCCAAACAATGCCTGCGCCTGGTCAATAAGATGCGATCCCAAATCATATAAAATTCCGGTGCCCGGTGCATCTGCTTCACGCCAGGCGTTTGGTTTTAAAAAGTTACGGAAACGATCATAACGGCTTTCCAATTCAACAATATCTCCTAACAATCCTTTATTGATGATTTGTTGAATGGTATAAAAATCACTGTCGAACCGGCGGCTATGATAAACAGATAAAACTACTCCCTGCTTTTCAGCAAGCGCAATCAGTTCGTCGGCTTCTGCGGTAGTAATGGTAAATGGCTTATCCACCACCACATGTTTGCCCGCCCGTAATGCCTGGGTGGCCAATGAATGATGTGATGTATTGGGTGTGGTAATAATTACGAGGTCAATTTCTCTATCATTAAAAATTTCTTCAGAAGTTGCGACAATTTCCGCACCTGGGTATTTACTTTTTGCTACTGCAACCTGGTCTGGTTTTACCACCCTTATTTTTACGAGTGATAAACCTTTAACCGTAGTTAATACCGGCGCATGAAATATTTGTCCACCTATACCAAAACCAATTAATCCAACCTTTAATACTTTGTCCATTGCTTTTAAAATTTTTAAGAATGATTCCTGAATGACCGATGTAAAGATACCGGTTACATTTATTTTGCCGGTTCATTACCTGCATCTTTTAATTGCTTAATACAATTAGTAAGTGCCCGAAAATCATGATAGGCACCTTTCCATATCTGGCCTTTTAATGCAGTTTTCCTGGATGGATCTTTATCAAGCCCGGAATCGTACCAGCCGCCATTTTCATGATCAATTAAGTAAGTTTGAATATAGTTCCATTGCTGCTTAAACTTTTCATAGTAGTGCAATGGATCTGTGGGATATTTGTCTGCCATCAATAATAATGTATTCATTGCTTCTGCCTGTGCCCACCAGTTTTTAGTATCCAAAACAATCGTTATTGCAGGCTTATTTTTAAAGTAATAACCTTCGTCATAAATCCCGCCAACAGTGTTGTCCCAGCCATTTTTTAAAACGTGGTCAACCATTTTTTTTGCTACTGCATTTGTTTTATCATCATGCTGAATGCCCAGCGCATGTGACGCTTCAAGCATCAGGTAAGCAGTTTCAATATCATGCCCAAAGGAAACATGATCCAGGTTTTTATGTTTTAAAATATAGGATTCTGAAGAATCACGAAAAGAAACCCGTGTCCAGTCGGGCTGAAAAAAAAGCACCAGGTAACCCTTCGGTGCTGTGATTTTATCCCGCACCAATACCAGCATTTCCTGTAACCGTTCCCTTACCAATTCATCGGGCCACACCTTATATAAATCTGTAAATGCTTCCAGTAAATGGATGGACGAATTCTGATCTTTGTAACCTGTTTCGGCATTCGATGAAGCGTTTAAACCTCTTATCACCGGAGTTCCATCTCTTTGCAAGTGCTGAAAATATCCCTTGTGTACCGGATCATGACTATGTGCCTCTAACCACATAAATGTTTGCTTTGCCAGGCTTAGCGCTGCTGTATCGCCGGTAGCGGAGTAATATGCCGCCAATGCATAAATTGCAAATGCATTTCCGTATGCTTCTTTCGGAGAAACGGGATTACTTTTATCAATGCCCTGCCTTGTAACCAGTCCATAAAAACCTCCGTACGTTTTATCCCACATTACATCCCTTAAAAAATTAAATCCATGTTTTGAACCGGCCAGGTAGTATGCTTTCCCCGGGTACAGTTTTGCCGCCATGGCATTGGTCCAGGTATGACGGGCCTGTGTTACAATGAATTTATCCTGTGGACCCACGGGTTTAAAATCATAAGTGAAAGTGCTCAAAAATCCACCATACAAACTATCGGTTGATTGAGGATACCATTTATCTAATAGTTCTGTTCTAAGCGAATGTTCCATAGCCGTTGCTATTTGGAAACGCTCTTCTTTGGTGCCTGGCATTATTGCCTTTTGAGCATAGCCGGTACTAAAGATTAAGATGAATGTTATGAAGGAATATATTTTCATAATTAACTGTGTTGAGATTATTTCTTATTCAATTCATGTTCAGCAGCCAGCACTAAAAACAAATAATCGGTTGTGCCGCCGCCCAATACATACTCTGTTTGCTGCCATAAAAAAGGCCAGGTTAACAACTCCGGAAAATCAGGCCTTATCAGTGCCGTTCCCGAAACAATCCCTCCCGGAATATAGGACCTATCTGCCCGGTTAAAACCATAAGCAGTGGTAACCGAACGGGAACCCACACCCGAAGCAAATGATGCTGTGTTAGAACCGGGGTGGCAACCCAAAATAAAATTCATTGCATCCAGCATATAATCTGCAGGAAAAATTTCAGGGAAAGAACTATGTAAAAAATACTGGCGATAGCCAAAGTTTTGAATGCCCCATCCGGCACCCCAGATATTGGGTTCGTAAGGAACACCATAAGGCGTCAATTTTCCCTGTGCCACAATTTTTGTGTAGTAAACTTTCGCCGCCGCAGTGATGACCGATTTAAAGGACGCATCATCCAGGTATGGAAAACTTCTGCCTACAACCCAACCAGTATTCTCAAAATTCTTAGCTATTTCTTCTGTGTGCGTAGTAAGAAAATCAGCATATTTTTTATCCTTTGTAGTTAATAAAAGTTCTACAGCCAGTTTCACCCTTGCCATCGCATTTTTTTCCTTGGTTTCATTCCAAAGCGTTTCTGCAATCTGCAGGCTCTGGCTAGCAAGTGTATCATTGTATCCTTTCATAACCCTTGCTGCTGTTGCCAAACAAGCTGCTACACTTAACTCACGATAAGGTATCTTCTGTAAATACCCAGCGATCGTCCGGTGATCCTGGCAAACCGACTGCGGGAACATTTAGTTTATCGCTGGTTTTAAAAGGTATGTTATCTGTGAGGTTTGCAGGATCTCCCAACAACACATATTGCCTTTTTGTAGGTTCAATAATACCCTTGTATAACCTGCCTAAAGAACGATAGCCACCAACAATTGAAAGCAGGCCATGCTCCATTTGCTGCAATGCATCCGGTTTGCCATCAGGCTCCTGAATTTCTACTAACCTGTTTTGCTGATCAATCGTTGTATTGTCATAATCCAGGTTAAATTGTTCGTATGCAAGCGCTAGCCCCTGAACGGTTTCGGCCTGAGACTCTACCCGCAGATCAAAGTCACCGGCATCGTGCCAGCCACCACGGTCAAGACCCGGAACATTATCACCGCTTTTATAATGCGTTAATAAAGCGCCCTGGAAATAGCCGTCAAAATGATTTGAATCTGCAGGTGCCATCCGGGCATCATCCAGGTGGCACCAGCCGTGCCATACCCGGTAGCGCTCGTTCACACGCATGTGACACATTTGCGCTGGCAAAAAATATTCAAGTGTTGGCTGCCATACATTGCGGCTAAATACTTCACTATCTATTTGGAAAGGCTCTGTTGTGTACTTACCATATTTCACCACATACATACCAGGTTTTTTTACGCTTGTAAAATCAAACTGCAGGTAATTGTACCTCAAAAATTTGCCCCATTTTTTGGGTAATACATTTAGCACCGCCTCTAATCCACCGGTTTCCTTTAACCGTAACAGTGAGGCCTGCTGAATATTATTGTCTTTAGCGTCCAATTCTATCACTGCAATTTTTTGTTGTTTGGGATGATAGCCAACCTGCGATACCTGCACAACCGGATCAGCCTTCCAACCTTCGATGGCATTGGGTGTTACCAACCATTCAATGGCATTTGCAGTAGCACCTTTTTGCACCAGTGACCGAACCACAAACCAACCATTGTTGTGCTTACCCCTGCCGTCAATTAATTCCAGGTTATTTCCTTTTAAATTTTTAATGATCATCTGCTGACGATCGGATCCGGGAGCAACCGTTAACATATTTCCTTTTGCCATTGGCTGTATCTGTAATTCGCCATCACCGTCTTTATACATGGGGCCATTTGCCTGCAATGGAAAAATACCCGATTGCTGATCCATGTAATAAGATTTCCCAAACAATATACCCGGGTACAATTCAAAGTTGAAACCAACTTTACCGATCCATTCATCGGGCAATGGCTTATCAAGGTCAACAATTATTTTAAAACCTTTACCGGCAGGCAATACCCGAATATTATAGCTAAAATTAAGATCCGGATATATGATGGGATTAAACCCCTTACGGTTAATTTCCTCATTCGGATATTCCATTCGTACACTCACTTCCTGCTTTGCACGATCAATTACACGCTTACCAACTTTGGGTGTTGGTTGCCATTGGCCGGGTGTAGGTTCCAGCCTTAGATCACCATTAGTGGCAACACGTAATCCATTTTGAATAATACCAACACCGCCCTGGTGACTTTCAGGATAAAAATCATGCGCCAGCATTACATTCACGCCCTGGTATTCGAGATACTCCAGGTCATTTAATTTCATAGCTCCGGCACTTTTGGAACTTTGTGCCTGCACCATTGTGTTTAAAAATAATAGCCCGATGATGATCAGCGCCATCTTACTAAGTAATCGTTGCTTCATATAACTTTTAATTGATGTGCTCCATTAAATAATGGAGTATTTAAAAGGGAAAAAAATTCTTTTTTACGCTATTGAATGCTCCTTTGACAACTTAAACCTGATTTTGTTTTTTTTGTTAACGAGCATCAGTATTTCATGGCAGCTTCGTTGTGTCACTTGCCGATTTTTATCGGCATCCCGATGTTACACCTAATCGGGACTTCTACTATATCTTTTCATGGCATCTTTTCCCATTAATAATTAAAATCAATGTTTTCCTCGACTTTAATTTTTAAACGTGTCAAAGGAGAATTAAAGAGTCACTGAGTTGAAAAATTATTAGTTACTTATCAATGTTGTGTAACAAGTTTCATCCAGCATAAATGTAGCTTTCCCATTGATCACTTTTATTACTTTTCCCAACTGCATTGCACGCTTTTTATCAGTAACATAAATTTTAAAAGCAGTCAGCTTAACCGGCAGCCCGGTAAGTATTACCTGGCGGGATGCCCCATTATTTACCAGGTGAATGGCATAAACATTTTTAACATTGTCGCCGAGCGCCGCCACCGAAATACCGGCAGCATTTGATTGAATGGGCATGGCGTTTAACCCTTGCGGTGTGGATGCCAATTGCTTCAGGTTCCAGAACCTTTGCGTGGGTCTTAACGGTCCATTATCTCCAAAAATACCACCACCGGAAAGTGGAGAGTAATCAGCTGTAAGCTGCCATTGTAAAATAGAAGCAGGCTGGCAAATAGCCAACAACCTGGTGTATAAATTAATTTCTTCCAGCGCATAAGTCTGCTCTTCAAAAATTGCAGGGTAGCCCCAGGCTTGCGCATCAATACTGCCCTCGCCTACCAATAACGGAAGATGTAACCTGGAAGCAGCATCTGCCCATTTTTGCAAAGTTGCTGTTTCCCAACCTCTCCAGGAGTGAAAAGATACTGCACCGATATATGGATGCGTTTCCGGGTCATTTAAAGCCGGGTCGATGAATGTGTAAGTAGTTGCATCCGAGTTATCGCCCAACAGTAATTTCGTCTTTAACCCTCTTGATACAAAATAAGCACCAAGACCCTTTATGAGGGCCGCATGCTCTTCGCCGGTTTGCCGTACATTAATGCCCAAATCGGATTCGTTAAAAGAAAACATGGCTACCTCAACACCATATTCGTCTTTTAAATATTGTATGTAGTCTGCAATGGACTTATAAATTTCATTGTCTTTGGAATGATCTAACGGGTTACCCCAAACGCCATCCGGACCGGGACGGAATTTTGGCGCTCCAACAATGGCCCACGGTGGTGCGGACCAAGCGGTAACTATTACCGGCATACCCAGCTTATACAATCTTTGCGCCATCTCCATGGCACGCTGAACCCGTATATTTAATTTACCCGCCTTTGCTGCTACAATTGGATTGGTATCAATAGCAGGTTGCCAAAACCACCAGGGCATTTCTACTCTACCCCAGGAAACCCTTAAATTCTCAAGGCAGTAATCAATTACCTGTGGATCGGTTTTTAAATTTTGCAAACGAAAATTACCACCCAGGCCATCAAATACTCTTCCTGTTTTATTGGTATTCAAAACCAGGTTTATGGGATCTCTATTTACTTTTCCCGAAGCTTTTATATTAAATGCAATTGTATTTATTTCACCTTTTTTTACATCGCCTGAATGTAGTGGAATATACAACCTGCCTTTATTTCGCCTGGTTTCTTTGCCTGCAATAAGAATGACCGGCTTTTCAAAACTGATAGTAAGTTGGCGGTTGGGTGAAACAATCCGAAGTAATGTAACAGCAGTTTGCAGGTATTGCTTGAATGCTACTGACGACAACGAAAATGGTATGGGTTTTAGTTGGTTGATTTGTATGGTTGCAGCCGTATTGAAATCGTCGGGCAGCATCAGTCCCATATACACGCCATCCATTGCCTGGTCAGCTTTTGCTGTTATCTCAACGGTTACATGCGCATTACCTTTGCCAGCGTCTAAAACAGACTCTTTAAAATCAATGCTATCAATTGTTGTAGTAACCACCTGCTCATTTCCATTTCTTAAATACATGGGCCGCTGCCGTTCCTTACCAGTGGATTTTACCAGGTTCCAGTTTTTTTGTACCACATTTAAATTGCTTTCAAATTCCATTAACTGCCCGTCAACACGAATACCTGTTAAATTTCCCCAGGGAGCCAACTCGGTTTGAGCATGGCTCCCAAAAACAAATAACAGCAGCATCATTGCAGTGATAAAATATCTAAAGAGATGTTTTGATTTTTTAGCCATTATTGTTTTTATTGAATGCGTGTAGAAAGGATCATTCATTATCATTTAAATGCCGCAATTTATTATTACCTGAAAACAAATTATGCTGGATGGCAGCATATTTAACCTGATGTATGAGAAACATTTTTAGAGGGATGAAAAACCTACAATCATTTTAAAAAACTCACCTAATCATTCATTAACCACCTGGTTACTTATTGATAACCTGCACGCCCTCTTTATGTCCCATTATAAATGAACTGGCAATGTTGTAAAACAGCGATGTGTCAACCACTCCGGTAATCAATTTTACTGTCGTGTTTAGTGCTGAAAGTTCGGGCCAGGCTTTAAAGAATACATCTAGTAAGTAATTGCCATTATCTGTAAATACTGCACCATCTCTTTTATCACTGATGCGGAGCGATATTACCACACCGGGATAGTGCTTTTCTACAACCGACAGAATGTACCTGATAGCCTGCGGTAATATTTCAATTACAAGCGGATACGTTGTGTCGAAGCTATTTACATACTTGCCCTCATCCCCTACAATCATAAATTCTTTTGCCATCGAAGCCAGTATTTTTTCCTGGGTATGAATACCTCCGCCGCTCTTCAACGCATTCAAATTTTTATCAACCTGGTCGCAACCATCAAAATAAATATCAATGGTTGATACAGCGCTGGCAGCAACTACATGAATGCCAAATCCTTCTAATAGCTGACGGGTAGAATAAGAAGAGGTCAACACTTTAATTTTTAGTCCCTGATTAATTGCGTGATTTAATAATCCGGCAAGATGTGCCATGGTAGCACCAGCGCCTAAACCAATAACAGTGTTGGTTTTAATGAATGAGACTGCCTTTTCAGCAGCTGCCTTTTTTAAGTCCATCTAAAAATATAAAGTACAGTTCTTAATAAAAAGAAGTGTACATATTTACAATATGTTTATACTGCGCAAGGGATAAATGAGTGATGTTTTATTTTGTTCTGTAAACAAATAAAACAGGCGTCATTTAATTTAAAACGCAATTGAAGTTGCCCATTGATAATAAGTACAAGAG
>JBKJUP010000079.1:0-16166 GCA_046590675.1 Ferruginibacter sp. | reverse complement strand
TAGAAGGCGGTCATTAATAGACCGCCCCCTAAACAGGCTGTCACCAGGACGCCTAAAGAATAAAATTAAGAAAAAAAGCAGGAAATCTTTTGGCGATTAACACAGAATCTATCGGCTGCGACGCCATCCGCTATCGGATGAAGCTAAATAGTAATTCAAATGCCGGGTAAAAAATAATTTTTACTATCTGCAATTAAAATGAAATCGCTTCCTTTTGAGGAATGAAATTTTACAACACATGTGCATTGATAAATATTTCTATTTTTCCGAAGGCATCATTAAATACTATAGTTGACCAGGTATCTACATGAGCAGCGCCTGTGTACAAAACGTATTGATTGGCTACGCCGGCGGCCTGTAATTTATCTTTTACTAATACAGCCTGGTGTGGCGTTACCAGCGGGTCCACATCGCCATACAATAACAATGTTGGAGGTGAAGTTGCAGTAATAAAATTAACCGGGCTTGAATTGAAATATAACTGCGGATCCTGAGCAGGCGACTTGCCTACAATGGACACCAGCAATGCAGAAATGAGCGGATTTCCTCCAGCCGGATTTTGGTACATATCTGGAAGATCGGAGGGGCCGGAAAGAGAAACGATTGCTTTTGGAACGACCGGACTGTTGTATTTATAACCTTGTAGCATGGCGAGGTGGCCGCCGGCACTAATGCCAACCAGCGCCCATTTATCAGAAATAAGGTACTCCGTTTTTTTGCTGTAGATAAATTCCATCGCAGATTTTACATCATTTTCCTGGGTTGGAAAAAGATTGGCCGGAGACGCAGACAAACGATAATTGATGTTGAAAATGGCGTAATCAGGAAACTTCTTTTTGAAAGAATCAACTACTTGTGCCAACTCTGTTTTATCGCCAGATGACCAGGCGCCACCGTGAATCATAACAATAACCTTGGTAGTCACGGTTGATCTTCCTTCCGGTAAAATAACATCTAATTTTTGCAACGGGTCACTGCCGTAAGCAACGTTGGTATAACTGGCTGCAGCCAGCTTATTGGTAGCGATGGAATGTTCTTTTTTACAAGAAACACAGACAATAGTTAGCGAGACCAATAATGCCAGTTTAATTGTTTTCATAAAGTTTCAAATTTATAAAAGTGTTTTTTTAGGTGGTGATGACTTTCAATTGGTTAAAAATCAGTAGTCATATTTTTCTTTCCAAAGTGTTTTTAAGTAACGCTGCATTTCCTGTTCCCTTGCATTATTACCCGGATTAAAAAATTTTTTCCCACTTATTTTATCAGGCAAATATTCCTGTTCCATAAAATTATTTTCATAATTATGTGAGTATGCATAGTCCTTGCCATAATTCATTTGCTTCATCAATTTGGTAGGCGCATTCCTGATATGCAATGGAACGGGCAGATCGCCAAATTGTTGTACAGCCGCCATGGCATCACTGATACCAACCACAGCCGCGTTGCTTTTGGCCGAACTGGCAAGGTAGGTTACGCACTGAGATAAAATGATCCTCGACTCCGGATAACCAATTTTATTAACCGCATCAAAAGTGGCATTGGCCAATAACAAAGCATTGGGATTGGCGTTGCCAATATCTTCACTGGCAAGTATCAATAAACGGCGGGCAATAAACTTTACATCTTCCCCACCTTCAATCATTCTTGCCAGCCAATACAACGCTCCATTGGGATCGCTGCCCCGGATAGACTTAATAAAAGCAGAAATAATATCGTAGTGTTGTTCACCACTTTTATCGTAAATGGCTATGCGCTGCTGGGCAACTTCCATTACTTTATCATCTGTAATTATAATAGGTTCTGGCAATGCTTCGGTTACCAGTTCCAACAGGTTCAATAACTTTCTTGCATCGCCCCCGGAAATATTAATGATGGCCGTTGTTTCTTTTAATTCAATACTTTTTGTTTTTAATATTTCGTCATTATCAATGGCGTGTTGCAGCAATGCCACCAGTTCATCATTATCCAATCCTTTTAATACATATACCTGGCACCTGCTTAGCAAGGCACTGTTTACTTCGAAGGATGGGTTTTCGGTGGTTGCCCCAATAAGGGTAATGATGCCTTTTTCTACGGCGCCTAACAAGGCATCCTGCTGTCCCTTATTAAAGCGGTGAATTTCATCAATAAACAGTATTACGTTTTGCTGATGTTTGGCGGTTTCAATTACTTCACGCACTTCTTTTACGCCACTGCTAATGGCACTCAATGTATAAAAGGGCACCTGTAATGTTTGCGCAATAATATTTGCAATGGTGGTTTTTCCAACACCGGGTGGTCCCCAAAGTATCATGCTGGGCACTTTACCATTTTCAATGGCCGTACGCAATATGCTGCCCTTTCCGGTAAGGTGTTGCTGACCAGCCAACTCATTCAATGTATTGGGTCGCAGGCGTTCAGCTAATGGGATTTGATTAATGGCCATTCTTTTCAGTTAACAAGAAAATTAATGGTTAAAGTTAACTTATTACAAAAGGAGGTTGAAATTTATAGTGGATTAGGGTGAAGCTGAATATTTGGCGGGCAATTGTCTTTGCAACTTAACTACAATATTGACGCCTAAAAATACACATCAGGGGAATTCGTTGCATTTAAATATATCGGAAGAGGTGTCACCTTTTTTAAATACACCCGAAATATTTACTTACATAAAACAAAACAGCCGCCATAAAGTAGCGGCCATTTCTTATTAATATTTTCTGTCTTAATATCTGAGACAAATTATTTTAAATCCAGCTTTATCTGCAGTTCTTCAAACTGCTTTGCATCAATGGTAGAAGGTGCATCAATCATTACATCCCTGCCACTGTTATTTTTAGGGAAGGCAATAAAGTCACGGATACTTTCACTGCCGCCAAGGATGGCACAAAGCCTGTCGAAACCAAAGGCAAGTCCGCCATGTGGCGGTGCGCCATATTCAAAAGCGCCTAGTAAAAATCCAAATTTATGTTGTTGCTCTTCGGCGTTCATACCTAAAGCCGCAAACATTTTTTCCTGTAGGTTGCGTTGATAAATACGGATAGACCCACCACCAATTTCATTGCCATTCAACACCATGTCGTACGCATTGGCTTTAATGCCTGCATACGGATGCTCCAGGTATTTAGAGGCATCGTCAATTACCGGGTTATTGTTGATCATGATATCAATATGATCTGGCTTTGGAGAGGTAAACGGATGATGCCTTGCTACCCAGCGGTTATCTTCTTCGGCATATTCAAACAAGGGGAAATCGAGCACCCATAACAATTTAAAATCAGTTGCTTTGCGCAGGCCAAGACGTTCGCCCATATACATGCGTAAATCGCTGGTGGCTTTCCTTGTTTTTTCTTCGGCACCGGCCAATATTAAAATCAGGTCGCCGGCTGTTGCATTGGCGGCATCTGCAATGGCCTTTAATTTTTCAGGACTGTAAAATTTATCAACGCTGCTTTTAAAAGTTCCGTCAGCATTATATTTAATAAACACCAGCCCTTTCATACCAATCTGCGGACGCTTTACCCATTCGGTTAATTCATCGGTTTGTTTACGGGTATATTCGCTGCAACCGGGAACGGAAATGGCCAACACAGTTTCAGCGTCATTAAAAACAGCAAACTCACTGGCCAGCGCCGGGTGTTCAGAAGCCCCTCCTTCGGAGGGGTTGGGGGAGGCTGCCTTTAATGGAAAAGTATGCTGTGGAAATTTCAGGTTACAAATTTTCATGTCGAACCGAATGTCTGGTTTGTCATTACCAAAATTCCACATGGCATCTTCCCAGGTCATGCGTTCAATGATATCGGTATAATCAATGTTTTTTACATCTTTAAAAATGCGTTTTACCAGGCCTTCAAACATTTTTAAAATATCTTCCTGCTCTACAAAACTCATTTCACAATCTATCTGTGTAAACTCGGGCTGGCGATCAGCCCGTAAATCTTCATCCCTGAAACATTTTACAATCTGGTAGTAGCGGTCGTATCCGCTCACCATCAGCAACTGCTTAAAAGTTTGCGGGCTCTGCGGTAAAGCATAAAACTGGCCTGCATTCATCCTTGATGGCACCACAAAATCACGGGCACCTTCAGGTGTGCTTTTAATTAAAAAAGGCGTTTCAATATCCATGAAATCATTTTCATGCATATAGTTACGGGTACTGCGGCTAACTGCATAACGTAATTCAAGATTCTTTTTTACCATATTGCGACGCAAGTCAAGGAAGCGGTATTTCATCCGCAGTTCGTCTCCACCATCGGTATCATCCTGGATGGTAAATGGAGGTACGGCGGACTTATTTAATATGGTAAAGTCAGTAACGGTAATCTCAATTTCGCCGGTAGGTATATTTTTATTTTTATTGCTGCGTTCGTTCACTACACCTTTTACCTGCAACACAAATTCCCTTCCCAGCGGGTTGGCATCCAGTTTGTCGTTGAGGCTTTCTGAAAAAAGAAGCTGCGTAATACCATAGCGATCACGCAAATCCACAAAAGTGATGCTGCCAAATTTGCGAACGGTTTGCACCCAGCCACTGAGGGTAACGGTGTTATTAATATCGGCAATCCTTAATTGGCCGCAGGTGTGGGAACGATACATATTATTTAATTATTGATAGTTGATAATTGTGAAACCGGCAATGGAACCCTGAATTGGCCGCATCGACGACAGTCGATCCCGTATTTTAATCGGGACTCCGTTCAGGTTCAGTAATGCTATTGTGCTTTTATCAAAGCGGCTGCAAATATACAGATAGAAAATTAAGGGGGAAAGCAGACACGGAAAATGCCGGATTTGGAAAATAGAAACCTAAAAGCCAATCCTAAAAAGTAAAAAGTAAAAAGTAAAAAGTAAAAAGTAAAAAATCAAAAACAAATGCATTTACTATGAACCATCAACCATGAACTATGAACTATAATTCATCCACATTGGACCATGAACCACAAACCCTACATTGTTTCAAGCACTTCCTCATTCCTTGGCTTCCACCAGGCATAATAGTAGGCAAGTATAAAAACACCTGCAAAAAACGGAACTAAAGCCAGGTGTTTAAAGGTGTATTCGCCAAATAAAGGATTTGCATCAAAATGTAAAAATTCACTGATCATCCAATAGGAATTGGCTGTTATCCAAACTACAATGGCAAGGTTGTGACAGAGTTCGCTCATGAACTGCCTTGTGCGGATAGCGATGATAATTGCAATGGCCAGCGTAGGAAATATCATGGCAATACCCAGGGGTTTCCAGATCATGCACCAGCTGATATCTTTAAACAACCAGAATACAATATGCAGATTTTCCATTTTGCGGTAGCGCAAAGGGATTACATAGATGTCCTTATTTCCCATTCCTTAAGTATTTTAAGCAACAAATATAAATGAATGCAGCAACCGATAACAGGGTATTGCAAATGTGCCGGTTCCTGGTACGGTGATTTTTTATCGGCCGGTAGGCTATATTTCAAACCAAAATTTTTAGAAGTAATATGATCAATACTATAAAATCTGTTTTAAAAAATGATGGTAGGGTATCCGGTACATGGTTGTTTGGGTCGTATGCAAGAGGAGATGAAAAATCAAACAGCGATGTTGATATTATGATTGAATTGAACAAAGAAAAGCAATACTCTATGTGTGACCTGCTGGATATTTCTTATTTGCTTGAAAATGAAATTCGGCGGAAAGTGGATTCGGTTGAAAAAGGATATTTAAAAGACTTTGCATTACAAACAGCCGCAAACGACCTGATTAAAATTTAGGGATAAGCCAACACCAAAACAAAAAGCTGAACCCATATTAGGCGCCATAAAATTGGTTAAAGAATTTGTGCAAGACATAGATGAAACATCCTTTTTAAAAGATATTAAAAATCAAAGTGCCGTACAGTACCAGTTTTTAATTATTGGCGAAGCATTCAGGTATATCGATGATGGTATTTTAGCCAAATACAACTACCCCTGGCATATACCACGCTCGTTTAGGAATTTTATCATTCATCCATACTACGGAGTAAAAAGGGAAAGAATTTATTTTGCCACTCAGGATTTGGATGAGCTGGAAAAACAAATGAATTTGATCATACAAAATGAATCTGATTAATTAAAAATCACAATGAATATATTATATACCATCATTACATTTTAAAGGACAAACGTTTGATCAAACCATCACTTTAACGATGAAGGTGCTGGCAAGTGTCTTAAAATCCTGCGAATATGGAGTGGCCGTGCTTGTAATACTTAGCTATACGGTTAGTGAAAAACTGAGTCCAAAAAAGTAAGGGATGAAAAAAAGTAAGCGTTTAGACATTTGGTAAATATTTTGTGTAGTATGCGAATATACTTTTTGTTTATAAAGCTCAAGGGAAAGCCGCCAACAAAAAAACCTGTCAAATAAAATTTGACAGGTCAAAACATTTATAAATAATGTAATTACTTACTTAACGCGTTAATCTTTTTAGCCAGTTTGCTCTTTAAATTAGCAGCTTTATTTTTGTGAATTGTTCCACGTTTAGCTAATTTATCAATCAGCGCAGCAACAATTGGTTGCTTTGCAGTAGCACCTGACTTATCTTCAATCGCTCTGATGTCACGAATTGCATTACGTGTAGTTTTACCGTAATAACGGTTACGTTCGTTACGCTTAGTGCTTTGACGGACATCTTTCTTAGTTGCTGAATGGTTTGCCATTTAAATCTTATTTTTTGGGCTGCAAAGATAGGGTTTTCGATCACAAAACAATGAATAAACTGAAGTAATAATTAAATTTCACTGTTGCCTGTTCAATAACACCTGGTTTTCAAATATAAAATAACAATATGAACCGAAAAATTTTATTGGTACTGCACCTGGTTTCACTTGTATTTCTGGGCTTGGGTTTAATGTTAGATATGTTAAAGATAGATATCACCGCCACTCTTTTTATAGATATCAATCTTTTTAATGAAAAAAGAAGTGTGTTAGGAACGCTTAATTCTCTTTGGGAATCGGGAAATTATTTTCCTTTTTTACTAATTTTTTATTTGGGATACTAATTCCAATCGCAAAGTCACTGGCAGTATTTTACATTTTTTTTAAACCCAAAGTAGCCTCCTTTTGGAAATATTTTTTGGTAAAGAGTAGCAAATGGGCAATGGCAGATGTATTTGCCATCAGCATATTTGTGGCCTTCCTGGGTGCCCGTTCTATGAAAAATACCAGCGCAACATTAAAGCCTGGGTTTTATTGTTTTACAACATACGTTTTGCTTAGCGCCATCATTGTGAATTTTTTTATGAAAATGAATAATATCAACCCTTCAATTCGGCGATAATGCACGATATTTGCACCTTTAAATTGTTCGCTAGCATTACATAATTTTCTTACTACAATGAAGGATTTCCAGTATATCACCAATTCTCATCCAGCTTATATCGAAAACCTATACAAAGATTTTTTAAATGATCCCTCAAGTGTTGATGCAGACATGGGGAAATTTTTTGAAGGCTTTGATTTTGCTGTGAATTTCAATAATGGTCCATCCAATGGCACCAAAGTTGACGATGCTCCTGCCACCACAGTTGATGCACAAAATCTATTTAAGGAAATAAGCGTTTATCAACTCATCCAGGCCTACCGCCGCAAGGGGCACCTGGTGGCTAAAACCAATCCCATTCGTGAAAGAAAGGATCGCCGTGCAAATCTTACACTCGAAAACTTTGGCCTAAGCGATGCTGATTTAAACACCGAGTTTGAAACCGGCAAATTCGTTGGCATGGGAAAAGCACCACTAAAAGATATTGTTGAACATTTAAAGAAATGCTACACCCACAATCTTGGTGTTGAATTTCGTGCAGATAATAGTACCCGCAAACTTGAATGGGTAATGCATGCAGTAGAAACTACGATGCTTAAGCCAGTTCCATTAAAACAACAAAGAAGAATCCTCCAGAAGCTCAATGAAGGTGTGATGTTCGAAAAATTTTTGCACACAAAATATATTGGGCAAAAAAGGTTTTCGCTGGAAGGCGGAGAAACAACTATTGCGGCGCTGGATGCTATCATCAATACAGCAGCACTTAACAATGTGCAGGAAGTGGTGATTGGTATGGCGCATCGTGGAAGGCTGAATATACTGGCTAATATTTTGGGTAAAACCTACGAACAGATATTTAGCGAATTTGAAGGAACGAGTACACCCGATACAACAATGGGTAGTGGGGATGTAAAATATCATTTGGGTTATAGCAGTGATATAGAAACTTTTTCCGGAAATAAAATCAACCTTAAACTTTGTCCCAATCCTTCACATCTTGAAGCGGTGGATCCGGTGGTTGTTGGTTTTGCACGCAGTAAAGCTGATATATTGTATGACAGTGATTATGATAAAATTCTTCCGATATTAATACATGGAGATGCTTCGGTAGCAGGACAGGGAATAGTATATGAAGTGCTTCAAATGTCGAAACTGAAAGGATATTATACCGGTGGAACCATTCATTTCGTGATCAATAATCAAATTGGATTTACTACAGATTTTGACGATGCCCGCAGTTCTGATTATTGTACATCAATTGCTTCGATGGTAAAGGCACCGGTATTGCATGTAAATGGAGATGATCCTGAAACGGTGGTAAAGGCAGTGGAAATTGCTACGCATTATCGCCAGGAATTTAACAGCGATATTTTTATTGATATGGTTTGCTATCGTAAACATGGGCATAATGAAGGAGATGAGCCAAAGTTTACTCAGCCAAAATTGTATGCATTAATTGATAAGCATCTAAATCCACGGGAAGTATATACACAATACCTGATGAACCTTGGAGAGGCAGATACACAGGAGCTTGCCAAGGATATGGAAAAAAAGTTTTTGGCCGATTTGCAGGAAAGGTTAGATGAGGTAAAACAAAATCCGCTTCCATATACATTTCAAAAGCCCGAATTGCAATGGAAAAGTTTGCGAAGGTCAGTTCCTTCAGATTTTGATTTGTCGCCTGTAACTGCCATTACTGATCAAACTTTTAAAACACTGTTTGACGGACTTATGAAGTGGCCATCAGATTTTAAGCCACTACGCAAAGTGGAAAAACTGATCCAGGATAAAATTAAACTATACAATGACGAGTCGAAAGTAGATTGGGCCACAGGCGAGTTAATGGCTTACGGAAGCGTATTAATGCAGGGAACGGATGTACGCATGAGTGGCCAGGATGTGAAGAGAGGAACGTTTAGCCACCGTCATTCTGTGCTTTATGATGAAAATACAAATACTGAATACAACAGGTTAAATCATTTTACAGAAACTCAACCACCGTTCAGAATTTACAATTCTTTGCTGAGTGAATATGCGGTATTGGGTTTTGAGTATGGTTATTCGATGGCTAATCCAAACTCGTTGGTTATTTGGGAGGCCCAGTTCGGGGATTTCTGTAATGGTGCACAAACAATGATTGATCAGTTTATTGCCGCAGCAGAAACTAAATGGCAACGCATGAATGGCGTAGTGATGTTATTACCGCATGGTTATGAAGGCCAGGGACCCGAACATAGCAGTGCCAGGATGGAGCGCTTTTTACAAATGTGTGCTGAACAAAATATGGTAATTACCAATATCACTACAGCCGCTAATTTCTTTCATGGTTTGCGTCGCCAGGTAACATGGCCTTTCAGAAAGCCGATGGTGAATTTTTCTCCAAAAGCCAACCTTCGCCATCCGGGAAGTTATAGTGCCGTAACTGAATTTACCAGCGGAAGGTTTAGGGAAGTGATTGATGATGATTTTGTAAAAGATGCCGGTGCAATAACCAAAGTTTTATTTTGTAGCGGTAAAATGTATTTTGATCTTGCAGAACGCCAGGCGAAAGAAAGCAGAACTGATGTTGCAATAGTACGGTTAGAACAAATATATCCTTTGCCTCAAAATCAGTTGGATGAATTGTATAAAAAATACAGCAAAGCCATCTGGCATTGGGTTCAGGAAGAACCATTGAATATGGGTGCAGCCACATTCCTGAGAATGAATCTAAAGGATATTAACTTTTATATCATTAGCCGTACGCCGAGTGCGTCTACAGCGACCGGTTATTCTAAAATACATGCAAAAGAACAATTGGAAATTATAGATAAAGCGTTCTCTATATAAATTTTAAGGAAGCTATTATTTTACAAATGTGCCGGCTTTATGTCGGCACATTTGTTTTATATACATGTTTGATTTTAGGCATCTTGCTTTAATCAGGATCATTTATAACTTATCAAGGTAAATAAAATCAATATTCACTTTCGGAATGATAGATATTATGAATGATGCTAAATAGAAAACCCTGCCATTGGCAGGGTTTAAAATATTTTTGAAACGGGTATTTAATTCACTTTAACCAACCCAATATTCTGAATTTCTGAACCGGTATTAACACTTAGCGTATAACTGCCGGCCGCCAGTGTACTCATGTCAATCTTCTTGGTATTAACTCCTTTAAATAATTGTAATGGTATAGTTTGTACTTGTTTTCCCGAAGCATCATTGATGGTCATTTTTACATCGGCATCACTCAGTAAATCAAAAGACACAGTAGCAATATTTTTAATTGGGTTGGGGTAAACATTTACAGCAATGTTTTTTGTATCGAGTCTTAAAGTCCTGATGTTGGTAAGCGTAAATCTGCCATCCTTATCCATTTGTTTGATACGATAATAAACAACCCCACTTGCACGAAAACGTGTGAAATTAGCGTCTGTAAAAGTATAGGTGTTAGTAGAACTTCCATTATTTTTTGCTGCTACTTCATCAACCTTTACAAAATCGGTACCATTTGTACTTCTTTCAATTTCATAAGAATCTGATTGTGAAGTTTCATTTTCAATCTGCCAGGTTAACAATGCATCTTTATCTTTTTTAGCAACATTAAAACCTGTGAATTTAACCGGAAGAACCACAGCGCCTATTTTTACATAAGAAGAACCGGAATAGCCAAGTCCATCGTTGGACACATTCGCCGGAGTAGAAGAATAGAATTGTGCAGTGGTGTTTGTTACATCTGCACCCTTATCTGCTACATAAAAATTATCCTGAAATGCTGTACCACCATCAGGAAGTTGTACCAATCTTACATCATTTAAAGTAATTGAAGCTCCCATAAAAAATACCTCGGCATAATTGTATTCAACTCCGGCATTATAAGTAGTACCTGATCCGGACTGTAGGCCATCTCCGCTGTAACTGAAAACTTTATAACTCGTTCCATCTTGCATTTCGGTAGTTTCAAGCGGAGAATAACCCATTAATGGATCAAAGGAAGTAACCGATGAAGTAATTCCTGCTGACACAGCTGTTGGGATTCCCACTGCAAACTGAAAAGTAGAAAATTTTGCCGCTGTTAAAGTTGTGGCTGATTTGAAAGTAATGTAAACAGAGTTGGGCACACTCCCCGGCTTTATTGTTGCCTGCACTTGGGTAAAACCATAGTTGGAAAAAAGAAACAGTGAAAATATTAGAATTATATATTTTTTCATGACGAAATTTTTATCAGGAATTAGTTAAGATAGAAGTTAATATTTATTGTGGTAAAGCTTGGTTAATAATTACAGTTCCTGCTCCGCTTAATACAGTCGCTAAAAGAAAATCTTTATCATTTCCGGGACCTGTATATTTTACATTTCTATTGAAATTCAGATCGCCCTGGCTGTAGGTAGATACAGTATTTGTTCCTACACCTCCTAAAACTGTACTTAATAAATAGTCTTTATCATTTCCCGGGCCAGTGTATTTGGTATTGGTGTTAAAATTAATATTACCTGACCATAATAAATTTTTGCCGGCAGCAATTGTGTAAGCTGCTGATGTTCCATATAATTTTGCGTCAGTAGCGGTAGTAAAATCCAATAAAGTAGCGGTTGATTTCTTTTCTGAAAGCGCAAGCAGGTTAGTAGTTGGGTCTGCAGAAATACCAAGATGATTCCGGTGGCGTACAGCAATCGTATAACTACCATCAGGGGTGTTATTGAAGGTAACAGGGCTGGTTCCGTCTATATCTACGATACTTCCATCTCTTTTAAGTAAAGCACTTCTTGTTTGCGTAACCACATTTCCCGGATTAGTTCCATTGGTCCTTAACTCTAAAAATATCCAGTCTACAATGTTGTCATTGGTAGATGCCTGATCAGCAAATACGCTAGCTGCTGCAGTTTCTGCAATTGGGTTGGCTACTTGTATAAAGTTATATGGAGCACTTCTGTATGGATCCGTAAGTGGAATTAAATTAGTCGGAGTCCTCAATGCATCTGACATTACACCGGTTGTCGTGTTAAAAGCTCCCTGTAAAAATGCTTTTGCTTTGGTTAAAACAAATTTATCCATTGCATATAAATCTCCTGAAGCAGTTGTAACAGGTGCGGTAACACGATTTAATGAAGCATTGTGCGTTTCTCCCACGGAGGTCCAATCTGTGCCATCGTAAAAATATCCCCTTAGGTTAGTCTCAGTTCCACTTATATCGGCGTCAGCATATTGTGTGGCGAGTGTTACAGTGCCGGTAATACCTGTTTTTGTAACAGGCCAATAGGCGGTAATGTAATCGGAGATCATTGGTGGCTTATTAGGATCGACAATTGCCTTTGCGCCTACTGCTACATTTGCAGATGAATAAGTACCGCTTGTGGTTAAAAAGGCAGGTCTGTAGCTACTACCCACACCCAGTGGCAATTCAACAGAACTTACGTTGGCTGCTAGTAGTTTTACCAATTTGCCAGTACTGTTAGTTTCAACAAACTTTCCTGCACCTTGTCCACTAACGGTAGCAATATCTGACAGTATCAAATTATTTGCACCCAATAAAACTTTGCCATTTGTAAAAAGTAAAGAAGAACCTATTTTAGCAACACCTGTCAGCGTAACATTAGCTGCATTATCAATTTCCAGGTTAGGAATGATAAACCCATTCATATTTATATTTTGCAACCCAGCACCTTTCATTTGCAGCAGACCTGTTCCCTGGATATCGGCATTGCTGGTAACGTCGCCCTGAACGGTCACTACAGCGCCTGATTGAATTGTAAATTGAGCATTATTATCTATAAAAAGCTGAGCCGAAGCGGTGTTAGCTGCATAAGTAGCAAGCAACAGCAAAAAAGAGTGTATTTTAATTAGCTTCATGGAGCGAAATTTAGCGTAAAATGGAGTTTTAATATAACTAGTTAAAAATAGACGATTATATTAACTGTTGAAAATTTATTTAGTAAACGGATTAGTTGCCTTATTAACCGGAGTGGTTTTGCTTATTATCAAATATTAATAATAATAAACGCAATCTCTAATAGCTACATTTAAAATTAGTTTTCAATTTTTTACCCGGATATTTTCATAGAACGATTTCATTTATAGGTGAAATTAACCGAAATTTGTTCAAATTCAAAAATTACAATGGCAATAGAAATTAAGGTTCCATCTGTAGGAGAAAGTATTACAGAGGTAACATTGGTTAAATGGTTGAAAAAAGATGGTACCTGGGTTGACAGGGATGAGATAATTGCTGAGCTGGAAAGTGAAAAAGCCACTTTCGAGATCAATGCCGAGCAGGCAGGTGAATTAAAGACGATCGCTGCTGAAGGCGATACACTTTCTATTGGTGACATTGTATGCAGTATTGATACGGACGTACCAAGGCCAAAGGAATTAACTGAATCAAAAGTTGAAGCAGTTAAGGAAGAACCGAAACCAGTGGCAGCTACGCAGACACCGGAGAAATCCTCATCAGATGTTAAAGCTTCTCCCGTTGCGGCAGCCATACTTGCTGATAAAAAAGTTGATGTAAAATCTATTAACCCATCTGGCAGTAATGGCCGGATTATGAAACAGGATGTTTTGGAAGCGCTCAATAATCCCGGACGTAAACCCGGCCTTGAATTATTTGGACGCAATGATCGCTCTGAGAAAATGAGCAACCTGCGTAAAACAGTTAGCCGCCGTCTTGTAGAAGCAAAAAACACGACCGCTATGCTCACTACTTTTAACGAAGTAGATATGAGTGCAATCATGGAAATAAGGGCAAAGAATAAAGATAAGTTTAAGGAAATTCATGGTGTCAATCTTGGCTTTATGAGTTTCTTTACCAAAGCAGCCTGCTTTGCTTTGCAGGAGTGGCCTTCGGTAAATGCCAGTATTGATGGAGAAAATATTATTTACCATGACTACTGTGATGTGTCGATTGCAGTTTCTGCTCCAAAGGGTTTGGTAGTGCCGGTTATCCGCAATGCAGAAAGTTTAAGTATGGCCGGCATTGAACAAAAAGTGGTGGAACTTGCCGGTAAAGCAAAGAATAATAAATTGACCATTGAAGAAATGACCGGTGGAACCTTCACACTTACCAATGGTGGAGTTTTTGGCTCTTTAATGAGTACGCCGATAATTAACATACCACAAAGTGCAATACTTGGTATGCATAAAATACAGGAAAGGCCGATGGCGATCAATGGCCAGGTGGTAATAAAGCCCATGATGTACCTGGCACTGAGTTATGATCACAGGATTATTGATGGCCGTGAATCAGTGAGCTTTTTGGTAAGGTTAAAAGAATTACTTGAAAACCCCGCATTGCTTTTATTTGGAAAAGACCCTGTGAGAAGCCTGCTTGAAATTTAGTTTTCTTATGATGATATGATAGTACGGCTGGGTTATCTCCAGCCGTTTACATATAAATAAATGAATAGATTCTACTCCTATATTAACACTGCCCTCAAATTAATAATGTCATTCAAAGGTGAAAAGCCATTTGCTGTTTTTATTAAACAGTTCTTTAGTGCCAATAAGAAATACGGCTCCAGGGACAGAAGGCAAATTTCATCGTTGTGTTATAACTATTTTAGACTCGGATTTGGTGCATGCAATTTAACTCCGGAAGAAAAAATTTTACTGGCTTTTTTTTTGTGTGAAACAGCGCCATCTGAATTTCTCGAAAAATTAAAGCCGGAATGGAACGGGAAAATAAATCTTTCGCTACAAGAGAAACTTGCCTGTGTGCATGATGAATTCTCGTTAACTGCAATTTTACCTTTTACCAAAAACCTCAGCAAGGGAGTTGATCCCGATGCATTTTGTAGATCATTATTGATTCAGCCCTCACTTTTTATCAGGGTACGTCCACAGGCTATTACAAGAACTTTCAAAAAGCTGGAGAAATCAGGACTTAGCTACAAGGCAATAGGTAAGGATTGTATTCAACTGCCGATTGGTACCAATGTTCAGGAGATGCTGGCCATCGATAAAGATGTGGTAATTCAAGATTACAGTTCGCAGCAGGTACTTAATTTTTTCAGAAAGGATTCTTTTCCAAAACCTGGTGCCGATGCAACGGTTCCCCGAATTTCGGCATGGGATTGTTGCGCAGCAAGTGGCGGAAAATCAATTTTATTGATGGATATTTTTGGAAATAATATTGACCTTACCATTTCTGATATAAGGCCAAGTATTGTTTTAAACCTTCATCAAAGGTTTAAAAGGGCAGGGATAAAAGAGTACAAATATTTTATCTCGGATATCGGCCAGCCCGACTTTACACCCATATCTTCAGATTTCGATTTGGTAATATGCGATGCACCATGCAGTGGTAGCGGAACCTGGAGCCGAACGCCTGAAAGTCTTTATTATTTTAAAGACACGGCCATTGCTGATTATAATAAACTGCAACAAAAAATAACGTCCAATGCTTTTACACACTTGAAGAAGGGAGGCATATTTATTTACATTACCTGTTCCATATTTAAAAATGAAAATGAAGATATAGCGGTCTATATCCAGGAGAAGTTTAACTGCAAATTACTTGAACAAAAAGTGTTAGCCGGTTATGCTAAAAAAGCAGATAGTATGTTTACTGCTGTTTTTCAAAAACTATAGTAACTGTAGTGTGCTTTAATTTTTTTGATGGGTTTATCATCTTACTATTTTCCTGGTGATTTGTTTTTTGTCATCAAAATATACCGTAACCAAGTACACGCCTTTACTTAGTTTTTTCATTGGTATCGCGAAGGAAACTGCTCCACTTACCTGCCTGGAATCTGCATATATAAGTTGCCCTGTAATGGAATGCATTGTTACTGAGATTTTGGTTGGATTATTTCTGGCAACTAAAACTGTAAGTATATCTGTAACTGGATTGGGGCCTATCGTAATTTTTTCTGTAACACTGCTGCATGCATTCATATAGTTTACTGCTGCAGT
>JBKJUP010000094.1:0-97895 GCA_046590675.1 Ferruginibacter sp. | reverse complement strand
AGGCATTAGGCATCTCTACCCGTGAAACATTTAAAGAAATCTGGCATATCATCGAATCAATGTTTGACGACGTAATGCTGGGAAAAGCAGTTGGCTTTCCCGATTTTATGTTACCCTTAAATCGCCACGGTTATGTAGAAGAATGTTATTTTGATTTTTCCTATAGTCCCATTAGAAATGAAGATGGAAAAGTTGGGGGTGTACTGGTTACCGTTATGGAAACCACGGAGAAAAAAAAGGCGATCGATAATATAACCGAAAGTGAAGAGCGTTTTAGAAACATGGCAGAAGGCACGGATATATTAATTTCCATGGGTGATGAATCCGGCAATGCAAATTATTTTAATAAAGCCTGGAGCCGGCAAACCGGCAAACCAATAGAAGAACTGTTGAAATTTGGCTGGAGCGATTTGTTGCATCCGGAGGATAAGGAAGCATCGATGGATACTATTTTTTCCGCACTGAAAAAAAGAGAAAGTTTTGCCGGCGAATTCAGAATGATAAATAAGAATGGATCGTATAGTTGGCTATGGACTGAAAGTACTCCCCGCTTTAGGCAGGATGGAAGTTTTGCAGGATACATCAGCTCATGTATTGACATTACAAAAGTGAAAGAAGCAGATGAAAAAATAAAGGAAAGTGATAAGCGGTTCCGCAATACGGTGAGGCAGGCACCCGTTGGCATTACTATTTTGCAAGGCCCCGACTTTATTGTGGAGATGGCGAACGATACTTACCTGCAGGTGGTTGATAAAAAAGAAAATGATTTTGTAGGCAAACCATTATTTGAATCGTTGCCGGAAGTAGAGGGCGCTGTTAGTCCATTGCTAGATGATGTTTTAAAAACCGGCAATCCTTTTTATGCCATAGAGTATCCCGTACCTGTCAACCGTTTTGGCAAACAGGAATTATGCTATTTTAACTTTGTATATCACCCGTTAATAGAAGACAACGGAAGTATCAATACCATCATGGTGACCGTTGCAGAAGTCACAGAATCCGTGAATGCCAAACATGCTTTACTGGAAAGTGAAAATCAGTTTCGTAACCTGGTTATGCAGTCGCCCATTGCAATGACCATTTTCAGGGGTCCAGATTTTATCATTGAAATGGCCAATACAACAATGTATGAAAAAATCTGGAGAAGGGACGAAAAGGACGTATTGGGCAAAGAATTACTGGATGTTTTCCCCGAACTAAAAGAACAAAAATATCCGGAATTACTACGTAGAGTTTATACAACCGGAATAGCGCATGAGGATATCGAATCGCCGGCATACGTACAAGGAGACGATGGTATGAAACTGTTTTATTTAGATTACAGGTACTCACCACTATTTGACCCTGCTGGCAAGGTATCGGGCATTATGATATCAGTTTATGACGTTACAGAAAAAGTAACAGCCCGCAAAAACGTTGAGGAAAGTGAAAAACGTTTTCGCACACTCACCGACTCTCTACCTCAGTTAATTTGGGAAACAGACGAAAAAGGTACTGCCTTGTTGGCCAATAAAAGATGGCAGGAATATACCGGCATAAAACCCCTTGGTGAGGAAGAATGGAGAGCCATTATTCATCCCGATGATTTCGAAAATAATACAAAAACCTGGATGCATAGTTTGGCAACGGGTGAAGTATATAAATGCGATGTAAGAATCAGGAACAAGCAGGGTGAATACCGTTGGCACACTGTTATTGGCGAACCTGTCTTTGACACCGATAATAAAATAATAAAATGGGTAGGTGCATTTACGGACATTCACAGTGAAAAATCATTTGCAACTGAATTAAGTGCTAAAGTGCAAGAGCGTACAAAAGAACTTAAACAATTAAATGAAACACTTAAAAACAGTGAAGAGCGCTATCACATGATGGTGGAAGAAATACAGGATTATGCCATACTTTATTTAAACCGGGAAGGTAGAATTGAAAACTGGAATAAAGGTGCTGAAAAAATAAAAGGATATAAAGCCGATGAAATTATAGGCAAAAGTTTTTCAGTTTTCTATACAGCAGAAGACAGGATAAATAACCTGCCAGAGGAACTCTTAAACAGGGCTTTGAAAAACGGGCGGTCAATCCAGGAGGGCTGGCGGGTAAAGAAAAACGGAGAACTTTTTTGGGCAAATGTAGTGATAACTGCCGTACACAACGAACTAAATGAGGTGATTGGATTTTCAAAAATTACCCACGACCTTACGCTGAAAAAAGAAGCAGATGACCGGTTAAAAATGAATGCACTTCAACTCGAACAAAAGAATATCGCACTCGAAAATATGAATACGGAGTTGCAGTCATTTGCATACATTTCAAGCCATGATTTACAGGAGCCGTTAAGAAAAATACAAACCTTTTCGTCGCAGATAATTGAGAAAGAATCCCAAAATTTGTCGGATGCCGGGAAAGATAAATTTGAACGGATGCACAACGCAGCCAAAAGGATGCAAAAGCTCATTGAAGATTTATTGAGTTATTCCCGTACCAGCAACGCGGAAAAGAAATTTGAAAAAGTTAACCTGAAAAAAATCGTTGAAGAAGTAAAGGAAGACTTAAAAGAAGAACTACAGGTAAAACATGCACAAATTGAATGGAATGACATGTGTACCATCAATATTATTCCATTTCAATTCAGGCAACTTATATACAACCTTGTAAGCAATTCACTAAAGTTTTCCGAACCAGGAAGGCCACCACATATATCGATAAAAAGCCGCATGCTCCTGAATACAAAACTCATTCATAAAAACCATGTTAAGGAGGGTAACTATTGCCACATAAGCATCTCAGACAATGGCATTGGCTTCGATCCCCAATACAGCGAAAAAATATTTGAAGTATTTCAGCGCCTGCACAATCAATCGCAATTTAAAGGAACCGGAATTGGGTTGGCCATCGTTAAAAAAATAGTGGATAACCACAATGGCTTTATAACGGCCAGCGGAGAGTTAAATAAAGGAGCCAGTTTTGATATTTACATCCCAACAGAAATAGCATCGGACAATGGGAAATTGATTAGCAATAACCAGTTAGATTTCCAAGACACTAATCCAATTTAATCAGCTTTAATTTTTTATCAATACGGTCATACGTTTGGGACCATGAGCACCCAATACAAGCGATTGCTCAATGTCAGCAGTTTTAGATGGGCCTGCTATAAAAACACCAAAGTCGTAATCCTGGTTTGCAATTCTTTCATAAGCCTCGTGCATATCTGGTACTATATCTTCTGCATCAATCACTACCACCAAATGTTCTGTAATAAAAGGCAGCACCCTGTATTTTGAGTTGGCTTCAGTTAGCCATACGGCACCATTTTCTGCCACACCAAATTCAGCTTCCATAATGGCCAGTTCAATATGTTCCAATGAGTGGCCGCTTACATTTGGTGCAAACTGTAAAAAATTTTCCTGCACGCCTACCATTACCGACACTACATTTTTTGCATCAGGAAAAACAGTCTTTATTTTTTCACTAACCGATTCATCAGCGGCTATATGATAACAGGTGCCACCAATGCTTTCCAGCACTTTTTGAAATGCCGCTGCATCGCCTACCTTGGTTGATGCTTCATAAGCTGCCGGCATCACTTCAAGAGGCGGTTGATTTTCTTTAACTGCTTGTAATATTTTATCCCTGCTGCTCATTGATTCAAAAAACGATTATTGTTTATTATTTTTTTTATACCATTCCGTAAATGATTGCTTCGGCGGAGCCGGCATATCACGTTGCTTATACCATGGATTAAAACGGTTATTGAGCAACCCCGGTAAAATGCGCATTACCTTCCTGCCCCAGCTACCTGCAAACGAAAAAAATCCCGGGCTCGAAAGTGTGCCCGCCATCACCTTCATAGCCATGGTTTTGCTTTTGGGCGAATGGCCTTCGGTTGTAAGTACCTGCCGCCATTTATACAACTGTTCGTGAATATTAATTTTAACCGGGCATACATTGGTACACGAACCGCAAAGCGTAGATGCAAAAGGCAGGTCGGCATATTTTTCCATATCAAGGTTGGGCGATAAAATAGAACCAATCGGCCCTGCAATGGCGGTATGATAACTATGCCCGCCGCTTCTCCTGTAAACCGGGCAGGTATTAAAACAAGCACCGCATCGAATGCATTTCAACGAATTTCTAAAGTCTTCCCTGCCCAACTGGCGGCTACGTCCGTTATCAACCAATATGATGTGAACCTCCTGTCCCTGGCGTGGCTTTTTAAAATGAGATGAATAGGTAGTGATAGGTTGCCCTGTTGCGCTTCTTGCCAGCAGGCGAAGAAAAACGCCTAGATCTTTGCGTTCCGGAATCAGTTTTTCAATACCCATACAGGCAATGTGTACGTCCGCCAGGTGAGCGCCCATATCGGCATTGCCTTCGTTGGTACATACCACAAATTCACCGGTTTCCGCAATGGCAAAGTTTACCCCGGTAATGGCTACACGCCTTGTCAAAAACTTTTCACGCAAATGAATTCTTGCTGCGTTGGTTAAAAATATCGGGTCAGCATTTCCCTTGGGCGTTGCAAGATGTGTATGAAATAATTCGCCAATTTCCTCCTTCTTCCAGTGAATACAAGGCAACACAATATGTGAGGGCGCTTCACCCGCCAGTTGCACAATCCGTTCTCCAAGATCCGTATCAATTACATCAATATTTTTTTCTTTTAAGTAGTCATTCAGGTGGCACTCTTCCGTAAGCATCGATTTACTTTTTACCAACTGCTCAATATTATTCGCCACCAAAATACTATGCACTAGGTCGTTGTGCTCCTGTGCATCCGCCGCCCAATGAATTTTAATTCCATTACCAATGGCCATTTTTTCAAACTGCACCAGGTACTCCGATAAATTAGAAAGTGTGTGCGATTTAATCATAGAAGCCTGTTCACGCAGGGGTTCCCATTCATCGCCCAACGACCAGGCGGCCTTATCTCTTTTTTGCCTGATCCACCACAACGTTTCATCATGCCAGTCAACTCTGTCTTCGTCCAGGTTAAATTTATCGGCCAGTGCCGCATGATCTTTTAATTGTTGTTCCATTTATAATACTGGTTAAAAATAATAATTGTATTTTTTATTTTTGTGGCACTAAGCATCAGCACTACATTCAGCATTAGTTCCGGCTTTACCCTCCAATCTTTTTCCCCCGCACAAACCCCAACAAAAAAGGATTTCCGCTTCAATCCGGCAGCCAGTCAACGTCTTACCTAACTTCAACATTTGTTCAAATTCAAAACTCAAAAATCAAAATTAAAAATTAAAAAAAAATCATCATCCGAAAGCTAACAAATCATCATTCAAAATCCAACATTCAAAATTCAAAATAATCGGATCAACATTCAATGCCGTTTACTTAAGAAAAAAATCACGCAAAGAGAGAAAAGATGCAAAGGCGCAAGATTGATTTTGTTTTTTCTTCGCGACTTATTTTATTTCTTTGCGACTTTGCGTGAAAAATAATGCGCTAAGTCAACGACATTGATTCAACCTTTATCATTCAACATAATTTCTTCAAACATTCAACATTTATCATTCAACATTCAACACAATGTATTACGTTCCTGCCGTCAATATCTCCGCAATATGTTTCACCTGCACCTTACTTCCCTGGCGTTTTAAAATACCTTCCATGTGCATCAGGCAACTCATATCTACGCCTGTTATAAATTCAGCTTTATGATCCAGGTGATCCTTCACCCTGTCTTTACCCATCTTTACACTTACGGCTTCTTCCACCACGCAAAAGGTACCACCAAATCCACAACATTCATCTCTGCGATCCAGTTCAATCAGCTCAATACCTTCCACCATATTTAATAACTTTCCAGGCTTGGAATATGGCTTTGCTACAAGCTCCGACATCTGCGAAAGATGCAAGCCCCTTTGTCCGTGGCAGCTTTGATGCAAGCCTACCTTATGCGGAAATTTTGCCTGTAGGTTTTCAACCTTTAATATATCAACCAAAAATTCGGTCAACTCATAAATAGTGGATCGTATATGTGTAGCTGCTGTTTCATTGGCACCATGCAAATGATCTTTTATATGCAATGCACAACTGCCAGATGGAGATACAATATAATCGAAGCCTGAAAAATTTTTTACAAACAATTCATTGGTATCTTTTGTAAGATGCTCGTAACCGGAGTTAGCCATTGGCTGTCCGCAGCAGGTTTGCTGCAAAGGATACACCACCGTACATCCGCAACGCTCCAGTAGTTTAAGCGTTGCAATGGCGGCATCCGGGTAAAACTGGTTTACATAACAGGGAATAAATAATCCTACTTTCATTGTTGAAATCAACTGCTTTTTTTAATATTCAATATTTTCAAACATTGGCTTGCTTTGTAAGCTGGTATCACAGCCAGCCCGACACACAACAAGTTTACAATGCGATTTTTGTTACTTCACTACCTGCCAATAAAAAACATCCCAACCCAAAATCTTCAAAGTCGGGCACTGCATCATAGTTTACAGGTTGCGAATCTTTCGGTTCTTTTCCGGTGCCCTGCACATACCCTAAAAATCCATTTGCATGCACACATTCTTTGCTCATGGCATTCCATGCTTTTTGAATAATGGGCAGGTATTTTTCTTTGCTAAGATAACCATTGTTAATCCCCGATGCCATACCATAAACAAAAAGTGACGTACCCGTTAGTTCCTTGCCACCAAAATTTGATTCATCCATCAGGCTTACGTTCCAGTATCCATCTGCTCTTTGTATTGCAGGCAAAGCTTTCATCATAGCCTGGTAGTCGTCCATGTACTCCTGCCAATGCGGATCCGTTCTTGGTAACGCATTCAGCACACGAACCAGCGCTGCCACTACCCAACCATTGCCACGGCTCCAGTAACAACTTTTTCCATTGGGTTCCTGGTAGGGAGGATCAAAATCTTTATCTCTCCACCACAATCCATCTGCAGCATTGTATAACCCATGATCGCCATGCTTGTATTTTGTGTAGGCATACATTTCATACATGCGGTTAAAGTAGCTGGTGTCTTTATAGATAATACCCAATTGTGTAAAAACAGGCATGGCCATTTGCAAGGCATCAATCCAATGCCAGTCATCTATCTTATCTGTCTGCAGCATTAAATCAACAGAAGCTTTAATATCCTTAATGCGCTCTTCTTTTTTATCGATCAAATATAAATCAATGTAAGTTTGGCCGCAAGCCTGGTTATCGCCATTACGGGTTTTGATTCCATCCCTTAATCCCCAATTGTGTTTATCTCCCCACGAAACTGCGTAATTATAATATGAGGGCTGCGGATCAACACTATAAAGCGCCATCAATCCCTCATAATAAACTGCCCTTGTCCAGATATGGCTTGGCCAGGTACGATTTTTAGAAGGCACAAAAATTTCCTTCCCTGCATCGGGCCATTTATCCATAAAATATTTATTGGCCAGGGTAACAGTAGCCAGTGCCTGCTTTTTAAAATCTTTGTTTTGCGAAGCTATCTTTGGTGAACAGCCAGGCAGCAACCAAAGCAACAATACAATGAAAGAAAGTTTTTTTACAAGAGAAAAAATGGACGCCATTATGTTGAATTTTGAATATTATATAAAACACTATTGTTTTGTTTATACGGCGCAATGGATAAATGAGTGATGTTTTATTTTGTTCTGTAAACAAATAAAACAGGCGTCATTTAATTTAAAACGTAATTGAAGCTGCCCATTGATAATAAGTACAAGAGTGCGATGCAACGATGCCGCCCAAAGCTTCACTGCCCGGACAAAAATTCTTATTCACGTTTTTACCCCTTGGAAGTATAATAAAATATTTATCTGCATGCAGGTAAATATTATTTTTCAACAGTCAATTTACTAAAAGCTTTTCATTAAACCCTCCCACTTCACTTTCCACTTACCATCTTTAGGTATGCCGGGGTTTTCTGTTGTACATCCATCATAACCGGCACACATCAGCGCAACGGCTGTTAGCAATCCTCCGTTGCCCGGCAGATAAATTGTTAAGCGATCATCTTGGTAATTGTGGCCATTCACCAGATAAGTATTGGTATGTATCGGCATCAGCAAAGCCTCAATCGCTTTTTCCGGCAAGCCAAGCCGGGTGGCCGTCATCGCTGTCATCGGGAAATCCCAACCCCATGTTTTGTTCCATGTCCAGTTATCCCAAATCCAGTTAAATGTATTGTGCATAATGGTGGTATCAACCATGCCTGTTTGCGGCAACATACCAAACGCTCCAAATACCGAAGGATGATCTGTTCTAAACTCCGGGTTGGTGTATGAGTCAGTAGCACTTTCTGTAAACAAATATTTATCGCCCTGCACCGGCAACGGAGAAAGTTTTGCAATCACATCATCCCATTTTTTGTTACGGGGCAAATCCAATCGTTCTCTCCATTTTTGTGCAGTCGCCAGGGCCCAATGCCAATATGCTAATTCGTAGGTAGGGTTAAAAGTTTCTTCGGCTTTAAATCTTTCCTGGGCCGCAATAACACCTTTGCCCAAAATATACCGGCCTTTTGCAGCATCGTAATAAGGAAAAGAAGCCATAAAATCTGCAGTAGCAAATACCAGGTCTTTGTACTTATTTAAAGTGGTCATGTCTTTATGATCCCTGTAGGCCAGCTCCGTAAAATATATAAAATGTGGCTGCTGCCATATTAAAAAAGCACCAATTGATGAGGGCACTTCCCGTCCATCGTTGTCGGTCATCTTTTGCCAACGGATACCTGCATATCCCTGGCGCCTCGCAATTTCTCTTCCACCGGATGCTGCACGCTTGTACCAGTCAAGGCTTTTTTCCATCAACGGCATGCGGCCCCACAAACCAAAATGAAGCGTGTGCCACCAATGCATTTCGATATGTGGCTTTCCGTACCAACTGTTGTATGTAAGGCCGGTTTCCTGCGGAGGATTGCTGCCTGCAGATTGTATGCGTGTAAGGTATTGCGATAGTACTACCCTTCTTTCCAATTCGATGGCACGAGTATCGGTGCTGCCGGAAAAATCTACTGCGCCACCAGATTTCCAAAAAGCCGGCCATTGCGTTTTGTTATTGACTGCTGTTGCTGCAAAGGACGCCATTATTGCATTGGCTGGCTTTGCTGAAAAGCGAAAACTTACTTCAAAGGAGTTGGCAGTGGATGGATCCACGGTATAATAATGTGCTGATTTTTTATTCAACACAGCAGTACCCTTCCATTGCGCAGCAATGTAATATTTGTTGGTATCCAACTGGTGTTTAAAAATAACCTGGTTGGTTTTTTGTTGAATGATTGCGGTGGAATGTTTGGCATCATCACTCCAGTTGTTGCCCACATCCGTCCAGCCCCCGGTTGGGTAAGGCAGTCGCAGGCGAACCTTTATCCGTTTCAATTGAATTAATGCTGAAGTAATTTTAACGGCAATTAAATCCTGTTGCTGGTGACAATAAGTAATAACTTCCACTTGTTCATCTTCCACAGTAAACCTGGAGGTAATTGCACCGTTCCACATATTCAATGTTTGATGAATATTTTTTACATCATCCAAATCGTATAATGATCCATCTTTTTTATAAATCTCAAGACCAATATTTCCCAGTTGCAACCGATGCAGGTTCTGCCGAAAATAATCCGATGCTTTTTTATTGAGCTCTGGTTTGTTCACCTGCACAGCGTATTGCACATCACGGCCATTCAGGTGGTAAGTTCTGAATGCTTCTGCTAATTGATAGTGCTCAGTATTTGGAAAACTATGCCAGCCCCATTCGCTTTGCGTACCCAATGCTACACCTTTTGCGTAAGCATCCGGGAAGGATTGCAGACCGGTAATATCTGCAGTAAAAGCAAAACGGCCATTACCAACAGATAAAGATGACAAGGAATCAAACGCAGTATTAATAACAGTATGCCGCTCTACCAACGCCTGCCTGTCAATAGCCTGACTAAAGCCGTCATCATAACACAACGTAAGTGCAATGAAATTGAACAAGGCAAAAAAACTACGCCTGCTTAAAATAAAATGGGTGGTATCCTGCACGTTGATAAATGAAGTTTAAAATGAAACAAAAGAAGTTGACTGCACTAAGATCAATATTTTAAAACTACTTCTTTAAACAGTTTTTTAGTTTACAATGTTTTAATGATTTTATACCTTCCACAACTTTTTCAGCATTGATGATGGCGCCTTCCCTGTTGGTATGTGTATGCTCATTTGGAAAAAATGTTGCTACTTTTCCCTTCCCATATTCTGTGTCGTAAACATCAGCAACCATGTTGTGCAAATCGATGAAAAAAGCATCTTCCCTGGTTGCAATTTGTTTTGCCCAAAGCGTATACGTTTCATTTGCCCTTGCAACTTTACCATCTTTCCAGTCGTTCCTCGGTATAGGTGAACATACAATCGGAACCGCACCTTTCAATTTTACATCGCTCAAATACTTGCTCATGTACCAGCCATAAGTATGAACTGTTTCATTCATTTTACGAATAGGATTGTAAGTGGCCACAGTATCTTCCCCAATGCCTTTGATGGTTCCCCTGGCACGGGCTGTATCATCCAGCGGACCACTATCATTGTGGCCAAACTGCATTATTACAAAGTCACCTTTTTGCAGGTTTTCCATTATTTTATCCCACCTGCCTTCTGTAATAAATGTGCGGCTGCTTCTTCCACCAATGGCATCATTCTCTATGGTTATTTTAGTCGTATCAAAATAACCATCTATAAAACTTCCCCAACCCTGCAACAGGTTTTTGTTTTTACCATCCCCATTCTTCACAGTAGAATCTCCAATGATGTATAACACGGGCTTATGACCCAACTGCGTAAACGAAAACGCAACGAAGGCAACAATAACAAAAAGAAATATTTTATATTTTTTCATGGCCAAAGCTTGTTGTATTAAACGGTTTTATTAGCAATTTTTACGCTTGCTAATTTTTATCACGTTCGTTGGGTGCGTCGTCGTCTTTCTTTTTTACTTCAACCGGTTTGGGTATGGATGAATACACCATATTATTAAACTTCCAGTCTTTCGTAAATTCCAAGGTGCCAAAATTCACTGAAGAAATCAGGCAATTACTAAAAACAAAATTGTCAAGCAGCGATTGCTCCAGACCTGCAGCCACAAAAGCATTGGTACCGTTGGTGGCTTTTATATTGCTGATATAAAAATCTTTGGCATGTGGTATGCCTTTCTCTGCAGGCTCTACATGTTTAAGTATCGATTTCCAATGTGCAGGTACTTCATCGTACTTGTAACCTGCAGGCAATGTTGCATAACTGTATGCCGGGTACCAGTTAAGATTAAACTGAAATATATTGTTGATGGAATCAAGTACGCAGTTTTGAAAATATACATCTTCGATGATACCACCTCTTGTAAGTGCTGATTTTATGCGCAGGCCATTATCGGTATTTCTTGCAACAAGTTCACTTGCAAATATGTGCCGGATGCCGCCGGAAGTTTCGCTACCCAATGTAACCAGGCCTGCACCACGGCGTGCAATACTTTTACGCATCACCACATATTCCGTCGGACGATTCACTCTCAGTCCGTCCCAGTCACGCCCGGCCTTCATACAAAAATTATCATCGTTGCAATCAATGTCGCAATTTTCTATTAAAACCCATGCAGAAGAATCCACATCAATTCCATCAGTACTTGGGCCATGGCCATCTTCATTATTCTTAATAATAATTCCATCAACAGTCAGGTGATGGGAGTACAATAATTGCACGGTCCAGAACCCGGCGTTTTTAAAAGTCACACCCTTCAAAGTGATATCAAATGAGTTTTGAACCAACACGGTTCTGATGCGCTTTACATCATAATCTACAATCCACCGCAGATCTTTTGCGTCATATTCTTTTCTTGTCTGCCAATATTTATCCCAACAAAATTTACCTCTTGCATTTACAATTCCTTCACCAGTTACTGCTGCATTTTCAGCATCAATAATATTGATCAAAGCTGCGGGCCATTTCATTTCAATACCTGCAATACGTGTATCAATTTCGGGATAGTCATCGAAGTTTTGTGAGCCCAGTAGCAACACTCCTTTGTCAATAATCAATTGAACGCCTGTCTTTACAAATATAGATCCTGTGATATAAGTACCTGGTGCAATGGTAACAATACCACCACCGTTTTT
Organism: Ferruginibacter sp.; assembly: GCA_046590675.1. Classification (GTDB taxonomy): domain Bacteria; phylum Bacteroidota; class Bacteroidia; order Chitinophagales; family Chitinophagaceae; genus Ferruginibacter. The sequence continues at coordinate 85,776 of JBKJUP010000094.1, read as the reverse complement.
TGCGCATTTATCAATGGCTGCCTGTACCTGATTGGTGATAAGTTTTGAAGTGTCTCTTGAAGGCTTAACCGTATATACTTTCTGCACAGCCGGAAAGCGTTTGGCACCAACCTGCGATACCCATGCTGGCTCCTTGTTTTGGGCGTTTGCTGCTATGGCAGCAGTTATGATTAATAATAGTAATCCTATTCGGGTGAAGCTTTTAAATAATGTTATATGCATACAATCGTTTATACCGGATGAAATTAGTTATCAGCGGGTAGTTAACCATCCTGCAACGTCCTGAGATTTTTAATGATTTTTTTTAGAATGGTTCAACAGATGGTGATTATGTATAATCTTATGGTTGAATTTTTCATGTTGCTTTTTGATAGATGCTTTATGAAATACAGGTTTCTTTTCGATTTCTAATAAGTAAAATTTTTAGGTAATAACAAATTTAAATATATCGAGTGTGTAATAGTTTACTATTGTCTTTATCATCTATAGGTAAGTCTCTATTTCCTTTTTTGCCTTCAAGATGCATGATTGCTTTCCCCAAAAGATCATCTTCAATATCGCAGATCATTTTACCGGGGCGATACCTTGCTGTTATTTTCCCGACACTGATCAGCCATTTACTGCTGTCATTTTTTATCAAACCAAATTTTATATTACCACCCATACCCGGCATATACAAACCAAATTCGGGTAAGTTCCCACCCTCTACACGGAAGGCAGTATTGGTTTCATACAATGCTCTTGTAAAACGGCGCTTACCATTGGTAATGACAAAATCAGTTTCTTCGGGGTGATAGCGGATTTCCCTTGGCATGTTGTGCCAATACCAGCTACTATCAACCTTTTGGGCCGCAGCGTTCATTGTACAAACAAGGAATATAAATAGTATGGCGTATTTAACGAGCTTCAAATTTCACACAGTTTTGTATGCTTAAATAGTTGTCTTCAAATTGCTTTAATGTTAAAACACGTTGTCAACCGCAGGACGGCTATATAGTTCCTTTGTATCGGAACTTTTTGGAAGTCCGAAATAAAAGTACAGGGTGCGTTTTTTTGTGCCAGTGATTTTTGTGAGTTCACTTTGAGGCCCCAGCCCTGCGGTGTTATAACTAATGTTAAGTGCCAGTTTAGTACCTATTGGTGGAATACAATCCAGGAAACTAATATCACCTGCCGGAAGTGCCGGATGAGAAGGTTTAAGGTTTCCTGATAAGGCATAAAAATCAAACAGGCGAACATACAATCCGGTGTCTTTACTGGCCACATAAAACTTACCTTCTACGGTATTAAATTCCATCCAGATAATGTCGCCGTAATAGCCTTTAAACTCGGGGTATATCATGGGAGAATAACCAGTCTTTGTATCGTTGTATAAATTATCCCAAACATTTAATGGCGTACCTGCCGTGCGGTTTTTCCATTGCCTGTACGGACCTTTGCCCAACCACTTTGCACCGAGTATAAAATTTTCAGGATAACTGAAACTTACGCCTGCAAATGGAAATGAACCATCCAACGCATACTTATATTCAAGGCTTACCCAGCCATTCGGCATCATGGTCCATTTGGCGGATTTCATGTTGCCTTCATAAGTAAATTCTACACCGCTGGTATTCCCTTCTGTAAATTGTTTGGATGCAATAGCAGTTCCCGTACCAGCCACCAACACGGGGCCATTTGCAAATGATAATTTATCTGAAGCCCGGTTTTTAGTGCCATTCAACAGGCCGGTCTTCTTGTCCAGCACAATGGTATTCTCTCCTCCAGTTAACGTGTAAACACTGTCTGTTGCATTGACCGATGTTTTTCCTTCTACCTGTATAATTACATTTTGTAATAATTCAGCATTGCTTTTAACAGCCCAGGTCCATTTATAAATTTCCTGTTGAAAGGAGTCCAGTGCAACCAATACCAACGCATCATATTTTTTAAAATCAGCCGGCAAGTTTAGTTGCAGGTTTCCTTTTTGTAAGGGCAGTAGATTCAAACCTTCAGCAGTACCCGATTCTTTCACATGGTATCCTGTAAAAAAGTCGGCGGGCTTGTAGTAATTTACCAGCGCCCATTGAAATTTACATGATTGAAGGTTGGTAAAATGAAACCTGTTTTCCACTTCAATATTTCCTTTAAAATTTTCGGGCAATTGCTGCATGGATATTTTTACAGGTGAGAATATTTCTCTCAATGCAAAAAAACTACCTTCCTTTTCACGATGCGGACCCAGGATACCATCATTGGCATTCAGTCCGTCTGCATCTATTACATTGTTGTGATCTGTTCTTACAATTCCTTCGTCGAGCATGGCCCAGATAAATCCGCCCGCACTTCTTTTTGCATGCCAGTGCAATTCCCAGAAGTCAGCCATTGCTGCACCTGCGCCGCCATCATCCTGCGAATGCAAAAATTCTGTAGGCATATAAATCAATGAATCGTTGAGTATTTTTTTAGTGCTGTAATAATCTTCATAGTGATTACAATCAATGCCATTGAATGCATTACCCGGACGGTGATGCGGATGAATAACGGGACGCTTTGAAAAATCCCATTGGGTAAAATCATCATCCAGTTCCTTGTTGGTGCCACCTTCATTTCCGTTGTCCCATAATATAATAGAAGGATGATTCAGATCCCTGGTCACCATTTCTTTTACCAGTGGTTCACCTGCCTTTGTGCTATATGCCTTTTGCCATCCTGCCAATTCATCCAACACATAAATGCCCAGCGAATCGCACAATTGCAAAAACTTTTTATCGGGTGGGTAATGAGAACACCGCACGGCATTCATGTTCATCTCTTTTAAAAGCTTTACGTCCATTAACTGTATGCTGTCATTCAAGGTTCTGCCAGTTTCCGGCCACCAGCAATGCCGGTTAGTACCTTTCATTTTTATCTGCACACCATTTAGATAAATCCCATCACCCCGACGAATTTCAATGGTACGGAATCCAAACTTTTCGGTGGTTTGATAAACAGGCTTTCCTGCATTTTGCAGCGACACTTTTACTGAGTATAAGTTGGGCGACTCCCCCGTCCATGTTTTAATCCCGGCCACCATTGTACGCAATATTATCGCACTGTCATTCTTATTAACTGTTGTATTAACCGACTTTATTATTTTTCCTTTTGCATCTAAAATATCGGCAACCAATTTTGCGGGCTGAGAAATATTTTTAAAAAAAACCTGCATCCCAAAACTGCCATCTGCTTTGGCATCAATGCCGGTATAGTCAATATATTGCTTAGGCACAGCTTCCAGGTAAACAGGCCGAAAAATGCCGCCAAACACCCAATAATCCGCCAGCCTTTCCGCATTGTTTACACTGGCATCTGCACTCATCTTACTCACCGTAGCTTCCAACAGGTTTAGCTTTCCCGCCACTACTTTATCGGTAATATTATATTTAAACTGGTAAAAAGCGCCCTGATGCATGGTACCGGCTGGCTTGCCATTTATCTTCACTTCCGTGTCTGTCATACTACCTTCAAACACAATAAATATTTCTTTTCCCTTCCAGGATGCCGGCACATTAAAACTGTATTTGTATAATCCTTGCTCATCATTAAACCGAAAGTTTTTACCATAGGTTTTATAATCTCTTCCGTAATTATAAGCGCCAAAGCCCTGCTGCTCCCAACAGGAAGGCACGGTTATTTTTGTCCAGTATCCACTCTTGCGGCCACCGGTACAATAGAAATCCCAGGCCACCGTTTTATCACTACCGGTACCGGACAGGTATTGAATTTCTTTTGTCTGAGCATTTGAATCAGGACCAACAGAAAAAAGCAACAATGCAATCAGCAGATATTTCATCTAAAAAAATTAAAGTAAGTCAAAAAATTACCAGTCGTCGGTTCTGAAAGGCGATGCAGGCAGGTTTACCTTATTATAAAAATTAACCGGTGGATTATCACCCCATGCATACCGGACTGCTTCGGGATTTGTAATACCAGGTGCAGATACAAGGATTGTTTCACCATCAATAACGGCATCTGCAGCTACAAATTTTTTATCCGCACCGGCAATGGCAAATGATTTCAACGGCCCATCTTTTGACAACAATCCTTCCGCAACATGATCAAAATATAAACGAATTTTATTGCCCTCAATTTTCATGGTTTTATAAATGGGACCGGAGTAAGTAATTTTTTTACCATACCATTTTGCTTCTGCTGCCAATGCCAGTCTTCTTCCAATTTCCTGTTTATTTTTTGGATGAATATTAGCAGGGTCATCGGCATTGTCGATTGCCACTACCATGGCCGAATTGGGTATTGAAAGATTTTTTAATTGTTGCTCACGAATGCTGTTGGTACCACCACCGGCTGCAGGAAGCGAATCCCATTTCTTTCCATAGTTGGCCAGTTGTACATAGATAAAAGGAAAATCGCCCTGGCACCAATCTTTGCGCCAGTTGTTAACCAGTGATTCCATTATATGCGCATATATTTCTTTGGTTGCAATGTTTGATTCACCCTGGTACCAAATGGCTCCACGGATTGCATAAGGTATCAATGCATTTACCATTCCGTTGTACAACACATAAGGGTTGTGTTGATCTGCAGACGGGTCTGGATTTTTCGGTGATCTTGGCGGATCTTTTCCTGCTTCCTTTTCTACCGCTGCGGCAGCCGTCCACTTTTCAAAATCAAAAGCATACTTATTTTTTGCAGTTGTTGATGTGTCGTACACTGCTTTCTTTTTATCGTATTGTTGTAATAATTTACTTAAGGCAGTATCTGCTTCCAATGCCTTTTTGCTGATCCATGCTTCTGCAGTGCTGGCGCCATAGGCTGTTGTTACCAGGCCAATCGGTACATGTAAAGTGCTATAAAGTTCCCTTGCAAAAAAATATGCTGCCGCAGAAAAATGGCCAACTGTTTTAGGCGACGTGATTTCCCAGGCACCTTTTACATTGGGGAGGATGCTATCGCTTGGTGTAAAATCTACATCAAAAGCACGGATAAGCGGATAGTTTGCAGATGCCAATTCTGCTGCTTCATTATATACGCCACACCAATAACGATCTTCACGTGCCACCGTCATATCCATGTTGGACTGGCCGGAACATAACCAAACTTCGCCTGCATAAATATCTGTAAGCGTAACGATATTATTGCCTTTGGCTGTTAATGTAAAGGGGCCGCCTGCTTTTAATTTATCAAGATAAATCATCCATTTACCGCTGGCATCTGCAATGCCCACTTTATGTTGTTTACCAAAAACAAGTTGAATTTTTTCGCCAGGATATGCGGTGCCCCAAACAGGCACTTTCATATCCCTTTGCAATACCATGTGATTGGTGAAAGGGCTTGCAAAATGAACATCTGCAAAAGACCTGGAAACGAATGCAAGCAATATTATTGTAACAACTGCATTTTTAAATAGCAAAAGATAAAAAGATTTCAATCGCTGACCTGTGGTCATTTGGGTTTGTTTCATATAGCGTATAATGATGATCAAAAAGAACGCTTAAAAGTAAACACGGCAATCCTTTAAATCATCCTGTGCCATCATGTATTTTACATTAATTGCAGAAGTGCAATATTCTCATCCAAACCTGGTGGTTGTACCTTGCAGTTAGAAGGATCCAATGCCCGGTAATTAATATTTACAAAATTTATCTCATGGTATTTTCGCCATTCAATTTTATGTTATTTCGTATAACTGATCATACATGATTCCAGCATTACCTGCTGCACTTAATTCTTTTTTTTATCAACAAGGTTGGATGTATGGTTAGCAATAAAACAATGGCGATGATTCTTTTAATCATGCAGTCATATTAAACAACTATCAACGGGTGTATTTAAATCCGATAGTCATGAAATGACTCTCTCTAAATTAGCGGTGTCACCTTTAAACAAATAGAATTTAACTACAACACCATAAAAAAGGTGACACCTCTTGCAACGCTTTTAAATGCCCCTACCAACAGCAGATTCCTTCAAAATTTATTTATAGTATTGCAGCGAACTGTCGTTGATCTTAAACTTATCTTTCGACATCATGCGATACATTTCTGCGCCGGCCAACATTACCGGGCCATAACCATGAGCGGCAAAAACATTTACCGGCCGGTGATAATAAAATGCCGGATCAAATGCCATTCCTGTTCCAACACAAGTGCCTTCAACCTGTCCCTTATCATTTATTTTAGTAGCTACTGCATTCCATGCAAGCATCGCCATTGGTGCATAAGTCATCGGATCAATCCAACCCATATTGCAGGCATGAGCTATGCAATAAGCGTAGATGGCTGTTGCGGACGTTTCGAGGTAGGAATCTTCTTTATCAAGCAACTGGTGCCAGAAACCTGAACCGCTTTGGTAAGCTGCGAGACCCTTAATGTGCGCCTTAAACTGCTGTAAAACAAACGCTCTGCCGGGATGATTTAATGGCAAAACATCCAGCAAATCTGAAGTTGCCATCAGCGCCCATCCATTGGCCCTGCCCCACCTGAATTCCGGATGCGTTTCCATACTTTCAACCCAACCGTGCATATATAACCCTTTGTCTTTGTTAAACATTCTTGCACTAAATTGCTTTAGTTGTTTAACCGCATCATCATAGTATTTTTTATCCCCGGTTAGTTTTCCCATTTCAGCAATGGCAGGTACACCCATATACAAATCGTCGAGCCACAAAGTATTTTTATGGGGACGGTTGCGTGCCAATGTACCATCCGGAAGCCGATACTCTTTTGTAAAAACATAGTTCGCCAGGTGATCAATTACAGGACGCAAATCGGTGTTTACATGTTGCCTTGTAGCCCTTATCATTGCTGCGCAAACGGCACCACCATCATCCAGTGCCTTAGGTTCCATCATTTGATGTAAAGGATAATTTTTTGACAGCAGTCCTTTATCTCTTGCAGCCTTAATTGCAGGAATCCAATCAGCCAAAAAAGTAAAATGATTCTTTGAATAAGTTTTGTAGCGGTCATCGCCTGTAGTTTCGCTGGCCAGTAACATGGCAGAATAAGTAACACCCCACTCGTAACTGGTAATCCTGAAATCGGCTTGTTTTAATACCGTGTTTGAATCGAGTAAAGATTTGTCGGTAACTGTTTCGCCTGTGTTTTTATTCACCATTTCTGCAGGAGTTACGGCATCCAGGTAATTATACACCCTGTCCAATAAAGTTTTGATGGCTTCTTTTGACATCGGTTCGTACGGCGTGTTATAATCCACTTTCATGGCATGTAAAGTTGCATCGTTGGCCGCCTTTTGCTGGCCATAGGTTACCGCTGATAAAGCAAGCGTAACCAATATGGAGATTGGCTTTTTCATATTTTAATTAAAGAATTATTTAGTGCAATCATTTGTTTAAAACAGTAAGATATGGCAAAAGTATAAATCACTGTTTACAAGCGTTGATTTTGACAGATAAAAAAGCGGCACAATAAACATATTGGCCGCCTTTTTTTTGCTACTACTTATGAGAAAATTTTAATACCCTGTATTCTGGTAGGCGGTGATATCAGTAGCTCCCAGTGGTTTTCCATCTTTAGTTTGTGAAATTATTTGTGGCAATGGTATCGGCCTTAGTTTATGGAAAGGCTGAATATTTGTTGCATCTGCATTGAAAAGTTTTGTACGATCATAAAACGTTTCGGTTCTGGCAAGATCTTCCCAGCGTATCAACTCACCACATAATTCTCTTGTACGCTCATTCAGCATAAAATTAACGAACCTGTCTGTTGTACTTGTTACAGTTGGTGGATACATTTCACTTGCTGCGTTTGTCATGAATAGATCGCTAGTTGCCTGCATTGCAGCATCCGTGGAAGTAAGGTCATTTACAGCCCAGCCATAAAACATCCAGTTGCTTGGATTTTTTGGTTCGCCAGTTTTGTAAGCCGCCCTGCTGCGTAAAATATTTACATTCAACAATGCATTTGCATAGTCACCTTTTCTGCCATAAGCCTCTGCAAGAATCAAATAAGTTTCTGCAAGCCTCGCCAATGTTCCATTGCGGATACCTCTTGCCTCGTTGGTAGTATTTGTAAGCCTTACGCCGTCCATCCACTTAATCATGTGCAGGTTTTTATTGTTGGTCCAGTCGCTGGTTGGTGTAGCACCCGGCGCCGTTATTTTATAGCGTGCATAAGTAGCATAGTAACGATATTTGGCGATATCGCTTGTAAGCAAAGCCTGCGAAGGTTTTACAACTACATAAAGCGCTGCAGTATCACCAATTCCAATTCTTGGTTTACCGATCACATCGGGCGTGGGCGCATTTGCTGCGGTGTAAACCGGTAAACCTGAGTTGGAGGTTACGTTCCTGTAAAATACTGTTTGAAATGTTTTAAAGAATCTTGAATCATTTGCCCAGTCAAACAGATCGACTGTATAGTTTGTAGGGCGCATCCTTCTGAAAGGGCGGCCATTAAAAAGATCTCTTGTCATTCCGGGGATACCGGCATCGTATTGTAAACCGAAATATAAATGCACTGTATTATTTAAACCTGCAAGTGCAAGGTTCTGACTAAACTGGGCTGAAAATACAATTTCGTTGCTGTTATTATTAGCATTGATACTTGCCAACGAGGTTGATGGCGCACTTCCATCTGTACCTGCACGTGGCACTGAATGTGTAGCGTAAGCACTGTTAAAGAGGTTACCAAAATTTGATTCCAGTTTATGGCCGCTGTTTTGAATTACTGAATCAGCAAATACAATCGAGCTATCCATGTCCGTCGCTTTTTGGCCCCGGGCATCGGTAACGGCGCTGCCTCTTGTGAGATAAGCTTTTGCAAGAAAATGGTAAGATGCTGCTCTGGTGGCCCGCCCGAAATCTCCCGAGCCTCCTGTATATCTCCAGGGTAATAATAAACCGCCTTCTCTAAAATCGGCTATGATGCGATCATATACCTGTGCTACCGATGCTCTTGGAAATTCTGTAGTTAACTGTTTTGGAGATATTGTAAATACAGGCACACCACCAAATTGCTGTACCAGTGTAAAATAATAAAAACCACGTAAAAATTTCATTTCCCCTATGCGTTTATCCCTGGCTGCCTGTGTACCTAATTTAGATGAGGTAGCATCATTAAAGGCTGTAATATATTCTATGGCATCATTACAACGCTTGATACCTGCATACATATTGATCCATAAATTATTACAAAAACCATCATTACCATTTGCATTCAGGTTACCATTGTAACTGTTAAAATGCTCGTTGTTAAACTGATCGCCCAGGCGAAATTCATCCACGCCAAAATTCCACATACCATAGGATTGTTCTCCCTCAAATTTCCATTTTAGGGGAACATAGGCAGACTTTACAAGGTCTTCTAAACCGTTATCTGTTTTATAATAATCTTCGGTAAGTGTGGTTACCAATTCTTCCTTAATAAACTTTTTACATGATACTGTTGTAAACGATGCGACCACAACTGCACCAAGAAGTATGTTATATATTGATTTCATTTTTTAAATTTTTAAGATGATTATCTCCTTGTTGAAATTATAGTCCAAGTTTTACGCCCAACACAATGCTTCTGTAACTGTATGAATTGGGGCCGGGGTTGCCGGTAGATGCAGCAAACTGCTCTGTGTATTGGATTGTTTCAGGATCGTAATCTGACGAACTGTGAAAAAGAAAAGGGTTCACTGCATTCACATAAAATGTAAAACTGTTGGCTTTTAATTTTTCAAGTATTGGTTTTGGCAAACTATAAGCAAGTGAAATATTCCTTACCCTTGTATAGCTTCCGTTGCGATACCCCAATGATTCCCAATAAACCGGAATATCTGAGGTACGAGTTGGTTGCTGGTAATCGTTTGAAGGATTGGTTGGTGTCCAGTAATTAGCGTAGTTACTCTGGTATCTGCCAACTAAACCCGGACGTGGCACCCGGTACATTCCACCTTTTCTGAAGTAAATATTTACATTCAGTTCAAAGCCTTTGTAACTAACGGAGTTGGTTATGCTACCGGTCCAGTTAGCATGGTCTGTTCCTAAAATTTTCTTATCGCTTGCGTTAATAATTTTATCACCATTCTGATCTTTTACCCTTGGCTTGCCCGGTACGAATAAACCAGAGCTTACGTTAGATGGTACCGTCCAGAAATAATCTTTTAGTATGCCACCTTTCAACGTATCGGAATATTGAAAAATACCTTCCGACTCATAGTTGTAATATACACGCAGTGGCTTGCCAAGAAACCATAAGTTATTCAGGTTATCATTACCGGTTGCGTCCAGCGCTACAATCGATTCTTTGTTTTTACTAAAAACAAAATCTGTTTCCCATCTGAAACCCCATCTTGAATCAATATTGATGGTTCTTACGGAAACATCAATTCCTTTGTTATTTACTTTACCAAGATTTACCAACATGTTTGTAACGCCGTTGGTAGCCGATATATTCATATTCTGAAGTGCATCTGTTGTACTGCTTTTATAAATATCTATCGTACCACTCACCCTGCCTTTCAACATCGAAAATTCTATTCCAACATCTTTTGTAAGTGTTCTTTCCCAGCTTAAATCGGGCACACGGAAAGTAGTTGGTGCCGAGCCAACAGCAGCGGCGCCATTACCCCAGTTGTATAAAGTAAATGCCAGTGGGCCATTGGTTTGATAAGGATCGATGGCTGCATTACCAACCGTACCAATACCAAATCTTAGTTTTGCGTTAGTAAATAAATTTTGCCTGGCGAAGAAATCTTCGTTGTCAATCCGCCACGCTACTGCGGCTGAAGGAAAATATTGCCCCTTGCTGTTTTCAGCCAATACAGAAGACTGGTCGTACCTGGTACTTAAGGTTAACAGGTAGCGATTTTTAAATCCGTACTCAACCCTTGCCATGTAAGAAAGATATTGAGAAGCACTGTAGAATCCGGAACCTGTTACGGTACCCGTTGTATTCCTGTTTAATGAATACCATTTTTGCTGTTCAAAAATCAAATCATTTGCACTCATGGAAAGCTCGTCTGTTTTGTTAAGGCTTTGCATTTCCTGTAGCAAGGTTACATTCAATGAATGATTTTTCCTGATAGTTGTGTTATACAACAACAGGTTATCGTAGGTCCATGATGTACTGTTGTTAATCGTATAACTGGCATTGGCTACACCATTTTGGCGTACGGATGTATTGGTACCATTGAACCTGCCGTTGCGGGTGTTACGATAATCTAATCCAAATACAGTTTTATACTTCAGGCCTTTTAATAAAGTAACTTCTGCAAATACATTTCCGAAAATGCGGTTAATTTTATTTTCATTTATGATGCGTCCCAAATCATTGGCCGGACTAACAATTTGCTGATCTCCGTTGGGGTACAACAAAAATTTTCCGGCAGAATCGTAGGGGCTGGTAAACGGTAACATACCACCGGATTTGCCGTAAATAGAAGGCCCGATATTTTGCACTGCATTTGCATAAGAAAAGCTGTTACCAATGGTTAAAAATTTGGTAAGCTTAAACTCTGAATTATTTGAAATGGTGTAGCGGGTATAATCGTCGCCGGGATCAATACCTTTTTGTTTAAAATAAGAAGCTCCAAAACTAGACCTCAGTTTATCGCTGCCTATTGATACATTTATGTTGTGCGAATTTGTAATTCCCTGGCGAAGAAATTGATTTTGCCAGTCATAGCTTTTTACTTTTGAAGGGTCATAAATATCAACCTCCTGCAAAACCGGAAGCCCTAAATTAGCTAACAGCGCTTGTTCATCAGGGGTAGTTGGCCTTTTGGCCGCAATATAAATATTGTTTGTACGGTCAAATGTGGTGAAGGTGTATGCATCTTTAATAAAATCCCACATGGGGTTACCGGAGTTACCGCCAAATAATTTCACATCTGCCAATGCACTCGGAAAATAGTTGTTAGGCTGTGTGCTATTTTGTGCGAAGTTGTATTGTTTGTCAGCATAGTAAGCCATCCTCCATGCATCCGATAATTGCACTGCATTAAACACCGGTGTTTGTCTTAAAATGTTATCAAAAGAAACACTTCCCTGGTAATTCACACTTACCTTACCGGCTTTACCTTTTTTAGTGGTGATCTGCACTACACCATTTGCTCCCCGCACTCCATAAATTGCCGTGGAAGCAGCATCTTTTAATACATCAATCGACTCGATATCTGTCGGGTTCATATCATCAATGGTATAGCTTACGGGTATTCCATCTACTACATAAAGCGGTTCGTTGCTGGCACTTAATGAGCGGTTACCTCTTATTCTTATCCGTGATCCCGAGCCCGGACGGAAAGAACTTGCGGCAACCTCCACGCCTGCAATTCTTCCCTGCAATGCGGAAGTAATATTTGCAGTTGGTACGCTTCTTAGTTTGTCGCCACTAATACTGGAGATGGCGCCGGTGACATCCGATTTTTTACGGGTACCATAACCAACTACCACCACGTCACTTAAACTTTCAGTAGTGGATTTTAAAATAACGGTAAGATCGCCGGCATTGTTAACAGGAACTTCCTGCGCATCCTGCCCTACGTAACTTACCCGCAATATCGCATTGCCGGATGACACGCTTAATTGATACATACCATCACTGTTTGTGGTGGTAACATTTTTTTTACCTTTTTCAGCAACCGTGGCACCCACTAATGGATTACCATTTACGTCCAAAATTTTTCCGGTTACCGAAAAATTCTGGGCCATTGCAGAAACAGAAAAAAACAGCAAACAAAGGAGGGGGAATCCCTTTTTCAGGGAAGTTTTAATATTCATATAGCTTTAGTTGAAGGTGATGTAATGTTAAATTTATCAACAGATTAAAAGGTGTCCATCCTGCACCATCCTGATAATGGTAAATTATGTACGCCAACGTTTGCGTAAGTATTTTTGGAAATGATGTAGTGAGTGATATTAATTAGGAAGATGGGCAGTTAATAGTATTGGTTATAAAGCAAGTGGTTTGCAAATACAATACTACTGTTAAACATTAAAGCAAAGTAGTGACCCGGTTGTTTACAAAAAAGCAACCAGGATAAAAGTAGCCGGCTATTTATATAACTTATAAAAGAACAGCAAATAAAAACTGTTTGAGAAAAAATTAGGGACCCACGTTCATTGCCCTGTTTTTGGCGTAGTATTTTAATTCAATGATATCGTTTGGCAACGATTTTTTATTCCAGGAATGATGAATGGCCAGTGCAGTACCTACCGCAGTTGCCTGCGCCATCGATGCTGCAAATACTTCAATGTCTGGGAAACATGCTGCCAGTAAATTCATATAAATGGCATTCTTGCTGAAGCCCCCATCTACAAAAATCCTTTTAGTGTTTGTTCCTTGCAATACCAGGTTGGTACTAAAATATTGTTGAGCGATGATATCAAGTATCAATTGATGATAAGCTTCTTCACTATTTTTAAAATCAGCCATATTGCGACTGCCAAATAAAGACTGCTTTAAGTTAACCGGAGCAGCTTGCTGTGGAAATTTATTTTGCAACATGGCAATAATGTTTGCATCAAAACCTATTGATTTAAAACGGGCAGTGTTTTCATTAAAATGATCGGCAATACGCTTTACCTGCTGCTCGTGTTCGTAACCTGCAAACAACCGGGAAGCTTTAATAGGCTTACCCTGGTAGGTCATGTAACAGAGACAATCCTGGTCCAGTTCTTCAGAAGTAAGGGATGTTTGATTAAAGGGATTTAGACTGATGCACCAGGTACCGGTTGAAATGAGAATAAAGGGTTCAGAAAAATTAACAATGTAAGGAATCAGGGCTGCGGAACTATCATGCAACCCAATACCCACCATGTATTTATTGCCGGGAAAAACAGCCGGCAATACCTCATCCCCTGGTAATATTGGCGCCAGTTTTTGAGCCAGCCCCTCGTTGGCCACCCAATGGTGGTAACGGTGTTCGTAAAAATTCCAGAGATTGGTATGACAACCGATGCTCGTAATATCTGATGTAGGAACGCCTGTGATTAAGTAACTTAAATACTGTGGTAAATGAAGTGCGTATTTGATCTTCTGAAACAATTCGGGGCGCTCATATTTAATGCGGTACAATTGCATACCTGAATTGAGGCTTCCTAAAACCGGTGAGGCTGTTTGGTGAGCAAACTCTTTTTCGCCACCGTACGTATCATAAAACTGCCTGCTTAATTCCGCCGGATAATCCTTAAGATAATTGTATAAAGGTGTAAGCGGATTACCAGCTTCATCTATGTTAACGAAGCTGGCTCCGTAAGTTGAAAAATTAATGGCCTTAACACAAAATTCTTTGTCTTTAAAAACTTCCCTCAATGAATCAAATACACTAAGGCGAAGACTTTGAAGATTTTCGCAGGCATCGCCATCTTCATCAACGGTTTCAGTAAACTTTGCTGTTTTTTCATACACCATTTTGTAATTTCTATCAAATAGAAATAATTTTTTATTGGTTTTACCCACGTCAAAAATCGCTATTACAGGTGTTGAATTCATGGTTGAAAGTTCATGGTTGATAGTTCATGGTTCATGGTAAGTTTCCACCAGTTTGTTAGTGGCTTTTAGACCATAAAATATGATCTGAAATAGTCGTGATGATTTAATACTTCTGGTTAAGTGTTACAATTTTTTGTTGGTGTTGATAGTGGATATTTCATTGGAGAAAGCACTATTAACTATAGACCATATGGCATGACCTTTTGCTTTCTATGCATTTGCCATGAACAATGAACCATGAACCATCAACCAAATTATAACCCCGTAGCAACCACCTGGTCTCCCCTTTCTTTAACCAATTGTTGTCTTACATTAGAAGAGCGGAACAATTGCAAAGGCTTTAATGCTCCGCCGGCTCTCAGTCTTGCTTCAGCAACCAGGGGCCTTACGTCTGTACGATAAGCCTGTTGCAGAATTTCCTGGGCCGTTACTACATCATTTATTTCCTGCGCTTTTTTAAGCGCCGGAGTATCTACAGTCAGTGCCTGTGCATAGGCGATCATGATGGCTTCAATTGACTGCAATAAATCTTCCAACGGATCCTTTACATTGTGACTGGCATCAATCATCCAGGCAAGATCTGTAGCGTGATTCATATTTTGTGCATCCATCCCTTCGACCAGTTCATTAAAAATAAGGAACAACTGGTAAGGATCAATGCTGCCAACCGTAAGGTCATCATCACCATATTTGCTGTCATTGAAATGGAAGCCAGCCAGCTTTTTCTCCATCATCAATAATGAAACAATTTGCTGAATATTGGCATTGGGCAAATGGTGCCCGAGGTCAACCAATGTATAAGCTTTAGGGCCAAGTTTGGATGTAAATAAATAAGATTGCCCCCAATCGGCCACCGTAGTAGAATAGAAATTAGGTTCGTAAGCCTTGTACTCTACAAACACTTTCCAGTCGGCTGGAAGTGCTGCATAAATCTCCTGCAGGCTTTCGAAAGTATTTTGCCATGCAGTCCTGAAATTTAACTGCCCGGGAAAACTTGATCCGTCTGCAAGCCATACTGTGAGCGACTTTGAGCCAAGTGATTCGCCTTGTTTGATTACTTCAATATTGTGTTCGATTGCCTGCTTACGCACCGCTTTGTCAACATGTTGCAGTGAACCAAATTTATAGCTCAGCTCCTGGCCAGGCTGATCCTGGAAGGTGTTGGAGTTAACAGCATCAAATTTAAGGTCGTGCATTGCAGCCAGTTTTTTAATGGCGTTTGCATCAGATGGGATATCCCAGGGAATGTGCAGAGAAATAGCGCCACTGGATTTGTTGAGGGCATGTAATAATCCAATGTCTTCAATTTTTTGTTCAAGATCACCCGGCTCGCCAGCTCCTTTAAAGCGGCCAAACCTTGTACCGCCAGTACCCAAAGCCCAACTTGGAATGGCAATTTGAAAATCAACCAGTTTTTGAATAACTTCTTCAACCTTATCTGTAGTGGAGGCTATGAATTCGAAGCTCTTTTTATGGGCGCTTAACTGTTGGTCGTTGTTGTCGTCAATCAATCGTTTATCTAATAACATAATTCAGGATTTTTCCAGGTTGTCAATTATTGTAATTTAAGGTAAATAAAACACTTCTTCAAGTGGAATACTTACCGGTGAATTATCGGGATTGCTATCCATGATGTCCTTCATAAAGGCCCACCATTTTTGCATTACCGGGTTTGTAGGAAGTTCATTCAATGCCTGCGGATCTTCAGCTTTCAACACCCCAAAAAGGCTGTTGGTTGTTTCGTCTAAAAAAATGGAATATTCGCTGATGCCGGTTGCCTTAAGCAGTTGCTCCAGGTCGGGCCACAGTTGATCGTGGCGTTTTTTATATTCGGCCTCAGCCCCTTTATTCAACTGCATTTTAAAAGCAACCCTGTTCATAATAACATCTCAATTAAACCATTTTACAAAAAAGAAAAAAAAGGTTGACAGATTAGACAATCATCAACCTTTACTGATTGTACTGCTAAATGAAAAAAATTAACGAACAAATGCCATTGCAACACCGCCATCCACATTTAAGATATTTCCGGTAGATTTATTAAGCAGTCCGCCTGCAAAAGCAAAACATGCGTTCGCAATATCTTCAGGTAAAATCGCTTCATTTAATAAAGTGCGTTTAGCATAGTAAGCCGGCAATTCTTCCACTGTAATGCCATAAGCTTTGGCTCTTCCTTCTGCCCATCCGCCGGCCCAGATATTTGAATCGGCAATCACTGCATCGGGGTTTACTGTATTCACTCTCACTTTATCTGCACCAACTTCAGCAGCCATTAACCTTGTAAGATGTGCCTGTGCTGCCTTTGCAGAACCATAGCCTGCATTATTTGGACCAGCCACTACAGAATTTTTAGAAACGATGTTGATGATATCACCACCAATGTCCTGCTTTTTCATGATGGCAAGACCTGCCTGGGATACCAGGAATTGTCCCTTCACTAAAATATCGTATAATTTATCCCAATCGCCAATGGTATGATCGGCTATTGTTTTTGAAATACTGATACCAGCATTATTTACAATAATATCAACACCACCAAATGCCAGTGCTGCACCTTCCATGGCATCCAGAATGGTTTGCTGATTGGTAACATCCAGCGTTACTGCGGCTGCAGTATCCCTGCCGTATTGTTTTGCAAATTCTTCCGTTGCTGATTGTAATCTTTCCTGGTTGATATCGTTGATAACAACACAGGCGCCTTCATCGGCAAACTTTTTAGCGACTGCTTTTCCTATTCCTCCGGCACTTCCTGTAATCAATGCTATTCTTCCGCTTAATGGTTTTGGTTTTGGCATTCTTTGCAGTTTTGCCTCTTCCAATAACCAGTATTCTATATTAAATGCCTCCTGGCGTGGTAATGATGTGTATTCAGAAATTGCTTCTGCACCTTTCATTACATTGATGGCATTGATGTAAAATTCTGCGGCAACTCTTGCAGTTTGTTTGTCCTTTGCAAAAGTGAACATGCCGATACCAGGATATAACAATACTACCGGGTTTGCATCCCTCATTGCAGGACTGTTATCGTGTTTGCAGATATCATAATAGTCTGCATACATTTTGCGATATGCTTCAAACTCAGGTTGCAATTTTGCCTTGATGGCTGCAACATCTGCAAGACTTTCATCTTTAGCAAGTGGCAAAATCAACGGGCTTATTTTTGTTCTTAAAAAGTGATCAGGACAGCTTGTACCCAACGGCGCAAGGCGGGCAAGATCGTTGGAATTGATAAATTCCAATACCCTGTCATCATCTGTAAAATGACCAATCATTTTTACTTTTGAACTGCAAAAGCCTCTTAATACCGGAGCCAGTGCTGCAGCCTGTTTCAGTCTTTCTTCCTTTGAAAGTGAAGTCAGTTTTTCACCACCAAATATGGCGCCTTTTTTACCGTAATTATCTTCGAGATATTCGGCACAACGCTCTACTACTTCAAGTGTATTTACATAACTTTCATAAGCAGTATCGCCCCAGGTAAACAAACCATGAGAACCTAACATAATACCACGGATTCCAGGATTATTATCAAGACATTCTTTTAACTGAAGCCCCAGTTCAAAACCAGGCTTTTGCCATTCAACCCAACCAATGGTTCCGCTAAATAAGTCCTGGGTTATTTTTTTACCATCTTTTGCCGCCGCAATTGCAATGGCCGCATCCGGGTGTAAATGATCTATGTGTTTAAACGGCAGAAAGCCATGCAAGGGTGTATCGATGGACGGCGCTTTTGAAGCAAGATCGTAGATGCAATGGTTGAAAAGCTCTACCATTTCGTCTTCAAACTCAAGGCCACGATAAACATTTTTAAGGCTACGCAACCTATCCACATACAAGGCAGCCAGGCCACTTTTTTTAAGCGTACCAATGTCGCCTCCAGATCCTTTTACCCACATGATCTCTGTTTCATTTCCTGTTAACGGGTCTTTGGCAGTTGCTTTACAGGAAGTGTTACCACCGCCATAGTTGGTTAAGCGAAGATCTGCTCCCAACAGGTTGGAGCGATAGATCAATAATGCAACTTCATCTCCTTCCATTGATGCCGCTATCTTATCATCCCACAGGTAACTCACATGCTTAAACCTATCCTTGTTAAGCGCAACTGTTGCATCTTTTGCGCCGGTGGAATTAGAATTGTTAGTACTCATATATTTTAAATTTTAAACTTTTCAGGAATATTTTTATTGAATCTCCAGGTGTTGTTGCTGGTTTTAATAACAGCACTGAAGAAAATAATTTGTGCTTAATTTTACCCGGTCATTTTTAAAGAATTTCCATATCCAACAATCAGTATGGAAAGGATAATGATTAAAATACCGGCAATAATTGTTTGCTTTGTTTTTTTAGATACACCATTCCATTCACGTAAAACCAGGCCCCACACATTTGCAGTTAATATAATAAATGACATGTGTAAAATCCAAGAGCTGGCTCCATTTCCCAGTTTACTTTCGCCCATGCCATAAAAGAAAAACTGCAGGAACCACATTGTTCCACCTAAGGCACATAGCAGGTAATTTTTTAAGAGCGGCGTTTTCTTATCGGTGTAATCGCCAAAAGATTTATTGCGTGCATTTAAAATAACACACCAGATAAGGTTTGTAGTAAGGCCTCCCCAAAGTATCACCACAAAAATTACATTGTTTCTAAATAGAAATTCGCCCTGCCCGGGATTGGCCGCCTTCCAAACATCGTTGGCAACAATACCCATAGTAGTACCAGCTTCAATACCAAAACTAAAACAGGCACTCAATACACCTGAAATAATTGCTACCACCAAACCCTTTACCAGCTTGAATTCGCTGCCCGACGCATCTACTTCTGCATTACCCATATCGCGGTCTTTCATATTTCCGGCCTTGCCGCAAATAATGATACCCAATACACAAATTGCCAAGCCAATCAATACCCAGCGACCCCATGAAGTACCCACCAGGTCGGCAATGGTATCTTTACCTTCGGTTTTTACATAGTAATAATATATAGATGGAATGATTGCTCCAAACACGGAACAAAGGCCAAGAATGATAGAACTACCCAGTGCCACACCAAGATAGCGTACACCCAGGCCGTAAGTAAGGCCACCGATACCCCAGAGTAAGCCCATAATAAATGTGGTACCAACTACGGTGCTGCCAGCCTGCGAAATAATATCGCCAAAACCAGGGATGGTAAGAAAAGCCGCAAGAGGAGGAACAAGTAACCAGGAAAAAAGACCGCCAACAATCCAGAAACTTTCCCAGTGCCAGCCTTTCACTTTTTTATACGGCATGTAAAAACTTCCAGAGGCAAACCCGCCTATAAAGTGGAAAATAACACCAAGAATAACACCCATCAGAGATAAATTTTTTGATATAGAAGCAATTGAAAAAATGAAATTAAAGAGATACCATTGATTACCTGTCATGGGCTGTCATGCTTTATCCATTAAGCTACAAAATATTCGTATGTTTGAAAAAAGACTACACTTGCCTGATGAAGCAATCTTCAATATTTAAGCATTTATTTATAGACTACTATTCAGCCACCCCCAAGTACCTGCAACTTGCCAATAGTATTATAAAAGCAATCGATGATGGGCACCTAAGAGAAAATGATGTATTGCCTTCTATTAATGAACTTAGTTTTGAATTTGACATATCAAGAGATACTGCGGAAAAGGGTTATAAGCATTTAAAAAAAAATGGCGTGTTGGGTTCGGTGCCGGGTAAAGGGTACTTTGTAAAACTTACCAGCTTTCACCAGAGCCTGAAAATATTTCTGCTGTTCAATAAATTAAGCTCACACAAAAAAATAATTTACGATGCTTTTGTAGCTGCCCTGGGCGATATGGCTGCTATTGACTTTTATATTTACAACAACGATTTTAATTTATTTAAGAAACTCATTACCGAGCAAAAAACAAATTATACACATTATGTAATTATTCCACATTTTTTAGATGGTGGTGAAAATGCAGCCGAAGTTATCAATAGTATCCCAAAAGACAAATTGATACTAATGGATAAGCTGGTGCCCTGGGTTGACGGAGAGTATGCTGCGGTGTATGAAGACTTTGAAGCTGATATTTACAATGCATTGATGCAGGCCAAACAAAAGCTGGGTAAATACCATACCATTAATATCATTTTTCCTGAATACACTTATCACCCAAAAGAAATACTGGAAGGCTTCTATCGCTTTTGCCAGGAATATGCATTTAGTTATAAAGTGATACACAATATAGCAAGCGAAACCATCCAATCGGGAGAAGCTTATATTAATTTAATGGAGAACGACCTGGTAATATTGATTGAGAAAATATTGATGACAAAACTAAAAGTTGGAAAGGATGTGGGTGTAATATCTTACAACGAAACCGCCCTTAAGAAAATAATTTTAAACGGCATAACCACCGTGTCCACCGATTTTGAAATGATGGGCAGAAAGGCAGCTCAATTAATTCTTGAAAAATCTACAGAGCATATTGCCATTCCATTCCACCTGAAATCCAGGGCTTCACTATAGTTTTTATTCCTGATTTATTACTGGGATTTATTGTATAATAATGTTGGATGTAAACGCCGGGTGCATTTAAAAATGTCAGTTGTTGAATTAACCGTGTTAACTTTTAGAAATAGAATTTAACTACAACACGGTAAAAAAAGTAACAGCTCTGACGATACCCCGATAGCGACCGGAATTTTAAATGCACTTAGGCAATAACATGAGAAAACCATCACTTCAAAATCTGGCAAAACTCTAACCGCTCACCATCCGGTCCTAAGATATAAAAGTACTTACAACCCTTTTCCCAGAAATTCAGGAACACAGGTTCGTCTTCAACCACATCAAAGCCTTCATTTTTTAACATGGCATAAGTTTCATTAATATCGTCCACATCAAACGCCATGTGATCGATGCGGCCGGGTTTGCGCAGTTTTACATTACTTAATTCCGGTTCGGGCATTTGATACAATTCTATGATCATTGTATCCCTTTTCATCATTGCAACCTTGCCCTCCGCCCCCTGGTGAATAAATGTAGTATGCATAACATTTTGGAAACCTAACCTTTCGTAAAATGCCGCCGAAACTATTATATCCACTATTGGAATACCGACGTGCTGCAGATGATTTATTTTTAAGTGCATGATTATTGTTTTGATGTTTTCAATAATGAGTCAATTGTAGGATAACATCGCCTATCTTAAAAAAGAGAAAAGTAAAAATGGTGACTTGTTTTACTTTTCTGGCTATTTATGCTTAACCAATAACACCTGGTACGACAAGCCTTTGAAGGTAACAAATTTCACCCGGCAGGGAAGCAGGTAACAACAATTTGTAAATCGCAAACTGCATTACTTTTTGCAAAAGAAGTTATTGATATGCCTGGATAAAATCACCACTCATTTACAGGTGCTGCCTGCGATGTATTGTTACCAATTCCCATAGCTATTTCAACCTTTTTTACACAATAGTTTGTATAGCTAATGTATAAACTTAAATTGCAATCAACAACGTTATAAAATCCACTAATAGGGTGCATTTTAAATTGTCGCAAGAGGTGTCACCTTTGATTACAGGCGTTAAAGTATAAAACAGCAATAAAAAAGGTGACACCTCTATAATAACCAGGCACAATTTTAAATGCAGCCCTCTAATACAATTATATGTTATTAGCTTTGTTTAAATGATAATTGAATATGCAAACAATTTTAGGATCAGGCGGAGCAATTGGCAAACTGCTGGCAAAGGAATTATTAAACTATACCGATAAAATAAGATTGGTAGCCAGGAATCCTCAACAGGTAAATGACACAGATGAATTGGTGACTGCAGACCTGGCTGATGCTACAGCAGTATTAAAAGCGGTAGCTGGTTCGGAAGTTGTTTATTTATGCGTAGGCATCAAATACGAGTTAAAAGTTTGGCAAAAACAATGGCCGGAAATTATGTACAATGCGGTAAGAGCCTGCATACAGCATAAAGCTAAACTGGTATTTATAGACAACGTTTATATGTATGCGAAAGATGCAATTCCGGAAATGACGGAAACTTCACCGCTTAATCCACCCAGCGAAAAAGGCAAAGTAAGATTACAAATTGCAAAGATGCTTACGGATGCTTGTGCATCCGGACAGCTAAAAGCACTGATTGCAAGAAGTGCAGATTTTTATGGGCCCGGCGTAAATACAAGCGTGTTAAAAATAATGGTGTTTGATAATTTTGAAAAAGGTAAAAAGGCGATGTGGTTATCAGATGCTACCAAAACCCATTCCTTTACTTACACGCCGGATATTGCAAAAGCTACGGCCTTACTGGGCAATACAGCAACTGCTTACGGCGAAGTTTGGCATTTACCAACGTCCGCAGAAAAACTAACAGGCCAGGATTTTATTAACCTGATTGCTGCTGAAATGAAGGTGAAACCCGCCTACTATACGCTCACAAAATTTATGTTGAAGTTGCTGGCAATATTTATCCCCATGCTGAAAGAATTGAAAGAAATGCAATACCAGAATGACCAGGATTATTTTTTTGATAGCAGTAAATTTCAACAAAAATTTGGGATGCAGCCAACGAGTTACGCTGATGGTATAAAGGCAATTGTGCAGGGAATGAAATAGTGTTGCTTCTCCACCTGCCAACCAATTATATTTCCATTTTTCACTCATCTATTTCGAATTGATATACTAATACAAATTATTTAACAGTAGCCGAAAAAAAACTTAGCACTTTAATTGTAATTTAATATGCTGAAAAACTCCAATCAAAATATTTAACTACTTGTTTATGAGCATTCGTAAAATAGTTGCTGCACTTGTTCCCGGTAAGCTAAAATCGTATAGGTATGATTTATCGGCAAGAACAAAATTAATAAGGCATCTGCTGAAAGATTATGGCTGGTGGAATGCCTTTAAACTAAAGAAATGCATTGACCGAAATGGTGATCCTATACCGTGGTTTAGTTATCCTGCAATTGATTTTTTATCGGAGTTAAATTTTAGTGAAAAAACCGTGTTTGAATATGGTTCCGGGTTTTCAACGTTGTTTTGGGGTGCCCATGCCAAATCCGTCATTGCTGTTGAGAATAATATAGCCTGGCTTGAAAAGATACAGCCGATGGCACCTACCAATTGTACCATCCTTCAATCATCTTTGGATGTGGAAGAATATTCAGGCCAGATATCTGCTTACGAATTATTTGATGTAGTAGTAGTGGATGGATACATTCCTTGTCGTGCTGCCTGTTCTGAAAAAGCATTGAAACACCTGAAACCGGGCGGAATAATCATTCTTGATAATGCTGACAGGTGCCTGGGATC
The DNA here is from genome assembly GCA_046590675.1 of Ferruginibacter sp. GTDB lineage: Bacteria > Bacteroidota > Bacteroidia > Chitinophagales > Chitinophagaceae > Ferruginibacter. The sequence continues at coordinate 62,055 of JBKJUP010000094.1, read as the reverse complement.
TGCCGCTATACTGAGAAACGCAGGATTGATCCAATCTGATTTTACAGGCTTTGCACCGCTTAGTCCACATGCACAAACTACCAGTGTATTTTTTAGCAGGGATTATAATTTTGAACCACTTAAAGGATACCAGCCACATAAAAGTGTAGCGCAGCCATTTGATTATCCAAAGACTGATTATTAGTTTTTAAGTAGTGTTAAGTTAAGCGTAATATGACTGAGTATGATTACACGAATTTTGATACCCGAATTACACGAATTAAGAAATAGGTACTTTCTTAATTCGTGTAATCTGATTTCTATGGGATCGCATGTTATAATTCCGGGAATAAAATAATTTATACGCCAATTGATGCGTTCTCCGAAGCAGTTTAAATTAAATTCTGTAAAATATTATGTGGAAAATGATGCCATGAAAATATATACCTGAATAGTGCGACGCCTGTGAAGATGCTATAAAATACAAATGCCGGTAACCAAAAAAATTATTTCTAAACAATCTCTAAATGGTCGTACACTTAAAATAAAAACTTAACTGTAGCACCATAAGTTCGTGGCGTACCTAAATGTATTGCTCCAAAATCGTAGGCGTACTCAATGTATTTTGTATTGGCCATGTTTCTGAACCAAACAAACAATTCTAACTGCTTACCACTAACACCTACCCTTGTGTTATACGTATTGTAAGATGCCTGGCTGATTGTATTGGCGAAATCAAAATACCTTTTGCCAATGTAAAACCATTCACCCCTCGCCGTTAGTTTAACCAGGCTTTTTTCATTGAGTACATAACTGTATTGAAGCGCCAGCATTGAAGTTACATCCGGTGTGTAGATTTGTTTTTTACCATCAAGATTAACAGCCTGGCCATATTGCGCATATTTCAACGATCGGTATGTGGCATCGGTATAGCCTGCATTGTATGTTAGTTCGAAGCCTTTAAATGGCAGGTAGTTCAATTCCAGTTCTACGCCTTTACTGCTAAGTTCACCGGTATTTTTAGTTACCGTAATAGCATCGGGCAATATAAGTGTTGGCACTTGTGCATTATTTACCCTGGTATAAAATGCAGTAAAGTTGATGAGTAGCCGGCTGTTCAATAAAGTATTTTTAAACCCTGCTTCAATGTTATTACTGTACTCCGGTTTGTAAGGATAAAGCGGCGGCAATGAAGGATCTGAAGACAACTGCGTTAAACCTCCTGTGCGAAAACCGCGGCTATAATTTGCGTACACATTACTGCCAGACGAAAGTTGGTATTGCAAACCAAGCTTTGGAGATATGGCACTGTAATGCACGCTTGCTGTTGTATCATCGAGGGTTACAAATGGATCTTGCCCGTCTTTCTGGTACAGGCCACTCACCATTAATTTTTTATATTCATAATCGTACCGCAAGCCTGCCACGACGGTTAGTTTTTTTGTAAGTGCATAGTTGCCCTGGCCAAATAAAGCCATGCCGGTATTATTACCCTTGGAAATACTGGTAGTAGAAAAATCGGTATCAGGCACACCGAGTAAACCTGCATCTGCACCAAAATGTGTTGCCTGTTTTACAGGGTTATATTGATGAAAGAAATAGGTACCTGCGGTCCAACTAAACGCTGACGATTTATTTGCAGACGAACTGATCCTGAACTCATGCGTTAATACTTTTACATTGTTCCATTGCTTTCCAAAATCATTGATTACTGTAACCGCATCCAGCGGAGAAAAATCTCCATCCAGCGGTGCATTATAGTACCGGTGATTATTTTGCCAGGCAAGTTGTGAAGCAATGTTTACCTGCTCACCATTATGGTTAACCGATAAAGATGCATTCAATGTATTGTCAACCATTTTACCAACCGCATTTTGATTTAATTTGTACGGATTTGCAAAGGCATCATCGATACCATTTACCAACGGGAAAGCTCCATCATTTCGATTGTTCTGATGTTTTACATTGAGTGTGATGGCCCATTTTGCAGCCGGTAAATATTTCAAATAATAATTTCCGGTTAACTGTTGCTGGCGATCAAAAGAACTGTTGTTAAATTCATTGTTGTAGTAACCATTGCGCTTATTGAAAACACCTGAAATACCCAGGAACAATTTATCTTTTACCAACGGCGTTCTGATGCCGCCGCTGTATCGCTGCAGGCTGTAGTTACCGGCATCTACCTGTACAAAACCAGTTGTTGCATTGCTTGGTTGCTTTGTGATGATGTTGATAACACCTCCCATGGCATTGCGGCCATACAATGTGCCCTGCGGTCCACGAAGCACTTCTATGCGTTGAATATCGGAGAGCTGTGGAATGTAAGTATCCAGGCTAAACTGGTTTACACCATCGATGTAGGTGGCAACCGCAGGATCATAAGAGGTTGTAGTAATTCCGCGGATAGAAATTACATTTCTTTCATCACCCGAATTACCTGCATACAGGTTGGGCACAATGGCGGTAAGTTCTTTGGCATTCCATAGCCGGTATTGTGCTACCTGTGTAGCAGAAAGCGAACTGATGCTTACAGGAAGATCCTGCAAAACAGCTTCATTCTTTTCGGCAGTTACTGTAACAGTTTCGAGTTGTACCAGTAAAGTTTTGAGTGTAAAATTTAGTTGCGTATTGCTGTTAGTTTTAAGATCAACTGGCTGTACAATTGTAGCAAATCCCACCGCTGATATTTCAATTAAATATTGTCCCTTTTGTAACCCGTTGATGCTAAATTTACCAGCTTCATCAGCAATGGTATTAAAGGCTGTATTAAGTAGATGAATGGTTGCTTTGTTAACGGGGTTACCTGCCTGGTTGTTTACAGTACCGGTTAGGCTTACCTGCGCATTTATTAAATTAAAAGAGAACAGCAACAGGACTGTTAGCAGTACACAATAGTTGGTTTGATTTTTCATTTATATTAATTTCAATATTTCGCTTCTATCATTTATAAAAAAAGTTTAAAGCACCGGATTTGTTTAAGACCAGGTACTTTAAACTTTAAGTTGTTGTTTCATTTATTTTTTATTGGCCAAGCTACCGTATAAAACCAGCCCACATTCAACATCAACATTTATTTTGCATTGAATTGAACCGACGATACACCAGCCTGGTTTGCTCCATCAGCAGTATATACAAAATACACCTGGTGAAACTTACCATCTGTAATGGCTGATACAGGGATATTAATATTTCCTGTTTGCTGGCCTTTTTTTACATTTCCCAGGCTTCCCTTGCCCAATAATTTGCCGTCTGGTGTATCCAGCCTTACTTCAAAACCAAATTTTGCAGTTGGAACATCTCTCCAGCCTAGCGCCAATGCAATAGAACGTATGGCGGTCATATCAATATTATCCAACATAAACCAGCCCTGGTTTGCCGGAAAAACCAATACATTTTGTCCACCGTTTTTATAAGTGGTAAACCCATTTAGTTTTTCCTTTCCACTAATGTTAATCTTGTTACCATTGAGTGAAACTGACTTACTTCCTGTAAGCGCTTTAATATTATTTCCGCCCTTATCTGTATAACTTGCAGATAATACCAATGCCTTATTAGCACCTTGCGTTGCATCCGGCATAATAGAACCCGAAGCTGGTAATGATTTTTTTGCACCGGCAGTATTACCCAAAGAAAGTATCCAGGTAATCATTTGGCGGGCATCTGCCTGCGATAAATTTGGATGTGCAGGCATGGCCACTTCACCCCATACGCCTGAGCCACCTTTTGTTATTTTTTCTGTTAGATGACTAATGGCATTTCTATCATTCAGGTATTTCTGTGCCACCAGCGTATAAGCAGGCCCGACAGACTTATCATTTTCTTTATGGCAACTTTTACAATCCAGTGAAAGTATCAGGTTTTTGCCTTCGATATTTGCCTGCCCCTGCTGGTGTCCCATGGCGGTACCGGCTTTATCAAAACCTTCCACATAGTCAACAGAAATAAACAGGTTGGCCTTATCTATCGCTGAAGTATCGTGCGGATCTGTAACAGACACATTGTACTTAACCGGCACACCTGGCAGATAAAAAGATTTATTGCCCGATGAAAGATCGATGGCAACAAGCGGGGCTGCGTTACCGGCATATATATACTTCACATTACTTTTTGCACTTGCACCAGATGCATCTTTGGCCACTACAGAAATTTTAAAATCGCCTGAAGTTGTGTAAGTATAATCCAGTTCGGGCACCGTAGTTTCTTTCGTAGATCCGTTACCCAAATCCCAGGTATAGGTTATTTTATCCTTCTCCGGATCTTTAGCCTTAACGGTTGCTTTTACAGTAAACGGCAATACACCCGATGTTTTATCTACGTCAATTGCAGTGATCTCAGGGGGACGGTTACCACCGATATAATCTATCCTTGCAAGGCCGGCATCGGGGTTTTTACTAAACCAGCCACTGCCGTATTCCAACAAGTATAAATTACCATCCGGGCCCAGTTCCATATCAATACATGAATTTAATTTCACGTTTGATGCAAAAGGTTCCATCTTATCAAAGTCTCCATTGGGTTGCATTGTCACCACTTTTATCCATCCCCTTATCCATTCATAAATAAATAATTTGCCATTGTAATATTCAGGCAATCCCGATCCTTTGGGAAACATATCTGAGTAAAAAACAGGACCTGCCATTGCGTTTCTTCCCCCGGTTCCTACCTGTGGAAAATCAGGAGAATTTGCATAAGGATACCAGATGAATGCAGGTTGCGCAGGCGGCAAATTTGTTAGGCCGGTATTATTTCTTGAATCATTTACAGGCGCTTTCGGATCGAAAGACGCCCCGGTTTCGCCTGTTTCATAATTATAGCGGTGGTATGGATAATTGTTGCCTACAAAATAGGGCCAACCATAAAAACCTGCTTTGCGTGCCTGGTTAATTTCATCGTAGCCACGAGGGCCACGGGTAGCAAAACTATCATTGTTTGCATCCGGGCCAACTTCGCCCCAATATAAATTGCTGTTCTTTTGATCTACTGTAATCCGGTATGGATTGCGGTTGCCCATCACATAAATTTCGGGCCTTGTTTTTTCCTGGCCTTTTGGAAAAAGGTTACCATCCGGTATATTATAACTGCCATCATCGTTTACACGGATACGCATTATTTTACCACGAAGGTCATTGGTATTTCCTGCAGAGCGCCTTGCATCATATTGTAAATGGCCGGGTGCATCGTTTAAAGGAGCATAACCATGGTTTACATATTTTTCGCCTTTTTCATCAAATGGAGTTGAGTTATCACCGGCTGAAAAATACAGTAACTGGTCGGGCCCAAAAGCAATGGAGCCGCCGGTATGACAGCAAATTTCCCTTTGCGATTTTACTTCGAGAATTACTTTTTCAGAAGCCCGGTCAATGGTATCTTTTTTAAAAGTAAATCTCGACAACCTGTTTACCGCACTATCAATGGGACTGTAATAAATATATATCCAGTTGTTGACAGCAAAGCCAGGATCTTTTGCTAGGCCAAGCATTCCTTCCTCTGCATTTACACCGGGTACATTGGCTTTATAATATACATCCAGGTAACCTGCCTGCTTTACCGTTTTTGTGTCATTCTTATACAACATGATCTCCCCTCTTCTTTGTAAAACCAGTATATCAAAATTGGGTAAGATGGTCATTTCGGTAGGTTCAAAAAAATCGCCCTGTGCCAGTTGAGTTTTTACGAAGCGGTCATCTTCGGGTGCATATTGCGTGGTGGCCTTACTGTAATTAAGCGCCTTATTTTCGCCAATGGCATATTTGATACCTCCCAAAATATGCTTCAGGTAATTTTCTTCAGAAAAAGATTCTTTTGTATGCCCTAACTCTGTATAAAAAGCACGGCCGCCATCATAATCGTGGTACCAGGCAATGGGATGGTTGTCACCATTTTTTCCGCCATGATACGTTTTTTCATCAATGGTTATTAATACATGTAAATCTTTAGCTATGTTTTTAAAACTATAATATTCATCTGTCCGTTTCCATTCTTTTGGCAAATGCAATGTTGAGCCATTGGTTTGATCCACCACATTTAACACGGCTTCCTGTATATTGGGAAAAGTATCATTAATGCCGGGGTGATCTAAAAAATGTGCCCCTGCCAGGCGCTCATACCAACGCCAGTCATACTCGCAATCTGTAGCGGCATGAATGCCCATATAGCCACCACCCGCTTGTATATATCGCTCAAAAGCCGCTTCCTGCCTGCTGTTGAACACATCGCCTGTTGGACTTAAAAATACTACCGCCGCATAATTTTTGAGGGTATCTTCTACAAACATACCAGCATCGGTGGTGGTATCCACATCAAAATTATTATCCATTCCAAGTTTCATAATGGCAGTATTGCCATCAGCAATCGACTCGTGATGATAACCAACAGTCTTACTAAAAACCAATACCCTTGGCTTACCTTCTCTTTTATGCGAACAGGAAAATAACATTGCAACAACTACAACAAAGAAGATGTTTTTCATAAAAGCAGCATTTAACATTTTAATTTTTTTTATAGACGAACACAAATGTATTGTAGATTGATGAAAATACCGGAACTGAGACCGATAAATATGCGTGTTAATTTTTATTATAACAGTGTTTTTATCGCCGTTGGAATATTTCCTGCATTTAATAGTGTTATTTTGACACACAGCCACTTTCTTTCTAATATGTTTTAATGCTATTAGAACTGTTACAATAAATTAGCATTCATTTTTTTTGAAAACAGCCAAGACTAAGAAGCTGTTGAAATGTAGAAGTATTATAGTGGAAAATGATACCATGAAAATATGCATTTTAAACGGAGCACTTCGTTCCTCAGTGTAAACTCTGCCGATGTCGATGCCATGCAATACTCCCGATAGCTCCTATCGGGACTGGGAAACAAAAAAAACATTTATGAAAAGTATTCAGGAAATGCAAAATAGTTCTAATTTTTAGTGACAGCCATTATCTCCATCGCTCGTATTAATTTTCATGCATGAAAAATGTTCACTAAAAGCGAGGATAATTTGTACTTTAGCCATACAACTTGTTGTTATGAAAGACAGGTACAAAATAGCAATCGTTTCCACACATGCGCTTTTTTTAAAAGCATTTGCAATGTTGGTACACAATATCGGATTCCCGGTACACCTGGAATGTAATTCGTACAATGAATTAATATCAACTATTGATGTTGAAGATCTGCCGAATTTATTATTATTGTATGACAACAATGGCAATGAAAACAACGAGGCGCTTATAAAAGGACTATGCAGTAGTTTTCCAACTATGAAAATATTAATACTCACTAACAGCACAGATAATGATGCCATTAATAATATGATTGTAAATGGTGCAAAAGGATTTGTTTACCTAAGCATAGATCCCACGGAGCTAAAGCACGCTATCAACAAAGTAATGAAGCACAAAATATATTACCCGGAATTATTAACACAAGTAACTCATTGTGACTTTTATGCAGGCAAATTAGCATCAGCTTCCAGCCAAAAAAAATGGTTTAAAAACAGGTAACTGATTTACCAGGCGGCCTTTTAAATTTTCTATCAAAATAGCTAATCAACCATCGATGGTTTTAAGGGTTCTTCGAGGTAGCGGAACATCAGCACTATCTGCGATGGCAACACTCTTTTTAAAGACAAAGGCGGTAAAGCATCTTCACTAAAAAATCCTTTTTCAAGAATGTCAAATACGTCTTCAAAATCGCCTCCATTAATATTGCATTGTATAAAAAATTTGTACACATAATCTGCCTCGGGTGGGTGCGGATGACATTTTTTATCCAGCACTGCCAAAAGCTTTACCGGCGTTACTTCGAGCCCGGTTTCTTCTTTCACTTCCTTTACGGCAATTTCATTGGGACTAAATCCAATATCGGCCCAGCCTCCCGGCAAAGACCAAAGACTATCTTCTTTTTCTTTAACCAATAAAATTTGTTTTTGCTGATTAAACACAACTGCCCGTATGTCAACTTTTGGCGTGATGTATTCTTTCTTTTGAGAATAATAAGAGCTGATAATTTCCAGTGGTTCGTTTGTAATAATCGTCAACATCTGCCGGGTGATAGCCTGTAGATCGTTATATCGTTCCTGATCGTATTCATTGCCACCATATACCAATCCCAAATGTGCAATGGCCTGTATTCTTTTTACTAATTCAATTAATGTTGGATTCTCCATAATACTTAATAATAAAGGTTGCTTATTTTGCTGTTTGCAAAGTAAGCAACCTTTATCTTTTTTCAGCGGGTTATTCTTTGTAAAAAAAATTAGGCCTGTATTCGTTATTTTCCTGCGTCGGTCATCGATTTTATAAACTTAACTTCTTCTTTGCTGAACGGTGTTTTGTCTTTTCTATAAATATCATGAAACCACAACGGCGGTTCTTTGCCATCCGGCATAGGTGTATCCCATGCATAGATGGTATTTGTTTTACCACTTACAAATCCCCAGTTGATGGCGCCTACATTTTCTTTTTTAAGCAGCGGCATAATCGTGAAGAATAAACTACCATTTCTGCGTGCCATGTATTCTGTACAAATAAGCGGCCGGCCATATTTTCTAAGTGTGTCAATGGCGTTTTCATGTGAGTCGATGTAGGCATAATTGTGATAGGTAATTATATCAGAATTTTCGAGTTGAAAATGGATGAGCTCCTGGAATTTTTTTCCATTGTTCCATATACCTGCAGAAATAGGTTGTGATGGATTAACAGCCCTGGCCCACATAAAAACATCTTTCAATAATGGCATACTTTTCTCAAACTGGGCATTGTTTCCCGGCTCGTTATAAAGATCCCATAACAAAATGCGCTTGTCATTTTTAAAGGTGCCGATCAGGTCCTTCACATAGGCTTCCAGTGTTTTTAATGTATCGGGATGTGTATATACCATTGTACCCGGATCCCTTACCCACCCTGAATTGTGTACACCGGTTTTAGGTTCCGGTTGCTTACCTGTCCACGCAGTATCGTTCCAGCAATCATCAAATATTACAAACAAAGTTTTGATGCCATGTTTGGTAGAAATTGTTAAATACTGATCGAGCCTTTTCTTAAATCCTTCTTTATCTGCGGTCCACAATAAGTGATGCAAGTACACCCTCATTACATTAAAGCCAAGCTCCTGCGCCCAACCCAATTCCCGATCAATTGTTCCAGGATCGAAGGTATCTGCCTGGAACATTTCTAACTGGTTGATGGCATTGGATGGTTGAAAATTACAACCACGCAACCAGCCTTGTTTGGCATACCAGTCGTTTGCTTTTTCAGCAGGCCACTTTTGGGCATTCGCAACATTTAAACAGAGCAGTAAAATACAAGCTCCAACAATTAATTTTTTCATCATGTCTTACTTTTTTTATGAATTATTTTCTTCCAGGCTTGGGAAATACCTGGTGTTTGTTTGCCCATTGCCGCCATCTTTCTGCAAGCATTTTTACCACATCAGGATATTTTGCGGCAAGGTCATTTAGTTCTGTCTGATCTTCATTTATTTTATACAAATGCCAGGTAGTATCCTCAGAAAGTGATACCAGTTTCCACTCACTGTCACGTATATATCTTGCCCTGAAGTGCTCGTTGAACAATGTATCATGTACGTTGCCTTCTTTTCCGGTAAATGCAGATAATAAACTAACACCCGTTGTAGGTGTGATGGCATGGCCCCCAAAATTTTCGGGATAGGTTGCATCGGCCACATCCAGGAAAGTAGCCATAAAATCCATTACGTGTCCCATGTGTGTACTCAATGTTCCTTTGGCTTTTATTTTGTTTGGCCAAAAGGCTATCATAGGTGTATGAATGCCGCCTTCATAAGATTGAGCCTTTGCATAACGGTAAGGTGTATTGGCAACATTTGCCCATCGTTCACCAATGGATGCAAAGGTTGTTTCCGGGCCAGGCAGTACATCCTTGTTTACCGGATATGAAACTTTTCGTCCGTCTCTTGTTTCTCCTGGGCGATCGAAACCCGGGCCGTAGGCCATACAATTTTCGGGGCTTGCACCATTGTCACTTAAAAATAAAATGATGGTGTTATCCAGTTTACCGGTTTCTTTTAACGCTTTGATGATACGGCCAATCCCCTGGTCCATCCTGTCAACCATGGCGGCGTGTACTGACATTGCCCTTGCGTCCCATCCTTTATCCGGATTATTTTCCCAGCTTAATTCATTTTTAAAACGGGGAGATAAAGGTGCTTCTTTAGGATCAATCAATCCCTTTTCAACCATGCGCTTATACCTTGCTTCACGGATAGCATCCCAACCAACTTTGTATGTGTCTTCGTACTTCTTTATATCTTCCGGTAAAGCCTGTAATGGCCAATGTGGCGCCGTTTCAGCAACGTATAAAAAGAAGGGCTTATCATCTTTGCTAAATTCCTTGATATAACTAACAGCAGAATCGTTGAGAGCATCCGTATGATAATAATCTTTCGGTACGGAGGTTACAGGCGTAGTGCCATTTACCAAACTAAACGGATCAAAATAATCGACCACACCAAAAATATTTCCATAATATTTTTCAAAACCACGACTAACAGGATACTGTTCTACCGGGGAAAAATAAGGAAACACAGCCTGGTGATTGAGCCATTTTAATTGTTCGCCGGGGGCCTTTTGTTCAATGGTATTGGATACATGCCACTTGCCCGACATAGCGGTATGATATCCGGATGCTTTTAAAACTTCTGCAAGTGTAACCGTATTTTCAGTCAGGTAACCACGGTAGCCGGGCTCATCCATATCTGTTGTCATTTGCCCGATACCTGCTTGCTGATTGTACAACCCAGTAAGTAAAGAAGCCCTTGTAGGGCAACAACGGGAGGTGTTATAAAACTTTGTAAATCTTAAACCATTGGCAGCCAGGTAATCGATGTTGGGTGTGTTGATTTCACCTCCATAACAACCCACATCCGAATAGCCTAAATCATCTGCAAGTATCAATACAATATTGGGTTTCGATTCTTGCGGAGTTGATGTGGTCTTAGTGTTTTCTGCGCAGGAAGCCAGCATTGTCAGTAAGGCTAACCATGTAAATTGATTGGTAAATATTTTATGCCTGAATATGGAAATGCCATTGTTAAATAATTTCATTTTACCTGGATTTTATTTTTTTTAATTCACCCTTCAATTCCGCAACAAGTGCCGGGTATTGTTGAGCGATATTATTTTTTTCAAATGGATCCTTTTGTAGATCGTATAACTGATCGATTGTATTTAAACCTGTTTCTATCGCTTTGTTTTGTAACCATTTTGGTGTTGGTTCTTCCTGTGGCGCAATGAATTTCCACTGGCCTTTACGGATAGAAAGCGTATAAGATTCTTCCAACAGCCAGGTTGTCCCTTGTTTTGTTTTACCCAGCATTGCAGCCAGTACATTGCGGCTATCCGGCGCTTCACTTTTTTGTAATTGCTGGCCGGTTAACGCAGCAAGGGATGCTTCCATATCTACCTGCGACCATATTGCATCGGAAACACCGGGCTTTATTTTTCCCGGCCAATAATTAATGGTTGGCACCCTTGTGCCGGCTTCGAAAGCGCTGTATTTACCCCCACGAAAACCTGCGGAAGGATCATGCTCACCTAATTTTTCAACGGCTTCATCAACATAGCCATCATCCAATACCGGCCCGTTATCGCTGGTAAAAATGATGAGTGTATTATTTTTTAAACCCAATGTTTCCAGTTGTTTGGTGATCTCACCTGTCATCCAATCCATTTCAGTAATTACATCTCCCCTTCTACCCATTGTTGTAGATCCAACAAACCTTTCATTGGGTGCCCTTGGTACATGAATGTCGGGCACTGAAAAATATAAGAAGAAGGGCCTCTCTTTATTTTCCTTTATAAATATTTTTGCCTTAGCCGTCAACACATCAGCAATATCTTCATCTTTCCAAACTGCTTTTTTTCCTCCTTTCATAAAACCAATTCTGCTGATGCCATTAACAATGGTATTGCTATGTTGTGTATCCGCTTTCATCTTCAACATTTCAGGATTACTCAGGCCTGTTGGCTCATCACCAATCAAATGACTATAACTTACTTCAATCGGATCAGATGGATCGAGGTTGGGAACTTTACCATTTTCTACATACACCGTTGGCACCCTATCAGTGGTAGCCGGAATAATAAATGAGTAATTAAAACCGGTTTCGTTGGGGCCTGGCTGTACGGTTCCGTTCCAGTCAATGCGTCCGTTACCAAGGCCAAGGTGCCACTTCCCTACTACCGCAGTTGTATATCCTGCATTTTGCAACATCGCAGGCAACGTAAGGCTGCCAGGCTTTATCAGCAAGGGCGCATCACCCGGCAATACGGCTGCCTTATTGCGAAAGGCATACGTACCCGTTAGTAAAGAAAATCGGGAAGGCGTACATGTGGAAGCGCCACAATGCGAATCTGTAAATTTTAATCCATTGTTTGCAAGAAAGTCAACATTGGGGGTTTGTACCCCGGCAGCACCATAACAACTTACATCGCCATAACCAAGGTCGTCAATATAAATAATAACAATATTGGGTTGGGTTGATGGTTCTACTGCGTCTGATTTTCTCTTACCCTGTAAAAAAGAAAACAACAGTATTGAAGCGAAAACAGCCGCTGCCAAATACCATCCATTTTTTTTCCCTGCCTGTTTAATCATCACTTTATTTATGTTTCAAATATTAATAACCAATGTAGTGATACTGCTAAAAAATCAGTCCGGCATATTGTTCATTTCTTAGTCAACCTGTAACATTTTAGTTTTTTAACCTACCATTGAATGCTGATTTTAAAAAGATCACCAGCAGTAAAGAATTACCGCCGGTGGAAGTTTTGCATTACGATTGCTTGCGCAAAACCATCATTGTATTGCTGATACCAGCTTATTGTTTTTGTTGTTTATTTTAGTGTATGAATAACCGATCTACAACCAGGAATATGACTACCAAACTTCTATTACTGCTATGCCTACATCAACTCATTTTAAAAATGTGAATATGATCTATACGTTTGCTTCATTAGTACCCCGTGTTCTGAACACAAAGCGTGTTGGCATCAATTTCAGCTTGTGGTATGGGAAATAATTTATGCTTATCCGATGCTGCCGTAATGCCCCTGGCCTGGGCCGTTGTAATAAATTTACTTTGTCTTAACAAGTCCTCCCTTCTCTTAGCTTCCGTGTAAAATTCCCAGCCTCTTTCTCTCAGAATCAAATCACGCAACACCACTTTATTGGTTGCATCAGCAAGTGTAAGATTGGCCAGTCCTGCACGGGTACGAACCAGGTTTACCAGGTCGAGGGCTTCCTGTGTAGGCCCGTTTACTTCATTCAACGCTTCGGCCCTTGTTAATAAAATATCTGCATATCTTAAAATTGGTACATCGTTGCCACTGTGGTTACCTACAGTATTGTTGTCCCAATATTTAAGGCTGCGGGCATTATCTGCGGATGCCATTAAGTCAACTACTGTACCATTTGTTTTTGTATAAGTACGTACCACCAGGATCGCTCTTTTATCATTTACAACATCAAATGTGTTTACAAATGCAGAGCGCATGCTATACTGTGTGGCAAAGTTGGCCATACCCGGCTGCCATGCATAAGCCGGAATTTGTGGCGTAGTTTTAAACCCCGGAGGTAATGCCCCGGCAGAATACCAGTTACCAAAACCATCCTGGTTTTTAGCAGGTGCCACCATGATCATTTCCTTATTCCCTTCATTCGCCACTGTAAACATGTCTGCATAAACAGGGAACAATTGGTAGTAGTTGAGCCCCATCACCTGTTGAGCGGCGTCGGCTGCTTTCTGCCATTGTTTTGTGTTTAAATAAAATTTTGCCAATATGCCCAATGCGCTTCCTTTGGTAGCACGGGCAAATGCCTCTTCGGTACCAGGTGTTGGCAGATCTGCAGCGGCCGAAACCAAATCGGCTTCAATGGCCGTCTTCATTTCATCGTCTGTAGCTTTTGCTAACTGTGCCGGCGACTCGCTGGATAATCTAAGTGGAACCGGGCCAAAATTATTATACAATTCTGCATAGGCAAAACCTCTTAAAAACTTTGCTTCAGCACCATATATTTTTTTCTTAGCTGCCGTCATATTCACATTGGCAATATTGTCTATTACAATATTTGCATCCCTTATACACCGATACCTTGGCGCCCACATATCACCATTGAATGTTCCCAATGAAGCATCCCATGTAAAATTGATCAATTGAACCAATGTAAGGTTTTCGCCACCACCGATGTCATAGGCAATGTCGGATGTAACTTCTGCATTGTTGATCAACCAACGTGAAGCAGTAGTATTTTGCTGGTTGGCATAGGCTGAAAATAACACTGCTCTTATGCCGGCTTCGTTGGTTAATACATTTCCCGGAGCAAATTCACTGGGAGGCGTAACCTCAAGCGTTTTTTCGCAGCCCGTAAATGCAAGGGCTGCAAAGATGAATGATGCTATAACGATATCTTTTCTCATTTTTTTATTTTTAAGTTTTGAAACTGCAGGCTGTGCAATTCAAAATATTTATAAAATTTATTACCAATCTTAGAATTGCACATTTACACCAAACAACACCGTTCTTGTTGAAGGGTAAGTACTGTAATCTATTTTGATAATATCATCCCCCAAAGCATTTGCAGAAGGATCTACCCCGGTATATTTTGTAATGGTTACCAGGTTTTGACCGGTTACATATACCTGTAATCTTTTAATAGATTTGGTATTTAAATTAAAACTGTAACCCAGCCTTGCAGACTGTAAACGCAGGTAGGAAGCATCTTCCACCGTTCTTGAATTGATTGTTTGCTGCCCCTGGGATGTAGGATGAACAAATGAAGGATATTCATTGGTTGGGTTAGTTGGTGTCCACCTGTTTAAGTAAGGTTCTGCCAGTTTATTTCTGCGAAAGTCAATTGGGAAATAACTGTCAACGGCAGTATTGTTAAGCACCATTGCACCTTTTTGTCCTTCAAAAAATACAGAAAGCGATAAGCCTTTGTACCCGATGTTATTGGTGAATCCATAAGTAAAATCAGGCAATGAACTACCCAGGATCATGCGGTCACTGGCGTTGATAATTTTGTTTTTATCAACATCTTCAAACTTAAGGTCACCAGGTTTAACACCTGCTGGCGCACCTGAAAAATCGTCGCCTGTTTGCCAAACACCCAATACTTTATACCCGTAGTAAGAACCTAAAGATTCGCCTGGTTTAATGATGGTAACATTACCCAGAAAACCGGCGCCACCTGCAAATATCTGGTTAAGCGGGCCGAGGCTCAACACTTTATTTTTCACGGATGAAAAGTTTGCAGTAAGATCCCAGTTGAAATCTTTTGAACGAACAATGTCGCCATTCAATGATAATTCAAAACCCGTGTTTTTCATATCACCAACATTATCTGTTTTTGATCCGAAGCCGGTGCTCAATGGTTGAGGCAGATCGAGCAACAGGTTATCGGTACGACGCTGGTAATAATCAACAGTACCGGTTAAACGACGTTTGAAAAACGAGAAGTCAAATCCAAAATCGTACTGCCTTGCACCTTCCCACTGAAGATTGGCATTTGAAAGCCTGGTTGGTGAAATAGAATTACTAATAGCATTGCCAAATATGGGACTTGGGCCAGATGCAAATGTTGTAAAGTAGAGATAGTTGCTGATATTCTGATTACCAACAGAACCATAGCTGGCCCTGAACTTTAATTCATCCAATGCATCTATATTTTTAAGAAAAGATTCTTCATGCATTTTCCAGGCAAAAGCTGCTGATGGGAAATAAGCAAACCTGTTGTTGGGCCCAAACCTTGAGGATCCATCCGACCTGATGGAAGCAGTTAACAGGTACTTATTTTTATACGCATAATTAACCCTTGCCAGGTAGGATACAATTTTTGTGGAAGCCCGTCCGCTACCCAGTGTATTTTGTGTTGGATTACCAGATCCGATGGCATTGTAAGTAAGGTCGGGCAATGAATAACCCCTACCAGTGCCTCCAAATGAATTTGAACCATAATGATCGTACGTAAACCCTGCCAGCGCAGTTACGGAATGATTTTCGCCAAAATCTTCTCTATAGTTTACCGTTGCTTCACCCATGTAATAATTAGTATTACCTGTATTAATGGTAGCTACACCACCAAAGGGTTTTCCAAGTATTGTTGTTGGGCCAACCCAGGTATTGCGTTGTACAGAATTTACATCGCCGCCAATTCTTAATTTAACCGAAACAGTTGGCACTACGTAATACTCTCCGTAAATATTTCCTGTTGTGCGGTAACCATCACTGCTTGCATACTGTCCGTTCATCAACAATACCGGCTGATCTAATGTAGTCATGAATGGAGAACGAAAATATTCACCTGCCGAATCACGAACAGGAAATGTAGGATCGTAGTTAAGCGCATCGTATAAGGCACTGCCATTTTCATTTACACCAATACCTACTGAATTGTATTTATCGTGTATATAAGATGTATTGAAATTAATTCCGAATGCATATTTTTTTGCAACTGAATTTTCGAGGTTTACCCTCGCAGTATAGCGCCGGGTTCCTGAATTAATTACCACACCTTCCTGGTCATAAAAACCCATAGAGGCATAAAACTTTGTGTTGTCTTTACCACCGGAAAAAGTAAGATCGTGGCTTTGTACATTTGCTGAACGAAATATTTCATCCTGCCAGTCAACATTTACAACATTATTTACTACCCTGGCAGAAGGAACACCACCACCATCATCAATGATATCATTCAATACTTTTTTGTATTGATCCCCGGTAAGCATGTTCAGCTTTTTTGAAACTTTTTGAAAGCCATAATATGCGTTGTAGCCAACTTTTAATTTTCCCAGCGATCCTCTTTTTGTTGTGATCAATACCACACCATTACTACCACGTGAACCATAGATGGCTGTAGCAGATGCATCTTTTAAAATTTCTATGGACTCGATGTCTTCAGGATTGAGGCTGTTAAGCGGATTCCTTGGATTGGGGTTGCTTGGAAACTGATCGCCACTTGCGGCAACGGGAGGCAGGTTATTCACCGGCATTCCATCCAATACATACAATGGGTCATTTCCTCCGGTGATGGAACTGATACCCCTAATCTTTACACTCATGGCACTTCCGGGCTCGCCACTTTTTTGATAAATCTGCACACCTGCTGCCCGGCCTTGTAAAGCCTGCTGCACACTTACATTGGCGCCCGGGTTTAAGTCTTCTGCTTTTATTGAAACAACCGAACCGGTAAGGTCAGTCTTTTTAACAGAACCATATCCTACAACCACTACCTGGTCGGCAATTGAAAACGAGGGCTTTAATTGTACCGCAATAAATGTTCGGCCGACAGCTTTTATTTCAACCGTTTCAAAGCCAACATAAGAAATCACCAGCGTTGAATTAGGATTTGCATCTATTGTAAAATTACCACCGTCGTCTGTTTTGGTTCCGTTGTTGCTACCCTTTACAAGCACCGTAGCTCCTGCAAGGGGCTCACCTGACTCGTTGGTTACTTTCCCTTTTATATCAATTGCAGTTGAAACGGTTTTAGGAGGTGCATTGGCCTCTGGTGCAGGTATTTTTCGTTTTACAACGATGGTGTTTTCTGAAAGTGTGTAGGTTAATAGCTGATTTGCAAAACATAAATCGAGCACCGTTTCAAGGGGCGCCTTCTTTACATTGATGGTCACGTTTTTTGCCGTCTCCAATATTTCATCCGCATAAAAAAACTGGTAACCCGTTTGCTTTCTTATTTCTTCAAATACTTTTTGAAGCTGGATGTCATTTTCCTTTAAGGTAACTTTCTGAGAGTAGCCTCGTGCACTAACCTGAAGGCAGGTAGCGATTATTAAAACTATGGTAAGTTTCATAATCCTAATCGTTTTGGTTAAAAACCCGCTTTTTTTGAACACGGGTTTACAAAGAGCAGTTAAATACATAGATTTGTATTAAGTAGGTTAAATAATAAGCGGTCCTAGATAGATTTAGTTTGTTATGAAATCCGAAATATGGCCAGGTTTCGCTGCAAACGGAACCTGGTTTTTTATGAGATTTCACCTTCAGCTATTAACCATCATTGCCGGTAGGAAACAGGAAGAGATTTTGTAAAATCATATTGATTACTGTTATTTTTATGGTGAAACAATTACTTTTTTTCCATCAATAGCAAAGTGTACTTCGCCAGTTAAGGCCAGTTTTTCAAACACACCGGATGCATTTTGATCCCTGCCAAGCTGCCCCGTGAAATGCAGGTTTACATTTTCTTTGTAAACAATGTCCACATCATACCACCTTGAAATTTGCCTTAAAATTGTTTGCAGGTCTGCGCTTTTAAATTGAAAACGGCCATTCTTCCACGCAACTGCTTCTTCCACATCGGCATCATTCATAACCTTAAAATTTCCACCCCGGTTTAAGCTGGCCTGTTGCCCGGGAAGCAGTAACACGTTTTGCCTTGGCTGCTTTTTATCGGATGGATTTAGTTTCACTTTTCCTTCAAGCAAGGTTGTTTTTATAGCTGATTCATCATCATAAGCATTTACATTAAAATGAGTGCCCAATACTTCCACTTCTGCAGTATTGGCCTGCACTTTGAAAGGCATGGTTGCATTTTTTTCCACTTCAAAATACGCCTCACCGGTTATTGATACGATTCTTTCTTTGCCCGTAAACACAACAGGAAAACGTATAGATGAAGCGGCGTTTAACCAAACCTTTGTGCCATCTGATAAGGTTAACTGGTATTCGCCGCCACGGGGCGTTGCTATTGTATTATAAAAAGCAGGATCATTTTCACTTAACAATTCGCCATTTACGGCATACACAATTTTGCCATTGCTGAGCTTCTGTACTTTTATTTTCCCCTGGCTTGTTAAAAGCCCGTTGGCTGCACTATCCAGGGCAATTTTTGATCCATCAGCCAATGTAAGCATGGCCTTGTTGCGGCCCGGCATCAATTCGCCGGTTGGCACCTGCTCATTTTTTTTTGAAGCAGCCATCAGGTTTTCTTTACCGGCAACTGAAAAGAATACAAGGTAGATTGCTGAAGACACCAGCACAAATATTGCCGCTGCTGCCACTTGTTTCCACCATCCGAAATACACGCTTTTTGTTGATTGCTTTTTGCGGGACTGGATTGTTTGAAACAGGCGATCCTTGATTCGCCGCTTGATTTGTTGCTCACTGTCATTTTCAACTGAAAATATTTCAGCCTCCTCATCCGGGTGAGAGCGGTACCAGTTGGTGACCTGCTTTTTTTCTTCGTCGGTAGCCGTTCCGGCCAGGTACTTTTCAATGAGTACCAAAAAGTTTTCTGATATGTTCATACTGCAATCTATTAGCAAGTATAGGCAAGGGGCATTTACCCCTACGTTCAAAAAAAATAATTTTAATGATGGATGATTTAACTTAAAAAAAGAAGCTATGAAGAAACTGGCGGGTGGCCAGTCGTAAATGCCTGAGGGCTTTTCCCAACTGATTTTCAACAGTTTTTGGCGACAGGTTAAGTTGGGTGGCAATCTTTTTTACTGGCATGCCTTCTTCCCGGCTGTATTTGAATATCAGCCTGCATTTCTCAGGTAATTTGTCAACCTCCGTTTTTATTATTTCGAGAATGCGTTTGTAATGTAGCGAGGTTTCAACAGTTAAATCATACTGCACCTCTGGTTGAGCCATCGTTTGAAAATTGCGCTCTTTTACTTTCTTTCTTATTTTATTAAGCACCGCATACTTGGTTGCGGTGGCCAGGTAATTCTCTAATAAATCGATGTCAACTTTATGCCGGTTGGTCCACAGCCCGATAAAAACATCATGCACAATATCTTCTGCAGACTGCACTTCATTTAAGCGGCTATAAGCAATTGTGAATAATTTTTTCCAGTACCGGTTATACAGTTCTGTGAACGCAGCCTCGTCGTTTTGCGACACCAGGTTGAGCAGGTCTTTATTTTGGTATTGAGTATAGTCTTCCAGCATTTAAACAGCAAACAATGATCGGCGAAAGATAGGGATAATTTCGTGAAATTAAAATGCAGGAAGTTTTAATTCGTATTCAAAATTGATCACAGAAAATAGTTGCCACAAAAATTTACAGAAGGAATTGCTGATAAAAAAGCCGGTAAAATAATAAAAAGATTATTGGCCAAAATCTTCAAAACCAAGACCCGGCAAGATTAAACGGACATTAATCCTCTACCGAGAATTTAAACACAGTTTTACTGTAAAATGCTTCACCGGCTTTTAATATAGTGGATGGAAAATCTGTATGGTTGGGAGCATCCGGGAAATGCTGTGTTTCAAGACAGAGGCCCGATCGCTGATTGTACACTACCCCGTTTTTACCCCTAATATTATTTAAGAAATTACCGGTATATAAATGAACAGCAGGTTCGGTAGTAAACAGTTCCAGTTTGCGACCGGTGGTTTTTTCTTTAAGGATTGCAGCGGGTTTTAAAGCACCGGTTTTTTTCGTCTCTAATACAAAACTATGATCGTAACCGTTACTAAGTTCTAATTGCTCATTGTCATCAAAAATATCTTTACCTATTTTTTTAAACTGTGTAAAATCAAATGGCGTTTCACTTACTGTTGCAAGTACACCTGTTGGCACCTGCAGGTTGTTAACCGGTAAATAGCATTTCGCCGGCATTTGTAATTCGTGTTCATCAATGTTACCAGGCAAATTACCGGATAAATTAAAATATGTATGCTGCGTTAAATTTACCAGGGTGGTTTTATCGGAAACAGCTTTGTATTCTACGGTCCAGTTATCTTCTTCGTCCAGGGAATAGATCACCTCCAATTGCAATTCGCCGGGGAAGCCTTCTTCAAGGTGTGGACTGGTATATTTAAAAATGATGCCTGTTTTTCCTGCTTCAGTAAACGGTGTGGTATCAAAATATTTTTTATTAAAGCCAGCAAATCCGCCATGTTGGTGATATCCGCCAGGTTTTACAGAAAGCACATAAGGATGATGATCGATGATAACGGTATTACCCGAAATACGATTTGCATATCTCCCCACCACTGTTCCTAGGTAATAGTCATCTGTTAAATATTCCTGTGGATTTTCATAGCCAAGCACTACATCTGAAAAGTTGCCATTCTTATCTTTTACAAACAATGAAATAACCGCTGCGCCATAATTACAAACCAGCATAGCAGTTCCTTTACTATTTTTTAATCTGAATGTTTTTAGCAGTTCGTCGTTAATAGCATCGGTATTAACAGGAACGGAAGGAGGTGCAAAATTGGCTTCCAAAGTTGTTTGCTTTTTTTTAATGATCAATGTTGGATGACGTTTTATTTTTTATTAACAGGCAGATACAGGTATGGTATTCCCTGTTGTTGCCACCGGTTAAAACGACAACAACAGGTAACCAGGTTGTAACTAAAAAATTACTTTTAATATTAGAGTGGAACTGCAAGAAATTTTGAATCAGGTGTTCCGGCCTCAGGCATTTTACCCACTTCGGCCCAACCCGAGGTTGATTCCACCATACCAAAATTTATAAAGTTTTTAGGCGTGCCCAACGCACTTTTCTTTATTGAAAATTCAATGATGTTTTTCCCTCCTGAAGTTTTTATGGGCGATATCGACATTACATCAGAAAATGATGCAAACGGTGTCCACGAAAATGCTGTAACCGGACCGCTGTGCGAAAACACATCGCCCCAACCGGCAGACGGACTGCCTTCAAAAAGGAAGTCGGCACCTGAACCGGCAGGATAGAGGTATGTACTAAAACCCGTTGCAGGATTATTATCACCATCCAGATAAATATCCAGGATTTCCATTTTCATATCTGCGGTACCTTCCAGGTAAAAGAAAATGTAATCGCTGGATGCGAAGGTTTTTATAGCCCGCATTGAACCAACATAAGCAGGATCATTTTCATGACTAAAACTTACATATTCCCAATCCGAAAAATCACCATCAATTTTAATGTTTGGCCCAATGATAGTTACCGTGTCAATAAACGTACTGGTTTCCGTGCCACTTTTGGCGGTTAAGGAAACTAAAAAATCTCCTTTACTTTTAAATACATGCAAAGGGCTTCTGAGTGTGGATGTAACATTGCTGCCATCTCCAAAATCCCATAAGTATTCCGTTGCATTTGATGAAAAGTTAGTGAAGTTAACTTTGTATCCATCGGCTACATAACTAAACACAGCCTTGGTGCCATTGCCGCCGGCATCTTCCTTTTTGCAGGAGGTATTTGCCAGTACAAGCGCAAGCATGCCCAATATGTAAATGATATTTCTTTTCATATTTTCAGTTTTTTTGAGTTATTAATTGTAACCGGGGTTTTGTATAAACTTACCCTTGCCTTCGCTGACCGCTTTTAATGAAAAAGGATACAACACTTTGTTGGGGCCTGTAAAAGTGGATTGCTCTATAAGCTGGCAACGTGAAATAAATTTATCATGGCGAATTAAATCAGCACGGTACTGGCCATTTTCGCACCAGAACTCATGACTTCTTTCCAATAAAACCAGGTCGTTGAATGCAGCCAGTGAACTGTAGTCTGTCAAATTTTTGTCTGCAAGGCCGGCCCTTCTTCTAACTACATTTACAAGCTCCATTGCCTCGGCAGTTGGTGCACCTGCATTAGCAATTGCTTCAGCTTTCGATAACAACACATCTGCGTATCGGTACATAATAATATCAACTGTTGTAACGCCTGTTGTTCTGCCGGCATCCTGGTTTATCTTTAATGCAATTGGCCCCCAATCCAATACACTACCGGGATTAGCCCGGTTGTATGTGATTCCATCAGTGCCCATATATTCTGGTAGCAACATTTTTTTTCTTTTATCATTTGATTCAAACCTGTCGTAAAACCACCAGGTACTTGTAATGGTTTGAAAACCACCTTTGGGTGCAAAGTTGGAAGGCAACACCATCAACTGCCATTGGTTTTCACTGGTGCCTGCATAATCACAAGGAATGGCCCATATAACTTCGTGACTATTTTTTGCACCTTCAAGATCCCACATGGCTGCATAATCTGCATCCAGCGAGTAGGCGTTGTATGCAATGATATCATCGGCCAGTGTTTTTACCTTACTCCATTTTTTTTCGTGCAGGTTAAGGCGGATGTCGATCATTTTTGCAAGCGCTTTATTAAACCTGCCATACTCTGCATCGCCCGGTAAAGGAAGATCTGCGGCAGCGGCTTCCAGGTCGTCTTCAATAAATTTCACCATTTCATCATTGGTTAACCTGGCCAAAGGATTTTCCTGTAACGGATTATTCAATACATCCAGCGGAGCTATCACAATGGGGCCATACAAATCAAATAATGTGTAAGCCAGCAAACCTCTTGCACAACGTACCTGGGCAATTGCTTTTTTCTTTAAATCATCACTAACGGTTGACCTTGTGATTAAATCGATTGTTACGGTCATGCGACTGATCTTGTTGTAAAAGTCATCGTAGTAATGTGTAAAGCCTTCATCAGTTGGGCGGTAATTTTGCAACGTAGCAGTGTTCTGATCGCCGTATTTGCCATGCAGGATTTCAGTGGTGGCATCACTCAGGTACATCACGCCTCTTTCTGATGTAGAAAATATACCATCACCATAAGCCCCTCTCAACGGGTAGTAAGCGGCATTTACCATCGCTTCAAGATCTGCGGCAGATTTAGGAAAAATATTAGGATTGATTTCAGAGTAATCAATAGATACCAGGTCCTTGGTGCATCCGCTGGCGAGTGTTACAATTAACAGGAATAATAAATTATATTTTTTCATCTCTTTAACTTTTAGGTTTTCTAATTAAAAACTAACATTTATCCCGGCGGTAAATGTTCTGATGTATGGGTAAGCTGCAGTGTAAGAATCTGTTTCAGGATCTACACCTGTATAAGGGGAAATCACAAAAAGATTCTGAGCATCTACATGAACCCGAAGGGAAGAAAAAACATTCTTTAAGAATTTACGGGGAAGATTATATCCAAGTGAAACATTCTGCAGCCTTACAAACCATGCATCCTGCAGGAAGAAATCACCTACACCATACGGCGAGAACCCCCAGAAAGAACTGGGATGCGTGGTAGAAGGATTGGTTGGAGTCCACCTGTCTTTAACAGAACGCAATGCGTTGTATCCGTTCGAATACACGCCATAAGCACTAAGGCCATAAGCAATGAAATTGGGATCGGCCATGCGCCTTCCAAACAAGGCATTGAAATCAAAATTAAGGCTGAAGTTTTTATACGTAATGATGTTGGTAATGCCCGCCATATAGCTTGGATCTGTGGTACCAATCAACCTGGTATCTGCATCGTCGATGAGACCGTCTGCTTTACCTGTTCTTAAAAATCTTCCATTTGCATCTACCATCGGGTTGCCACTTCCATCACGTTGAAATCCATCCACATCCTGTATTTTAATCATACCAGGCTTTAACAATGGTTGCGATGCCGGTGCTTTCTCGCCTACCTGCAATATACCATCAGATAACCTGCTATAATTTGAACGGATTGGATCCCTTTCACTTTGATAGACGGAAGGTTTCCAGTCTGGTGCTCTTTCTTTCCAGTTGTCTTTGTAGTGCGCAAATGTTGCGGTGGTTTTCCAGCTAAAATCTTTTGATTGTACATTATAACTGCTCAGCGTAATCTCGAAACCTTTGCTTTGCGTTTTTCCAATATTGGCTATAATGGTATTTACTTCCTGGTAAGAGTTCAGCGATTTTGTATCCAGTAAATCGGATATTTCATTGTTATATACTTCGATGGATCCTTCAATTTTTCCATGAAACAGGGCGAAGTCAAGGCCAAGATTTGAACCGGTAGTTGTTTCCCATTTAAGATCAGGATTTTCAAGCCTTGATAAAGAAACACCGATCAATCTTGTATCACTTCCTGAAAGCCAGGCCGGGTAAGCACTGTAAGCAGCAAATGCATTGCTGTTGATGGTAGCATTACCCGTTTGCCCATAACTGAATCTTAATTTAAACTGCGACACTACATTTGTTAACCCTGCAAAGAAGGGCTCCTGTGAAACATCCCAGCCAATAGCTGCTGAAGGAAACGTTCCCCATTTATTATTAGCCGCAAATACACTGGCACCATCTGTACGTATCGTTGCCGTTAGTAAATATCTTCCTTTATAATTGTAGTTGAGTCGTCCAAAATAAGAAGCAATTAAATTTTTAGAACCATAAGAGTTGGTAGGCAATTGAATGCTGCCTGCTCCCAGATTATTCCAAAGAAATGCATCGGTAATAAAACCTGTTGCACCTTCGCTGTTGAAGCGGTCAATAAATTTTTGTTCCGATACGCCGGCCAGCAAAGTAAATTTATGCTCGCCGATGCTCTTGTTATAATTTGCGGTTGCTTCCAGCAGGTAGTTGTCTTTATCCTGGTTAGAAATAAAAGCCCTGCCCTGCTCCAGTGCTCCATGTAAAGTAGTAGTTGGTATATAGCTTTGTCTTTTGCTAAAGCCTCTATCCATGCCCGCTTTTAAGCGGATGGTTAAATCTTTTATAGGAGTAATATCCACAAACAGGTTTGCCAGCATTCTTTCAATCCTGCCTTCATCGCTGATGGTTAACAGTGAGTATGGATTTGGCTGCAATGCCAGTTGTGGATTAATCGGGTAATTACCATCTTCATCGATGGCCTGTATGTGTGGGCCTTGCTGGATGGCCGCTCTTATCACACCAGAATTTTCATACTGGTCTCCCCCAAGCTGGCTGTTTTTATTATCAATTCTGCTGGCAGTAAGGTTGATGCCCATCTTTACATACTTGTTGATATCCTGATCTACATTGGCCCTGAAGGAATATCTTTTAAAACCTGAATTTTTTACAATACCATCCTGGTCATAATAATTTCCGGATAAAAGATACCGCGTAGATTTTGTACCACCCGATACTGTTATATTATGCTGGCGGGTTGCACCATTCCTGGTAACTAAACCTAACCAGTCTGTTCCCTTACCAACATTGTTGATGGCATTTTGTGTGTATAATTTCCGATATAAACCATTCACAGGATTGGCTTCTGCTTCAGCCCTGGTACGTGTACCGTAAGGAGCTACATTGTTATCAAAATCCCACTGCTCCTGCCCCGCTTCGTTGCGTAACTGCATCCATTCGTTCAAGGGCAATACATCAAACGAATTGGTATATTTCTGCATCGAGAAATTATTTGAGTACTGCACTTTCAAACTTCCATCACTTCCTCTTTTGGTGGTAATTAATATTACACCATTTGCGGCCCTTGATCCATAAATAGAAGTGGCACTTGCATCTTTCAATACTTCGATTGATTCAATATCATTTGGGTTAAAGGAGTTTAAAATACTCTGTGAACCTGCATCGTAACGGCCCCCGCTTGAAGGTTGTTGTAAGTCTGAAATAGGGAAGCCATCCACAACAAAAAGTGGTGCATTGCTAGCGTTTACCGAACCTGCACCACGTATCAGTATGTCGAGGCCACCGCCGGGCTGTGCACTATTTTGCCGAATGGTTAAACCGGCAACTTTACCTTTCAGCATATTGCCAACCTCCGGGCCGGAAGATATAACAAGGTCCTTCGCTTTTACAGAAGATACAGCACCCGTAAGATCCTTTTTCTTCTGGGTACCATAACCAACTACTACCACTTCATCCATTGAGCCGTTTTGAAGTGACAGCTTTACATCATTTTTACCTTTGGGCCTTACCTGTAATTCATAGGTTTCAAAACCTACTGATGTAAACACCAGTATGTCCTTTGTTGCAGCCTCAATACTGTAATCGCCGGTTGCGTTTGTTGCAGTAATTTTCTGTGTAGATTTCACCTGCACATTTACGTTGGCTAATGGGTTACCATCGGGATCAATCACTTTCCCGGAAACCGTTGTTTGGGCTTCCAACACATTTTCAAAAACAATAAATGCAATGAAAAGTGAGAAGAGTTTTTTTAGTAATGTCGTAGTCATGCAATGAAGTTTTGGAATAGATTATTAAGCAAATTTCTGTTACCTAAATTGACAACTTTTTATTGAAAAATTAGCACCCGCCTGTTGCAGGATAGTTTAAAATCGTTTATGCAAACGCTTTACTTGGCATTGCAAACGTTTGCTCAAATTTTATACAGAAGCAGGAATTGTCCATCAAACAGCCATATTTCTGCATAAAAAAGATGTTGACTTTTATTTAAGGCTTTCTTTTGTGTATGGGAGGTTTAATGTTGAGCCAGTATTGCGAATAAAGTCAGCTAATAAAATTCAATTGTTGCAGAACACATACCCAGTAAAAAACAAAAACGGATCAACAATTTGCTGATCCATTCTTAAAAATTTTATAAAACATTTTCCAAATAAAAAACCTTATAATTCATAACAGATGAAATCGTTCATAGGACTTTTTATTAACCAGGCAGAAGTATTACAATTAAACTTCAGTGGCGTCGCACTTGTCAACTGCAAAGCATTGAGGAACGAAAGGCAGCCTGTCCCGATCATTTCATCGGGATTGCACTCATCCCGGCTCTCAAAGCGGGACTGTACTTTTATCTTTATGGAGCAAATAATTTATCCCAGGTCTGGCATAACTTACTCCACTACAAGTACGTGATTGAGTTTATTATAGCCGGTAGCATCTTCCCATACAGCATCATTGGCAAACCTGATTGAATACTCGGAACGGCTGGAAATGCTGGCATATTTATCAGGCATGTTCATTAGTAAATCATATTGTCCCGGCGTAACATCGGCAGGCAAAGTAAAGGACTGTTCTAATTTAACCGGGCCCGTAAACCAACGACGAATATCAGTGTTGAAATCCAATGCCTTTATTGAACCGGTAACTTTATTACGTAACAAAAGCTGCACGGGCCGTGGGTTGTATGGCGAGGCATAACCAATATTATCAAGGTTAACCACCACACTTATTGCTGCACCAACTTTCGCCGTTTTAGGAAAAGTAGCATTTTTCAAAACAAAACGATAGCCCAGTTTTATCTTAATATTATCCATACATCCACCTGTTTGCCAATCGTTATTTACAGCCGTATTATAGTGTGCATTTAAGAAGCTATAATGCAATTCTTTCATTTCAGTTTCGGCACGCCCGGCACTCTCACAATCATTTTGCGGACTGTATCCGTCATCACATGTTTCACCACCTACTGCTACATATTTGCTATCCTGTTTTTGATAGGCACGCAATACATCCGACACAGTTCCGCCACCAGCTCTTGGTGTGGCACTATTGCCATAATCTGCAAATGTTCCGGCATCATCCGTACCACTTAAAAAACAATCATTGTGAAAAGCGATGCGTGCTTTATCAGATCCGCTAAAACCTTCGGCATCGGTTAGTGCGGCACTACTGGTAACGGCACTTACCCCGTAAACAAACCTTTGCTTAAATTGTGGAATGCGTACCTGCACCATCCTGTCTTTTGGCAAAGCGTTTAGCAGTGCCTGTAATATTTCACTTCTATCCTGCCAGTTCGCATCCAGTAATTTCCCCTGCCCACCATTGGAAGATGCATCACCAAAATAATCTGTGTAATAATTTTCTCCCCAGATACCGATGAAGCCCATTTGCAAACAGGCTATCACATCTGCATTGGCAGTAAGTATCGGTTTTAACTGGCTGATATGATTGAGTACAACTGCTTTGGAAGCATCACCATAAGGCGGGCAAATTCCTCCTTCGGGGCAGGTGCCAGCAGTTGTTGTGACGGTATAGGTAAAACGCGGTATCAACTTTACACCTGCTTCCCTGGCAACATCAAAATCGGCCTGTAAATTAGTTAGAAAAGTTGCACTCAATGGTGCATTGTTAAAACCGGTGAGCACATAGTAACGAAACACCAGGGTGCTCAATACTTTATAAGTTGCGCTGTAAATACTTTGCTCGTTTCTATACCCTTTTACCAACGGCAGGCTCAATGGTATAAAGTTAGCAGCGCTTACTTCACTGTACCTGTAAAAGCCTCTTTCAGGGTTTGGAAAATCTGTCGCTACCGACACATAGTCGATCGTTTCGGTAGTAGATGAAGGCGCCGGTTGTACACCGGTGGTAGTTTTATGACAACTGCTAAATGCTAACACGAACAAAACAGCAATGGAACACAATGAAGTACGGTTTTTCATTTAATTATTTTTAATAAACATGAATGATGTGATGTAAAGAATTAAAGCCCGAAGCGGGTTCCCAAACATTTTCATTGGCAAGATGAATACTGTACAATGGATTTTTTGATAAGCTGCTGTACCCGTCTGGCAAATTTATTAGCATGTCATAATCTCCTGCCGGAAAGCCTGTTGGTAATTTAAACTGTTGCTTTAAGGCAATCTTACCGGGGAACCATTTTTGTATAGCGGTGTTGAATGTAAACGAGGTAGTTTTACCCGTTTGCCTGTTACGCAATATCAACTGCACCGGCCTTGGATTAAACGGTGAAGCAAAGCCTTTATTTTCTAAAAATAGTTGAATTGCTAATGTGCCGATTGTAGCAATTTTTGATGGCAACAAAGCATTCGATAGTACAAAACGATAACCCAGTTTTTGTTTGATACTTGTCATGCAACCCAATGAATCCCAATCGTTGTTTACCTGGTTGTTGTAAGCTGCATTCAGGTAACTGTAATGCATGGCCGCCATTTCACTTTCTGCATGGCCAAATGGTGCACAATCATTTTGCGGACTAAATGCATCATCACAGGTTTCGCCACCTACTGCTACATAACGGCTGTCTGCTTCCACATATTTTCGAAGGCGATAGTTGGCAGTGTCCCGCTTTCCCGAAGAATTGCCATAATCATAAAATGTACCGTAGTCATCTTCCGATGCCAGGAAACAATCGTTGTGAAAGCCGATTCTTGCCATGTCTGTTTTTGAAAAACCTTCTTTATAACTCATTCCCGGCGAATTAACCTTTGCTGTTAACCCATATACATAACGTTGTTTTATCTGTGGTGTACGCACCTGTATCATTCTGTCTGTTGGCAATGCTGCCAGCAATGCCTTCAAAAACTCATTGCGATGTAACCAGCTACTATCCTGTATTACACCCAGGCCATCATCTGTTGCACAACCAAAATAGTCGGTAAAATAATTTTCGCCCCAGATACCAATAAAGCCTTGCTGAAATACGGCAATCACATCTGCATTTTTGTGTAGCAATGGAGCAAGTTGCTGTACATGTTTTAACACAATGTTTCTTGGTGCATCACCATAGGGTGGGCATATACCATACTCATCTTTACAATTGCCACTATGCGATGTGTTGGTATAAGCAAAACGCAATACTATTTTCAAACCCGATTTCCTGATGGTATTAAAATCTTTTTGGAGATTGATTAAGAAAGCGGCAGATAATGGCTGCTGTTTAAACGTATCCAACTCATAAGCACGATAAAGCAGCGATATATTGACGCCATAACTGGCGCCCTTTAACTGCTGTGTTTGCTGGCGGTACTTTATAAGTTGTTGTTCATCCAACAAAATAAAATTACTTGCCTTTGTACCCGAAGGAATGTAAAAGCCACGTTCAGGATTGCGGATATCATCCTGGCTTTCTTTATACCCTATCGTTACAGTTTGAGCTGTTGACTGCAAAAAGCTGCACATAAAACACACTAATATGACTGATAATTTCTTCATCTTATAATTTGAAATATATTTTTCTTTTATAAAGCCAGTAGCACAAATACCACTCAACAAATAAGGTTGTTATTGCGGCCAACACTGATAAAATACTTTCATTAACACCGGCAAATCCTACAAAGCCTTTTACAAAAATAGCTACTACCCCATTCAGCCACTGATAGCCCAGTGTTTCGAAAAACAGGTAAATAAAAATTGAATTCATACCCACCACCACGAAGAACCACGCATATTTTTTCCATTGCCTTACATCGGTGACCCAGTAAACAAGTGCAAGTATGGCCAACACCCAACCCAGGGATGCCAGCACAAAGGATGAAGTGCTTATGCGTTTTATAATGGGTGTTATGTTCAACATATCCAAACCAAAGCCAACCAACAAACACAGTACTGCGGCCATGATCAGCGTTTTAATTTTATAGGAAGCTGAATTTTTACTGATCAGTAATTTTCCTGCCAGTACTCCTGCAATGGTATGCACCGCAGTTGGTATGATATTAATGGCAACCCAGCCATCACTGTTAATTTTGCCCATTAAAACCGTGTCCATCCAATTGCCGAAATTATGGCCGGTTACAAAGGGCTGATCAAAGCCGGGCATTAAAACACATCTATATAAAACCTCTGTAAGCAGCAACAATCCAACAGCAAATACAATTTGAAATACCACCGGTTTACGAATAACCAGGTAAGCAATGATGGTAGTAACGGAAAGCTGTGTAAGTACATTCCAAAGTTCCCAAACCAAACGGCCTGCATACACACAATGCAAGGCAGTACCACAGATAAATAACTTAAAACAACGGATAGCAATGTGCTTGAAGTTTTGCTGCCAACTGATTCCTTTCAATGTTTTGTAATAAAAAGAAATGTACAAGGCTGCTCCAGCCATTGTCATGAATGCAGGTTGTACCAGGTCCCAGAAATGTAAGCCATGCCATGGATGATGAAAGAATTGTTGCACCAACAAACCCAATGCACCGGGCAGCTCAAGATGCTCCATGGATTCATACAAAGCACAGCTTTCGCCTGCCAGTAAAATCATGATCAATCCACGCATTACATCGAGCGATAACAATCGTTGCGGACTGCTGACATTGATACCCTGCACTGGATTTTTTTCAATCATCGTAAATGGAAATTATACAAAACCAACGAGAGTATGCGATGCAAACGTTTTACCATTTTAAAAATAATCAGCAAAAACTGGTTAATTTTATTGATGGAACAGAAACCGACCACTATCAAGGAAATTGCGAAAAGGCTGAACATTTCTTTTTCCACGGTATCAAGGGCACTGCACGATCATCCCAACATTGGCCTTCGGACAAAAATGCGTGTTCAGCAATTAGCCAAAGAGTTAAACTACGAACCCAACCAGACAGCGATCTTTTTTCAACAACGAAAAACATACACAATCGGGGTAATATTACCCGAGCTATCTGAAGCATTTTTTTCATCCTCCATCAACAGCATAGAAGACACTGCAGAGAAGAACAAATACACAGTACTGCTGGGCCAATCGCATGATAGTGAAGAGCGGGAAAAGAAGATTGTAGAAACCATGAAGAACCACCGCGTTGATGGTATCATCATTTCAATTTCTAAAAATACGGTGGACTATAAACACTTTGAATCTTTAAAAAAATATGGGATACCGGTTGTATTTTTTGACCGCATTCCTAAAATGGAGGAGATACATTATGTAGCCTGTAATATGATTTCCGGAACCATCCAGGCAATTACATGGCTTATTAAAAACGGGCATCGTTCCATCGGCATGATCAACGGGCCTGAAAAGATGTTTGCCAGCCAGGAAAGAAAAGAAGGCTATATGCAATCCATGAGTAAGAGCAGGCTAAAGTTTGACCCTTCGCTCATTGTAAATACCGACCTTACCATAGAGGGAACCTATGCAGCCATGCAGGAACTACTGAGCTCAAAACGAAAGCCCACCGCCATTGTAGCGTTTAATGACTATGTAGCATTGGATGCCATACAATATGCACTGAAAAGAAAAAAGAAGATCAATAAAGACATTTCATTTGTAAGTTTTGCCAACTTATCTATCAGTAATTACAGTGCCTATCCGCCACTGGCATCGGTAGAGCAATACCCCAACGTACAGGGCAAAAAAGCAACCGAAATTCTTATTGAACTTATGAATAAAAGTAAAGACGATGCACAGAATGGCACTTACTATAAAATCATTGTGGAACCACAATTAGTAATGCACGAAAAAATTTAAGTAACCCTATGTGCTGATAAAAAGGTGCAAACGTTTTACCTCGTCTTGTAAGAGGTTATTGGCTAAGTTTGAATATTAATAATAAATTTCAGATAATGTTGGAGGCTGTTTTCAATGCTTATGGATTTAAACAGGACACCAGTACTGCTAAGGTGTTTGGATCCGGACTTATTAATCATACCTGGAAGGTATCGGGTGAAAAGCAAGATTACATTTTACAACGCATCAACAATCAGGTATTTAAAAAACCGTTTGATATTGCCTATAATATCAGCAGCATCGCGGCTTACCTGCAACAACATTTCCCGGGATACTTTTTTGTGAGTCCCATCAAAACCAATGACGGCACTGATATCTTTTATAACCAGCCTGATGGCTACTTCAGGCTATCTCCATTTGTAGCAAATTCGCACACGATTGATGTGGTGCAAACAGCCAGCCAGGCTTTTGAAGCAGCCAAACAGTTTGGTAAATTCACCAAAATGTTATCGGGCTTTGATGCTACACAATTAAAAATAACGCTACCCGATTTTCACAATCTTTCTTTGCGCTACCAACAGTTTGAGTGTGCCATTGCAACTGGAAACCCTGCAAGGATTCAGCAATCAGTCAAATTGATTGAAGGCATTAGGGCACATCAATACATTGTTGAAATATTTGAAAACATCAAAGCAAATCCGCACTTTAAACCGCGGGTAACCCATCACGATACCAAGATCAGTAACGTGTTGTTTGATGAACAGAACAAAGGCATTTGTATCATTGATCCGGATACAATTATGCCGGGTTATTTTATAAGCGATGTGGGTGATATGCTGCGTACTTACCTGAGCCCGGTAAGCGAAGAGGTGAAAGATTTTAGCCAGGTATCTATCCGCAATGATTACTTTAAAGCCATAGCAGACGGCTACCTGAGCGAAATGAGGGATGAACTGACAGCCGAAGAAAAAGATCATTTTTTATATGCCGGAAAGTTTATGATTTATATGCAGGCACTGCGCTTTTTAACCGACCATCTGAATGATGATGTCTATTACGGTTCCCGGTACGAAGGGCATAATTATGTTAGGGCGGGCAATCAAATGGTGCTGCTGGAACAACTGATTGAAAAAGAGATTGAGTTGATTTCGTTGATGGTGTAGGTGTGATTATTACTTTATCATTACACACGAATTTTCTTACACGAATTTTTAGGCTCGAATTACACGAATTATTTAGATGCATAGTTTTAGTGGTGTAAGCTTTATTAATTTTTGCAATCTCATTATTTCTATCAACTTCAAAATTCTTCGGGAAAGTACTACCAAAAAAGCACCCCTTTTCAGTGGTGCTTTTTGCTGTTTAGCCATAAACTGCCTATCAATCAAAATTTTATTAAAACTTCCAACGCACAAACGCTTCCATTGCCTCATACTCTGCCAGGCCGAGCTTGTTGTATAATTCAGCAGTAGTACTGTTCCTGTCTTCTGCACGCTGCCAAAACTCACGGCTGTCTGCACCCTGAAACACTACACCATCTTTCTGGCTTTGGTGTTTAAAAATACCATTGCGCTTTTTTAGCACCTGTCCGGGACTCATGGGCACAGCCATTTCAATTAAATCAATATCCCACTCTGCCCAGGCGCCTTTGTATAACCATACCCAGCAGTCATCCATAAACGCATGGTGTTTCAGCCGGCGTACTGCTTCAAAAATACCATCCAGGCAA
The DNA here is from genome assembly GCA_046590675.1 of Ferruginibacter sp. Classification (GTDB taxonomy): domain Bacteria; phylum Bacteroidota; class Bacteroidia; order Chitinophagales; family Chitinophagaceae; genus Ferruginibacter. The sequence continues at coordinate 27,521 of JBKJUP010000094.1, read as the reverse complement.
ACTTTGTGTGTACCATGCGGATCGGCCAAATCGCCTGCTGCATATAACTGGTGTGGTTTTATTTTTTCTATCAATTCAGCAATGATTGCAAAGTCAGCTTCGCCAATTGCATTCTTTTCTACCAAACCCGTTTCATAAAAAGGTAGGTTTAAAAAATATAATTGTTCCATCGGCACGCCTACAAAACGACAGGTGTTTTTTGCTTCTCCCCTTCTAATAATTCCTTTTACCTGTTGTAATGCCGGCGTATCTTTTTCGCCATTTTTCTTAACCTTCAAAAACGATAATGCGTCATCATACATTTTATCTGCGGCAGGACTTTCAATATCAAACTGCCTGTTATAATCTTTTACAAATTCAATAAACCGAAATGCTTCATCATCTGCCACCGCAATATTGCCACTGGTCTGATAAGCAACGTGCACTTCGTGCCCCTGGTCAACCAGGCGTTGAAAAGTGCCGCCCATAGAAATGATATCATCATCGGGATGCGGGCTAAAAATGATGACTCTTTTCTTTTCAGGCGTTTCCCTTTCCGGCCTGAAAGTATCGTCCGCATTGGGTTTGCCGCCCGGCCAACCTGTAATGGTATGTTGCAACTGGTTAAACACTTCTATGTTTATATCGTAAGCCTGCCCGTACAGCGCCAACAAATCGCTCAATCCATTTTGATTATAATCGTTGTTGGTTAATTTTAAAATTGGCTTGCTTAATGTGAGTGCCAAATTTGTTACAGCCTTTTTTGTCATGCCGTTGTTCCACACCACATCATCTGTAAGCCAGGGCGTTTTAAACCGGGTAAGCTCTGCTGCACAAGTTTCATCCAATACAAATGAAACATTCTGATGGCCCTGCAAATATGATGCAGGTACAAATTCTGTAACCGGCCCTTCTACTACCTGTTTAATAATTGCTGCCTTTCTTTCGCCCCATGCAAGCAATACAATACGCTTTGCTTTTAAGATGGTACCCACGCCCATAGTGATTGCCTTACGCGGTACATTTGCCAGGCTGCCAAATTCGTATGCCGCATCAAAACGTGTAATATGATCCAGGGTGATCAGCCTTGTAATAGCACTTACATTACTGCCTGGTTCATTAAAACCAATGTGCCCGTTGCGGCCAATACCCAGCAATTGAAAATCAATGCCACCAAATGATTCAATCTTTTTTTCATAATCTTCACAATGCATTTTTACCAGTTCCTGCGGTGTCCCACCATGCGGAATAAAACAATTTGCTTTGTCAATATCAATGTGATCAAACAGGTTTTCATTCATAAACCTTTGATAGCTCTGCAATGCATCTGGCTGCAGCGAATAATATTCATCCAGGTTAAACGTAACCACATTTTTAAAACTGAGGCCTTTTTCATTGTGCAAACGAATAAGTGCCGAGTAAACTTTTTTAGGCGTAGCACCTGTTGCCAGGCCCAACACTGTTGTTTGTCCGTTGCGTTGTTTTTGCGTTATCAGTGCCGCAATTTCATTGGCCACTGCATTGCTTGCATCATCGGCGTTTACATACGTGGTAGTATCAATCTTTTCAAATGATACTGTTTTTTGTGGTGTTAAAATTTCTGTTATCATATTTATTAACTAAGCTTTTGTACTACTATGAAGCTTCATAGGCGACGCTCCGTTCAGCTTTATATCAAAACTGAAAATTAAAAAAACATACTCCGATTTTCCGGATAGCAAGATGATCATTACATTAATATTCGCTGCTCATACCAAATATCGGTTTCCTGTTAACCCACTTACCTCTTGTAAAATCAGGTATATCCTGCACCTGTCCGCCCATTGCAATTGATTTTTCACTCAATGGCGTAATAGCATACCAGGTAGCAAGATCATAAACATCCAATGGAAAAGGCGCCTTTCTTTTTATACATTCAATAAAGGCATTGTCAACAAAAAAATCCATACCACCATGGCCACTTGCTGCTGCGTCATTTTCAAAACGCTTCCACAAAGGATGGTCACTGTCCTCCATAAATTTTTCAGGATTATCCCAGGTATGTGGCTTGCTGATATTTTCAAAATACAACATGCCCTTATCAAACTCACCGGCAGAATAATCCTGCCACAAACCTTCGGTACCCTGTACACGAAAACCAAGGTTATATGGCCGTGGCGATGAAGTGTCTAAAGTTAGTAAAATGGTTTCGCCGTTGGCAGTTTGTATCTGGGTATTTACAATATCGCCCTGTTTAAATTTGATGTTGGCATTCGGATGATTTGGCCCGCCCTTGGGATGGTTAACAATGTAGCGGTGCAAACCCCTGGCCTTTGTAGCAACGGAGGATAATCTTGTAATCCTGTTGCCGCGGTTAATCCCCACCATGGTTGATACCGGGCCCAAACCGTGTGTTGGATAATTTTCGCCATTGCGGTCAACATAATGTTGGGTGCGCCATTTGGCCTCACTGTATCCTTTTGCGCCAAATTCAACACCACTCCCATAAGCTGAAACCCCATCGTTAAATAATACACCACGCAGGTCATGCTCGTATCCACCCTGCATGTGCAACACTTCGCCAAACATGCCTTTACTAACCATATTGTGAACCGCCATAATATCCCTGCGGTAACAAACATTTTCCAGCGCCATAATGGGTACGCCTGTTTTTTCGCATGTGTTTACAAGGTCCCAGCAGTCCTGTAATTTGATGGCACCACAAACTTCCACCCCGGTTATTTTACCCGCCTTCATTGCATCAAGGGCCTGCGGTGTATGCCACTCCCATGGCGACGCAATAAACACTGCATCTATATCATCCCGCTTTAATAAATTTTTATAATCAAGATCTCCGTTGGTATATTCCACCGGCGCCTTTTTACCATATTTTTTTACCAGTGCCTGTGCCAGTGCCATCATCCCTTTATCAGGATCGGCCATGGCTATAATTTCTACATCCTTACGCTTTAGCATTTCTTCCAGGTGCGTTTGCCCACGCATACCTACGGCAATCATACCAATCCTTACTTTGCGGTCGTCTTTGGATGCAAATGAGTTTAAGGGTGTTTGCATCAAACCCAACGCGGCACCTGCCATTACAGACTGTTTCAAAAACTTGCGGCGATCGTACTGTATTATCATAGTTGATTTTTTATTGGTCAAACTTAAGGCTTAAATTCGACACATTTCCATGCAAACGTTTGTCGATTTATATGTAGTAAACATCAATGCCGCAAAAATATCACCTGGCTCAACCCCTGTCAATAACAGCAGGCCAAATAAAATTTCACATTTCTTAAAAAAAATGATGTGCTCAAATAATTAACATAGGCCATAAATTTCGTGCAAACGTTTTACAAGCTTAAATTGATTTTTAAAAACAATTCTGTTGTATTTTGCTCATTCACAAAACTAATTGAAGCTGATGCAGACAACTAAAAACAACAACTACGCAATAGTTATCATCGGAATTTTATTTTTTGTTTTTGGTTTTGTAACCTGGCTCAATGGAACCTTGATCCCCTTTTTAAAACTGGCTTGTCAGCTCGAAAATGACATCCAGGCGTTCTTTGTAACCTTTGCATTTTACATGGCTTATTTCCTGTTGGCCATACCTTCATCACTGATATTAAAAAAGATTGGATTTAAAAACGGCATGGCGCTTGGCCTTTTTGTGATAGCCATTGGTTCAATCATTTTTGTACCGGCAGCCAATGCAAGAAGTTTTGGATTATTTCTTACCGGCCTGTTTGTACAAGGCATGGGACTGGCTATATTACAAACGGCATCTAATCCTTACATCAGCATCATTGGCCCGATTGAGAGTGCCGCAAAACGCATCAGCATCATGGGAATTTGTAACAAGGTTGCAGGCATGCTGAGCCCGTTAATATTGGGCGCCTTGGTATTAAAAAATGCCACCGCCATAGAGGTGCAGGTAAAAGAAGCGGTGACGGCGGCTGAAAAAACTCAATTATTAAACTTACTGGCCTCAAGGGTTATAACACCTTACATCATCATAACGGTAGTATTAATATTACTTGCGGTGATGATCAAAAAATCATCCCTGCCCGAGATTGATATGGATAAAGAAGAAACTGTAACTGATACAACATTGGTTGCCAAAACCTCGGCACTTCAATTTCCTAACTTAACGCTGGGTGTACTTTGCCTGTTTTTATATGTGGGTGTAGAAGTGCTGGCCGGTGATGCCATTGGCGCTTATGGCAGGGAGTTGGGTATGCCGCTGGATGAAACCAAATACTTTACCACCTTCACTTTATCTTCCATGCTGGTTGGCTATATCATTGGCATTATCTGCATCCCTAAATACTTATCACAACAAAATGCACTGGCAGTATCTGCCGTACTGGGAATTATTTTTAGCACCTGTGTATTTGCTACAACGGGCTATACCGCTATCACTTTTATTGCACTGTTGGGTTTATCCAATGCATTGATGTGGCCAGCTATTTTCCCGCTTGCCATCAAGGGACTGGGCAAGTTTACCAAAACCGGGGCAGCATTATTAATCATGGGTATCTCCGGTGGTGCGTTATTACCGCTGCTCTACACCTTTTTAAAAGACCATGATATTTTATCCAATTCAGGCTCGTTTTTAGTTTGTACACTGCCTTGCTATGCCTATATTTTTTACTACGCTGTAAAAGGATATGCAGCCGGGCAAATTACGGCTACACCTGCCCTTGCTTAGTTTTAGCATCATATTGAATGAAAAACTACTACCCAAAAAAGCTGATGTCGGCATAATTGAGGATTGCCAACATCAGCTTTCAGGTTCATACCATTCAGTAATTACCCGTGCCATTAACAAACAGGTTTGCAATAAAGGAAACAAATTGTTCAATTACTTTCATCAGCTTTTTTCCTGCAAATACTGTATTACGCCAATCACATCAGCATCGCCATACCCTGCTTTTTGTGCATCTGAATATGCACCGGCAAGTGCATCTGTAAGCGGGTAAGCAGCGCCATTGTTTTTTGCCAATAAAATATCTTTTAGCATCAGGCTTAACGAAAATGCAGGAGCATAAGTTTCATTCATCAACAAAGGTGTTTTAACTTTTGTTGCACCACTTCCTGCGGCACTTTCATTTATGATCTCCAGCATATCTGACCGATTAATGCCATTCTTCTCTGCAAGTAAAACAGACTCCGCCAACCCCAGGTATAACAGGGAAACAAAATAGTTGATACTTAATTTGGCAGCAATCCCTTTTCCATTGGTGCCCAAATGCTTTACTGATTTTCCAAGCTTTTCAAAATATGGCATCACCGTTTTTAGGGTTGCTTCTTCTCCTCCCACCATAATGATCAATGTTCCGTTTGTAGCTGGCTGGGTACTTCCGGCAACAGGTGCATCTAAAAATGAGGCAGACCTGGCTTTTATTTTACCCGCCAATGATTCGGTTAGTTGTTGGGAGATGGTGCTCATGTCAACGAAAATCTTTCCTTCAATTAACTCCATTGAAAGGATCTCATCATACACAGCACCAGCTGCATGATCGTCGCTCAACATCGTGAAAATGATGTCTGAATCAGCAACCAATGCTGCCAATGATTTGGCCACCGTGGTGCCTGTTTCTTTAAACGATGTTGTTTTATCAACAGACCGGTTATAAACTGATAAGGGGAATTGTGCTTTTTCAAGATTTTTTGCCATCGGCAATCCCATATTTCCCAATCCTATCCATCCAAGTTTTTTCATACAGTGTAATTTTAAATGTTTCAATAAAATTAGTAAGAATAACTTTGTGCCTTACTGATAAAATGAATTGGTTTAGAAAATAATGATTGAAGCAGGAGGAATGGATACAATGAAGCTTTTTGTGCTGCATTTAAAAACCCGATGCTTTATTTTCATGAACCCTTAAAACAATTATTATGGAAGAAAATTTTCAACCCATATTTGCCAACGGCAAAATTTGTTACCTGGAAATACCGGCATTGGACATAGCAATATCTGCCAGGTTTTATGAAGTAGTTTTTGGTTGGCATATCCGGGAAGATGGCGGAGGCAATAAGTCGTTTGATGATTCCACGGGCCAGGTGAGTGGTATGTGGATAACCGGCCGGCCTCCTGCAACAAATCCCGGGATAATGATTTCTATTATGGTTAACAGCATTGCAGACACCATCAAACTGATTGTAGAAAATGACGGGAAAATTGTGCAGGCACCAGGTGCAACATCCACAGAACAGGTAGCTTTGTTTTCAGATCCTGCAGGCAATGTTTTTTGTTTGTACCAACACCCCTTTTAAATGTCACTTTTGCCATATTGCAACGTTGGGAATTACAACCATTACAACATTGCCGGCGAAGGATATCAACTATTTACTTTTAAAATCACCATCATTACTCCATATTTTTTTAAGTTATGAATCTGCAACCAACTAATATTCAAAATGAATGTATTAAACTAAAACCGCTTTCAGAAAAAGACTTTGACAAGCTCTACCTGGCAGCATCAGATCCACTTACATGGGAACAACATCCAAATAAGCAACGGTACCAACCAGCCGTATTCAGATCATTTTTTGATGGCGGTATTGAATCGAAAGGAGCATTTGCGGCAATAGATATTAAAACCGGTGAAATAATTGGCAGCAGCAGGTTTTATGAATATGATGCAATCAATAAGTCTATCGCCATCGGGTACACGTTTTTGGGCAGGCAATACTGGGGTAAGCAATATAATGCCATGATGAAAAAACTGATGTTGGACTATGCGTTCAACTTTGTAGATACGGTTATCTTCCACGTGGGTGCAAACAATTTCCGTTCGCAAAAAGCCATTGCCAAATTAGGCGCCATTAAGTTTAACGAAGAACTGGTTACCTACCAGGGCGAGCAAAAGGCACACCTGAATTATTTTTATAAAATTACCAAAGTACAATGGCTGGAAAGGCAATCCTGACCACTGCTGATCATTTTAATGATTGATAAAACCGGCCAGGGTTGTCTCAATTTCCTGCATGGCAATTTGTACATCTTCATCGATAGTGCGCCAGTTTACAAATGCTGCCCGAATTCCATTTCTGCCAAAATATACTGTTGGCGTCATAAACACTTTGCCCCGGCTGTTTAACCGGTCTAAAAATTCGGTGATGCCATTTTGCTCCATGCTTTTTACGGTAAAGGACACAATATTAAAACTGACCGGAACCAGCAGTTCCAGGCCTTCACTTGCTTCAACAAACTCACCCATTTTTTTGGCCAATGTTATATTATTTTCGATGATGTGGCGATACCCTTCTTTACCATAGGCCATTAAACTAAACCAGGCTGGCAGCGCCTTCAAGCGCCTTGAATTTTCAGGCAACAAATTGAGGTAGTTAAAATTATCAAAGGCATTTCCCAGGTAAGGCGCATTTGAATTCTGATAGGTTTCAACCTGCAAATGGCTGTGCATATCCTTTACAAAAAACACCGCACTTTCGTATGGCACGTTCAGCCATTTGTGGCAATCGGCAGTAATGCTGTCTGCATTTTCCCAACCGCTAACAAGGTGCTGGTATAAAGGCGAACAAGCCGCAAATGCCCCGAAAGCCGCATCAATATGCCACCAGAAATTATGGGTTAATTTCAATTGGGCAATGGCAACAAAGTCATCAAAATCGCCGGAATTAACTGTTCCTGCACTTGAAATTAATATGAACGGATTGCCGTTTAGAGCGGCTATTTTTTCCTGCAGGTCATTTATGTCAATGGCCTCACGGTTACCTGTAGTTGTTTTTAACTGTATAAAATTCCTGCTTCCCAGGCCAAGCATTGCCAATGATTTAATGGCAGAAGAATGCGGTGTAGCACTCAAGACAGCAATGGCCGGAGCCGCTGCAATTCCGTCTTTGGCAATATCAACCCCAGCTTGCTTTCCCATCCATTGCCTTGCAACGCCAAGGCAGGTAAAATTTGACATCGTGGCTCCTGTTACAAAACCGCCCAGGAAAGTTTTTGGCAAGCCAAACAGTTCAAGTAATAAGTGAATGGTTTCTATTTCTATCAATCCAGAGTTATCGCCATTGCCTTTTATTGTTTGCGTATTTTGATCATACACCGTGGCCAGCCAGTCGCCCATAATTGCAGCGGGGGTGGCACCACCCGTTACAAAACCCCAATAACGTGGCCCCGAAGACGCCACAATCACCGGCCTGAATCTTTCCTGAAATTCATTGAAGGCAGCCATTGCCCCTGTTGCTTTCCATCCATGCCTGCTTCCATTTACTGCTTTATTCTTTACAGACGTCGCCTCCTGGTCTACATTTTGTACGTAATCAACACTTGCTGCTTTCACCAGTTCCAGCAATGATTCCATTGCCGCCAGGTCGTTTTGTAATAAGGGGTGCATGAACTTATTTTAAGTGATGGCCTGCAAATTAATTCATTTAATATGGAACAGCATTACCAATTACGATTTTCGATTTCAATTAAATCAATACAGAAAATTGACATTTACCTGGCTTATTTAAGATGATGGAAAGCAAACAGTAAATCATTCACATTTTATGTAAAAGAAACGGACAGCTTAACCTGCCTTGCAATAAATTAAAAAAACCTTTCATATTGCAAATAATAATACTACTTTACATTTCAATAAAAATTCCCTTCCGCATCCTCCTCTGAAGCCTCACTCTTTTTCGATGACGCATTTCTTATTAATTACATAAAAACAACAATTATGAAACTTGCAATTGCTTCTTTAATGGTGCTCCTGATTGGCTGCACCGGCACTGAAAAAAACGCCGGACTCAACATGTCGGGTGCATATAAAATGCTGACTGTTGAAGTAAAATCAGACAGTACAGATACCACCTATACCACCACCGAACAGGCTAAAATTTATAACGGCGACTACATGATGTATGCCAGCTTTGTTCCGGAGGATAGTAGTACTGCATTTGGAATTGCCACTTATACTATCAACGGAGATACGCTTACAGAGAATGTATTGTATCGTTCAAGCGATTCAACCGTTACCGACCAAACTGAATCTTACAACTTGCTGATTGAAAAAACTAGCAAAGGATTTAAACAGGTAATAAAAGGAATGCCCGTAAATTCTGGTGGAAAAATTGATCTTACAGAAGTGTACGACTCCGTGGGGAATAACACAACATCTGCCCTGGATGGCGCATGGAAAATGACAAACCGATATACCATTAAAGGTAAAGACACCACCTTCGAGAAAGCAACCCAATACAAAACATACAATGCAGGCTATTGCATTTGGGGACATACCTGGAAAGACTCAACCAACAAGGCGCATACAGGAATGGGATATGGTACATTTACAATGCCTTCAGCCAATAAAGTAAAAGAGTCAATGATTGCATCAACTTATGCAGAAGTGAGAGGCCATAATTTTGACATTGATATTGAAATGATGGGGAACAACAGTTTTAAACAAACCATGGATAATATGGACAGCACCAAAAGTGTAGAAATATATGAAAGACTGAAAAAATAATTGAGCACTCAATTTAAAGGGACACTTGTTTAAAACTTGTGTCTCTTTTTTTATGGCATTAACTGAAGATTTATAAGGACCTGATAGGGGTTAGGATAGTTTACTCCGGAAATTTGAAAATTAGTGGCTTTAATATTATTTATTAATCTTTTACGGCATTGTAAATTTTACATAGTTCTGACAAGTCCCTTATTGAATTTGCTAACTTCGCCCTTTCTAAAAAGCAGCCTTATATTAACACTGCGTAGGTGGTTAAACAGGTTTGTTTTGCAACGAAACACAGAAATTATTTTATCAATCAGCTTATCATCAAAAGATTAAAGAACACGTTAAAAATGCAAAACCTTAAACCTACCTCTTTTTACATGCGGATACTTCACCGCTACATTGGATTTTTCCTGGCTGGAATTATGGCTGTTTATTCACTCAGTGGAATCGTACTTATTTTTCGGGATACTAATTTTCTTAAGAAGGAAAAGCTTGTTGAGAAAACAGTGATGCCCAATGTAAAGGCAGATGAATTAGGCAAGATCATTAAAATGAGGGACCTTAAATTCGACAGGTCTGAAGGAGATGTTCAATATTTTAAGCAGGGCAGTTACAACAGTACAACCGGTTTTGTAAGTTACACAACAAGCGAGCTTCCCCGTATTTTAACCAAGCTTACTCAATTGCATAAAGCTTCTACCAAGCAACCGCTTTTTTTCCTGAATATATTTTTTGGCGTATCACTTTTCTTTTTTGTGATATCCTCTTTTTGGATGTTTAAACCCGAAACAAAAATTTTTAAGAAGGGGATGTATTTTACCATTGCCGGTATTGCACTTACATTGATTTTACTTTTTATTTAAAAGAAGGGTTGGGTAAACTATGCACATTTATTAAATCAACAACCTTGTTACTGGCGCTGTATTAAAATTAAAAGCCCCGGCTGAATAAATCCTGCCAGGGCCTTTGTTTTAATAAATATTCGTTAAGCTTTAATCAAGCCTGTTTCATGCTGCATACTTTTTAATTTAATACAGATTTTTTATCACGTATGCTGTATCATTGTATTCAAATGTATCGCCTTTTGCAAGCCCCTGCATTACGCCATAAATGGGCGCTTTTGTAGAAATCCCAAACACTTCGCTTCCATCAACTTCAATTTTTTCACTTGATACTCCAATAAAAAAAGTTCTTTGATTGGTAACCACTACTGCACCTGGTTGTACGATTGAATTTACACCGGATGTATCCAGGGTTTTCAGGTATTCCATTTCCATCCTTGCAAACTCCAGTTCACTTTCAAATTTAGCCAATAACTCAATTTTTCCGGGTGTACGGCTTTCGCTTTGACTGGCCGATTCCTGGCGGGAATATGCATCAGTTCTTGTTTCACTTACCCTGCGTTCAAAGCCAGCTATCAGTTCTTCCTGCTTTTCTAAACAGGCTTGCAGTATATTATTTTTGGTGATATTTTTTTTCATATTTTTTACTGTGTTGATTAACAAAAATTGCAGGCAAACGAATTGCGGCTATATTATAATTTTTACCATGTGGTGTAATGATATCGTTTGAGCATCACTATTAACTTAGCATCGTAAGCAACCTGCTGATCTTTATTTCAAGGCTTATATTTAAAGGCTCCACTTTTTTTCAAGCTTATTTAAAACTGTACTTACTATTGATAATAAAAGTCCAAAAATGAACGCCCATAAAAAACCAGCAATGCTGATACCAGCCACAAATTTATCAGCCAGCAAAATCATAACAACATTAATAACAATTAAAAAAAGCCCCAACGTGATGATGGTAAGTGGAAGTGTGAGTAATACAAGCAGTGGTTTAACAAAAAAGTTGAGAACACCTAGTACCAATGCAAAAATAATTGCCGTCGTCAAACTGTCAATGATGACATGCGGTGATAATAATTTTGCAATCACGTACACCGCAACAGCGGTGATAAGTATGTTGATAATAAGCCTCATAATTTTGAAGGTTGATACTTACCCAAACGAAATTTGTAAGGATGTGTATGAGTTGAAAGAGTTGGTTAGTTATCTTACTAAAATTCAATCACCGGAAATGACAGACCGCAATAAACGGCTGGCAGTTTCCGGCGACTGAGGACTATATTTTTATTATTGATTAGCTGCTTTTTTACGGGCAACTCTACCACTTTTTCTATCCTGGTCTCTACCAATCACATAACCGGTACCTGCCCCTACTACACCGCCAATTACAGCACCTTTTACTTTATCCTTACTAACTACTGCGCCAATTATAGCACCACCTGCTGTACCAATTGCTGTTCCTTTTGCAGCGCTGCTCCAGCCCTTATCTTTTTTAGTTACAACCGGGCTGTTTGTGGTATTAGTGTTGTATGTGTTTGGCCTTGTATTGTTTGAACTGGTAGTCCTCGCTTTTGTATTGTTGGCACTAACAGTTTTTCTCTTAGCAACCACATAACCATCGCTGCTTATGTCAGTTGTTAAGTTAGACTTGTAAAAACCTGAAGTATCTATTAGTACCATATTCTTATTTGCTTCCTCCGTTGATTTATTCTTACATGAGAATAAAAAGGTGGTTAATGCAATTCCTATTATAAATGATTTCATACAATTTAATTTTAATGATCAATATCCCATTATGGGCTTTCAAATAATTACTTAGTCTAATTGAAAAGACTGTGCCAAATAAAAAACGAAGGGGCTATAAATGTTAATAACTATCACCATGCAATGATGCGCATTTAAAGTAATTAGTCCATGTCTGGGAAGGATTTGTATAGTAAAATCAGGTGTTTTTGATATTTTGAATTGCAGATTATAGATAAATTTCAGGTTTTGGCAGGTGTGTAAATCCGGGGCCAATTTAACAATTTGACCTTCGTATAGGAGGAAAACGTAAAAATTAAGTTAGGATTAAGTCTAAAAATAACCTGGGTAATATTTTACTCAACGGGGTTTGATGCACTATGACTAAACAACAAATTTCTTTAAGTTTTATTATAGGCATCGTATTAAATCAACTATTGTTCGCAATTTTAAAAGGCCGCCTTTTAAAACCTCGTAATGTCCATCGCAGTAGTGTGCCTTGATTAAATATGTATCTACCTGGTGATATTTTTTAATTGATAAGTAACTTTCCTGTCGTGTAGGGAAATACATTTCAACACAATCATTTTAATTTATAGCCTAAAACAAATCCCAGGCACAAATAAATAATAGTAAGCACAGCTTAAAGCCTGCGCAAAAAAAAGCCGCAGCTTGTAATTAACAAACTGCGGCCATGGCATTCAAAAACATTTATCCTTTTACAGTGTCAAAGGAGTTTTGAAGATCATTTTTAATGTCATCAATATGTTCGGTACCCAACGATATACGCAACAGACCCGGTTCTACCCCGGCGCTTACCTGCTCTTCTTCACTCAATTGTTCATGGGTGGTAGTAGCGGGATGAATGATGAGTGTTTTAGAATCACCCACATTCGCCAAATGGCTAATCAGTTTTAATTCGTTTACAAATGCATCTGCCACTTCTTTACCGCCTTTAATTTTAAAGGACAACACGCCACCAAATCCACGCTTCAAATATTTTTTTGCCATTGCATGGTATTTACTGCTTTCAAGCCCGGGATAGTTTACATATTCTACCTGTGGGTGAGCCTGCAACCAGGTAGCAAGTGCCAATGCATTTTGTACCGTGCGGTCAACCCTTAATGACAAAGTTTCGAGGCCCTGCAGAAACAGGAATGAATTAAACGGACTCATAGAAGGCCCCCAGGTACGCAAACCACTAACCCTAAGGCGTATGATATAGGCGATGTTACCAAATGGGCCGCCTGTGCCAAATATTTCCCAGAATTTCATGCCATGATAACCTTCGTCGGGTTCTGTAAATTGTGGAAACTTACCATTACCCCAGTCAAAATTTCCACCATCAACCACTACCCCGCCAATACTGTTGCCATGCCCGCCAATCCACTTGGTGGCAGCTTCAACAATTACATTTGCCCCATAATCAAAGGGCCGGAACAGGTAACCGGCCGCACCAAAAGTGTTATCCACTACCAGGGGAATATTATGCGATTTTGCCAACGCCGCAACGGCTTCAAAATCAGGAACACTAAAGCCCGGGTTGCCAATTGTTTCCAGGAAAATGGCCTTGGTTTTTTCATCAATTTTAGTAGCCATGCTTTCGGCGCTATCACCGTCTGCAAAACGAACTTCTACGCCAATGCGCTTAAATGAAACTTTAAACTGGTTATAACTGCCGCCATACAGAAACGATGATGAAACAAAATTGTCGCCCGGCAACAACAGGTTGTGCAATGCAAGAAACTGGGCCGACATACCAGAGCCGGTTGCCACTGCACCAACACCGCCTTCCAGTGCAGCAACGCGTTTTTCAAATACATCCGTAGTAGGATTCATAATACGGGTATAAATATTTCCGAATTCTTTCAATCCGAAAAGATTGGCCGCATGCTCAGAACTTTCAAAAACAAAGGAACTGGTTTGATAGATGGGCACCTGGGCTGCATGTGTAGTAGGTTCCGGTGAATACCCGGCGTGAACCTGCAGTGTATCAAAATGTAATGGAGTTGTGGACATAGCAATAATTTATATGAATAAAATAAAAGTCTATAAATTTAATGTACTTTATTTAAGATCACAATCTAAGACCAGGATTTTTCTGTTAAATAAACTTTTTTCTTTTTTTATTCATTAATTCTTGCCCCTTTTCAACAAGCAAAACGAATAATTCGTCACTAAAAGCTTCTGCCATAAATAATAACAGCCTGTACTAATTTGTTCAAAAAATATTTTAAATTAATCATGAATAAATTCGTCATCCCGTTATAAAAGTATTATTTTTCTTAACACATTATTCCCCAAATTTAAACTACTACGTTATGAAGTATCTTAAACTATTGCCCGTATTTCTAATTATTAGCACTTTAATAATTACCGGATGTAAAAAGGACATCCAACCTGTAACTGATGTTACAACAAAATCAAAAACGAGTGTACAAAAAAAATCGACTCTCAGTGGCGCTGCATTACGAGAAAGACTTGCTGCCATACGTGCCTCATTGCCCGCAGGTTTTGAAAAAAGATTAACCGGAAATGTAACTCTTCTATCAAAACTTAATCCTGAATTCAGCGACATCGCAAACAGGCCAAAGATTATAACTCCCACAGCTTGTAATGATAACACGCCGCTTAACCAATGGTTAAACGGGGAACTTGCCGATTGGGATAGTAATATTTATTTTCTGGCACTGATAACAGGCATGCTTGATTTCCCTACCTATGATGCGTTGCTATTCGAGAACAGTTCTGCAAATCAATATTTTGGACTTAATTCAGCCCAAACAAAACCACTTATCAAAACCTTCAAAGATCTCCAAAGATTTTGGAATATCCAGTCAAGCGGAATTGTATTGGCGGCTATGCATGGCAACATGTTACTGAACAGGGAAAAGGTGATAAGAATTGATATGATTATTTATGGTGATGACAGGTTGACTGCCGAATTTTGGGCAGACCTGATACTACAATTACTTGATGAAGTACCCCAATACAGAAATGGTGACCATCCTATTTTTACTTTTAATGCATTTGCACAAACTTCATTTTTCTTTCCACCAGTTGGCATTGTGCCGGATAAGATTATAATGGGTGATGGCATTATGCAGGCATACAAAGCCATCGGATTTGACGATGTTGCTCCACAGGCAATAGTTGCCCATGAATTTGGCCATCATGTTCAGTTTCAAATAGGCGTTTATGGAAATGATTTCGGCCCCGAAGCAACCCGTAGAACCGAGTTGATGGCAGATGCTTATTCTGCATACTATCTTTCGCATGCACGGGGAGCTACAATGCAATGGAAAAGAGTAAAACAATTTCTGCAGGTATTTTACAATATAGGTGATTGCGCATTTACAAGCCCGGGACACCATGGCACACCTACCCAACGTATGGCTGCTGCAGAATGGGCTTATAACCTGGCTAACGATGCACAAAAGCAGGGACATATAATAACCAGCCAGGAATTTGCTGCACTGTTTGAAGCACAGTTGCCTACAATCATTTTACAGTAACCTATCAGCTATTGGCTTTATTGCGATAACAGGCAACGGATAAATTATATTTACCCGTTGCCTGTTTTATGTATGTATTTTTTATAATTGTTATTGCTTCAGCAAGTATGCTTTCATTTCCGTAAACGCCTCATTCTGCGGCTCTAACTTTAGTGCTATATTGATATCTTTCATAGCTGCTGCCAAATCACTCAAATAATAGTTTGTGTAGCTTCTCAGGTACCAGGCATTTGCATATTGATCGTTCAATTGCAGGCATCGGCTTAAATGGATAAGTGCCTTGTCATATTCTTCCAACTTAAAACAACAGTATCCAAGGTCATGTAAATATTTGTAATTGTCTGGCGACGATTTTATAAAATATTCAAGATCATTTTTTATACCCAATGTATTATTTGTTGCATAGTACAAACTAATCCGTTTACTTCTTGCATCAGAAAAATCCGGCGCCAGTTTTATCACTTCTGTAAAGTCTTCGATGGCTTCATCTTTCAAATCTAATTTGGCAAATGCCTGGCCCCGCCACCAATGACCGTTTACTTTAAAAACAGGTAAGGTGTTTAAAACTCCATTGGCAAGATTCAATACCATCTGCCATTGGGCCTCATCTATCAGTAAATTTATTTCGTCCTGTATTGCTTTTAAGCCCGCCTGCGTACTGCCAATTTTTTCAGTCAGTTCATCCCTGGGTTTATCTGCCTGAAGCCCCGCTACCCTGTACACCAACGGCCGGTAAAAAGGCACTACATCCAATCCCTGCCCGCCCAGTCGCACATCTATTTCCAAACCACCTTCATCATTAAATGTTGCAGTAGCTTTCTTCAACGGTTTTGGTGCCGCCAGGCGTTCAACATAAGCTATGCATGCAAAAAACAAACGAATTGTTTTAGGCAGTTGTTTTTCAAAAGTTAATGCGTCGAGCAGTTGTTGAAATATTGTATCGTCTTCATGATTATTGGCCAACTGTTCTGCCGCCTTTTCTGCAAGCTCCTGGTCATCGGTTTCAACAATGATGTTGAAAAGTATTTTATTGAGATCATCATAAGTAAAACCACCTGCATTAAACGCATTACCATAACGCAATATTAACCGGCCAATCAGGGAAACAAGGAATACCTTTTCAGTTTTATCTTCCTTTAAAGCCTGGGTAATTTTATTCATCAATGCAGCCCTTGTGCCATCGGACGCGGCATCAAAAATACCATCAAAATATACAGCACAATTTTCCAGGAAAAAGTAACCGCTCTCATTCAACAGCGCATCCATCCAGGGCAAGGCAATAATTTCTGTATTGATATTTTCAGGAATTGAGGTGATTGCCTGCCAGCGCACATCTTTACTTTTATCTGAAAAAAGCTTTACCAATAAATTAGCTGCATTCACAGATTCCATACCACGCATGCAATAAGCCATTCCCTTAGCCATTTCTTCGTTTCCGGATAAATAGAACTGTTCATACTTTTCCACTACTGACTCTTCGATGCCGATATTATATGCCAGCGATGCTGCGGCATACCGAAGCCCTCTTGCGTTAAAATTGGCTAGTTGAAAACAGGCCATATCCAACAGCAGTGTCCGGGCATCCTGCAATAATGGTGTACTTTGATTCTTGTACAGCCATGGCATGAAGGACTGAGCAAAAACCCTGAAATGCGTATCGAGCATCGATATTTTTTCCCACTCAACACCGGGCACTATTAATTTGGCAAACCAGTCAATGATCATTTTAAACACCTGCTCCTGCTGATTATCCATACTTTTAAAAAACCCGGCCATGATGCGATGCATCAGCCAATGTTTGGCATACAGGCCATCTGATTTATCAGAAGCGTCTATCCAGTGTCGCTTACCAAGGATGGCCAGCGAATTTCCCGGTAGCAATTGCAGCAATAATTCTTCCGGTATGGGCGTACGGGCCAGCAATGCGATGCCATGTGCACCCAACAGTGCGGCAGGAAAATTTTTAAGATCGTTGTAAGAAAACTGAAACAGTTCGCTTACACCTTTTACATAGCCTTCTTCTACAAAACCATGTAATTCTTTTACCGTATCATCTAATAACGGCGATGGATTTTTACTTTGTATTTTATCGATCAGTGCGGCCGGAGCAATGATGCTATCTGCCAGGCTTGCATGCATAATGCGTAAGCCCATTGGCCAGCAACCCACAGCTCTTACAATTTTTTCCCATTCACTGTCGGTGGCCCAGCTTTTTTTCACCGGCGGTTGTGTTATCAATTCAACGGCAGCCGGCACCGTTAGCTCCGACAATAAAATAATGCCATCAATACTTTTTATGTTGGATTGCCTGGATGTACAGATAAGGCTCACCGATTCGTTTACAGGGCACCAATGTGTAACCGGCTTTATTGAAATGCCAGCCATGGGTTCGGGAACATTATCTGCAATCCATAACACGGCCTGGCTTGCCGGTAAATTACTGAAGTAGTCATCCATCAATACTGCATAAGTGCCGGGCATAGAACCATCCAATTCCTTACCGGTATCGGCAACGGGTATGTCTATTTTAAAGTTTTTAATTACTTCAGCAAACTGCTGCGCTAACTCCTGTTCGGTACAATCGGCATTGATCCATACAATACCACCGGGATAATGCCCCGGCCCATAGCGCCAAACATACTCGGCAGCCAATTGTGTTTTACCCATGCCTGCGCCACCCTCTATTACTACAGACCTTGAAAGTTCCTGCCCTGACTTTGTTTCCAGGGCTGCAAATATTTCCCAGAGTCTATCTGCACGGCCAACAAATTTTTCCTTGAGCGATGCTGGTAAATATTTCAGGTACTTTAGTTTTTGTGGCAGTTTTACTGCTGCGTTGATCAATGCTCCGTTGCGCAAACTTTTTACTGCATCGTTATCCAGCCCTTTTAATTTTTTACCGAGTGTGCCCTGCACTTTTGATAATTGTTGCACCACCTGATTTACAAGCCCTGCCGTGTCATTGAACTTTAGCCATGAGCCGGCTTTTAATGCAACGGGAAGATGATCAACCACATTTCCAACATCTCCTGTTTCGGGCAATGCAATAATAATATGATCGCAGGAATTATCGGCCAGCGACATGGCGTGTTGGCAGGGTGCTATGCAAACCTTAAATTCATATACGCACCATGTTTTGGAGAAATAAGTTTCATCTGCAAATACAATCACCAGCCGAGTGTCTATTAACGCATCGGCAAGGTAAGTGGGAAAAGTGCCACCGGCAGGTATTTCCTTTTCATCTAAAAATACTTTTACGCCTTTTTCAATCAGCGCATCTTTTAGAGCAGTGGCCTGCTCCTTTGCGGATGATCTTGCATAAGAAATGAATACATCTGTCATCTGCTTTTATTTTATGTGATTGATTTGATGCCCGCATTTTCAACAACACTTTTATTGAACAATTACAAGCATCAGTTATACCATGTAAAATATACTGTAGATCATCCCCAAATTAAATGCAGCATGCGCCACCATTGCTCCTAATATGGACCCGGAGTATTTTTTAAAAATAAAAAACATTCGGCTAACTAAAAACATACCTGATACCCAAATTAAGGTTGGCAGCGTAAAAAAACTCCATTTATCATTAATAAACACTAAACCGAAATGTGAAATATGGGTTACAGCAAATGCAACACTGTCAATGATAGAGGCCTTTTTTTCTCCCACCGATCTTTCAAAAGCGGTATGCACTATCCCCCTAAAAAACAACTCTTCTCCAATTGGACTAAACGTCATTCCGGTTATCGCCATGATTGCAAACAGAATTTTCTTATCATCCTGATTTATTTCGGCAGGAATTTTATAAGACTTCCCAATGTAGCTATACCAATTTTCATAGGAGTTTCCATAGAGGGTCTCTCCCAAAAAATAAAATATCAGGCTTGCGCCCAGCCCAAAAGAAAAAGCAATTAAAAGCCACTTATATTTCCGGGGCTTAACAATTCCTATTTTTTTCCGTCCATATTTGTTTAAAAAAATAAATGGGGTAATAGCAGAAACAACCATTATTAAACCAATAGCGCCATAGTTTCCGGAAGCATTTGCGTAGAGCACCAGCACAAATCTTGGAATGCAGATAAGGAGCGTTAAAAAAAGCCCGAACTTCCAGTTAAAAGCAAAAAAAGTTTTCCAAAACGGCTTTAGTTCTTCGTTCATTATACGTTATATATTTGTAAGCAACTGCTAAATGGTTTAAGCAAACGATAGGGTTTGCGATGTTGTTGAAACTGTAATAATACAACTGTTTAAACACGAATAAATGTAAATAAAAAAAAAGAACGAGCCATGGTAGCGGCCTTAAGTTTAATATCATTCCAACAGCATTCTCATGTAATAAGTTTTCTAATGGTATTCATTTATTTTTATGTGTTCCGGCGGGGTTTTCGCCGGAAAAATTACCAAAGTCAACAACGGCGGTGTTGCAATATTAAACTTATGATCGGATTAGGTGAAAACCCCGCCGGAACATAATTCACATTTAGCCAAAGCTGTTCTCTTAAATAATAAAAAAGTTGCTTGCTATACCATTGTGGTTAGTTATTCTCATATCCCTGACAAAATTACTACTGCTAAAAAATGTTGATCCCCGCTGTCATCCCGACGAAGGAGGGATCTGCCGGGGAGTAGTACCAATGACCGGTAGATGCTTCGCTACGCTCAGCATGACAGCTAAGTGCAGCATGACAACTACCTTCAGCATAACAGCAGCAGCGCCATGCTTATTGATGCACCTGCTTCTTGCTTCCGAGCAACGTCCCAACGAGCAATGAGCCAAGCTGGGGACGTTGCGTCCCCGACGTATCATGCAGCAGGCAAATTAAGCACCCACTCTTACAATTATTAAAAGCTGCAAATCCATATAATGCACCGGTTAAAAATTCCGCACCAATTGTATTTCATAAAAGGAGGCAATGCTGTATTCATTCTTCCACAAAGTCCTTTGCCAACATGCACTTACCGGTAACAGGATTATTATGAATGCAATTGATTTCTCTCCAATAAAAAGGATTGACTAAAAATAGCAAGTGCGACAGTAAAATATTTAAAGTGCTTTATACGTCGGGGTTTCACAGTTACTGTATTAAACCTATAAAGGCATTTGGTGAAAACCCCGCCGGGACAAACTTATGATTGGATTAGGTGAAAACCCCGCCGGGACAAATGGTTTAAGCAAACGTTTTATGTTTCAGGTATAGGCCCGGAAACACGATTCTTTATAGTTTGATGGTATTGATGTCTTTTCGGTCTTCTGTAATTTTTCCGGACTTGAAATAAGCGGCCATCTTTTTATGATTTAAAACCATGTTCAACTTTTGTTGTAGGGTCCATTCTTTTGTGTAGTAAGTTGTGCCGCTTGCAATAACTGATTGGGGAATACTTTGGTGAAACCCTTCTTTAAGATGCCTGATAGCTTTGATGTACAGCGCATGAGCGTGATCCATTACCTTGATGTGTAATGCGGATAAGCTTTCATTTCCGGTGAGTGTTGTAAACTCCGTTGTTAAAATATTTCCCGTATCAATCCCACGATCTATCAACATGATTGTATTGCCAACCAGGTGAAATTGTTTTGTGGCGATACACCAGTTGGTGCAATTGGGGCCACCCTTAATATAAGGTGACAAACCTGTATGAAGATTTAAAATGCCCATTGTAGGATTGATGGACAACATTTTATCTTTCACCAACCTTGTACCAGAAACCAATATTAAATCCGGATTGATTTTTTTACTAAATTCATAAGCTTCATCGGTGTTGATGTTTTCTACTTCCAACCTTTCTACCCTGGGATAATCAGGATATAACTGGTTGTAATATTTTTGCAAGCCCCACCAGCTTTTACCAATTGAATCAAGGAAGATCTTTTCAATTATTTTTTCGATTGTCTTTTTTAATGTATGCTTCGGTTTATGCACCCTGCATTCTGTAACAATGCCGCTTAAAGGGAAGGCCTCATTAATCCTGTTTGCCAGGGCCTTTTGATTGGGCTCATCTCCTATCCAAAGTAAAATTTTCATTGGCTACAAATATGCAATTTACATTTCCTGCTGTTAAATCCGGACCAACGCCGGTTGAAAAATTGAAGCTGAAGTTAACGACTAAAACTTTAATGGAACTTGCATAACCAAGATTAAAGATACCAGCCCTTTGGGTTTTGTACAATAATGTATCCTGTTGCTATAATGATAACAACCAGTGAATAAAAAAGCCCTTAAAACGTTTCTAAAGCCATGAAAATAAAAGCTAGTTTTTAGAAACCACTTTTACTATCCGGTACAAAAAAGACGCAGGTGGTTCTATCGCAATTTTTCGCAAGGAGTCAAGACCGGCCATAGGAAACACAACCTCCGGGCTCCATTTTTCAAGCAGGGCTGCATTCAAAGACGAATAAAGATCATAAGAAAGACAATTAAATTTCATCGGACCTCCCGATGGAGACAACACAATTGCATTACCCCAGGCTTTTTGCTGGGTTTGCTTTTTATCCATTGCTGTCTTTATAAAGGGTGCCCAGTTATTCATTTCGATCGCATTGAAAGCCTGGGGATCTGTTGAATTATGATAGTTCATTTTCACGTACTGAAAATCCTTTTCGGGGTTTACACCCGTTAGCTCCTGCCATCCCTGGCCCTGCACAAAGTATTGCCCGGTAGTAGTACTCAAACTATTGGTTTCCATTTTTGCCATGGGAACTCCGGGAAATAATTTTGCCGGATTAAATACGCTCCCCATATCTATATCTAAATCAGGAAAAGTATTGATAAATAAAACGTTCGATGATGTCGCCATATCAACACCGCCTACTTTTTCGAACAGCGCCCAAAAACTCATCTTTCCGCCATCTACTGCTTTTTGAGCCACTTTGCTCCAGTAAGTGGTTTCCCGCTTAATAAATTCGTCCATTTTAGCAGGATCTACATGCCTATACTGATATACCGTAATTTCCTGTGCAAGAACGGAGCTGCTGCTGCTGAATACAATACAAATAAACAGCATCATGGCGTGCACTGCCATGCAATAAATTTTCTTTTTCATTTTAAAGGTTTTTGATTGTTAATTTATTTTAATAATGCGGAGTCATAGGTTCAACTTTCAGATAATGAAAGCTGCTGAATTTTAACGCATAATAAAGAGAGGTTTGCAACCGGAAATTTCAACTAAAAATTAAACCGTAGTTTGTTCGTAAGGGAGATTAAGAAAGAATCGTTTAATCATTCAGGTGTGTTATTGCAGAAAGATATAACATTAATTAGCCAAATCAAATAGCCGTTGCAGATATTTAAAATATTTTCCTGGGGTACAATTCTACTAAACCTATTGTGGATTCGTGTAGGTTATTACGCTAATAAAATGGGTTGATTAAAAATAGCGAGTGCTACAGCAAAATATTTAGAATGCTTTATACGTCGGGGTTTCACAGTTGCGGTATTCAACTTATGAGTGCATTAAGTAAAAAACCAGACGGGACACTGCTGGCCATTTAAATTTATTGTGGCCCTTAATAAAATATTATTAAGACTAATTTACCAGAGAAGATGCCACCGGTCATCACAAACTCCATTTTTAAATAACTGGTGAATGCTGTGAAAAAACTTATACAAACCAGGATGTATCAAGGTGAAACTACGCAGGCAGCAGGCAAATAAATAAAAAACCTGGCTCCTTTGTCAGGTATGGACTTTGCATGGATAAAGCCTTCATGATTATGAACGATTTTTTTACAGGTGCTAAGTCCTATACCGGTGCCGGGGTAGTCATCTTTTGAATGTAAACGGGTAAACAAGCCAAAGATCTTTTCAGCATAAACCTGGTCAAAGCCAATACCGTTATCAGCAACTATAATCTCTAAATATTTTTTATGGGCGGGTATTCCCTCAATGCTTACCTCCGCACTGTCAACAATTGCGCCGCTGATAGTAATTTCAGGCGCAATAGATGCTTTTCTGTATTTTATAGCATTCCCGATCAGGTTGGCAAAAAGCTGAATAAACTGAAATTTCACTACTTTGATTACCGGCAGTTGCGGCATATTAATGGTTACATGTTGATCCTTAAAATCAGTTAAGGATTGTTCCACTTCAGCTATCAGTTCATTTAAATGTATGGGTGTAATCTCAACCGATTTTAAGGTATTTTGGGAGTAGCTTAAAAGATCTTCGATGAGGCTTTGCATACGGGACGAAGCATTCATGATTTTGGTTAAATCCCTGGAATTTTCAGGCGATAAGCTGTGATGCGGATTATTAAGTATGCGATTGCTAAAAGTTTGTATTTTGCGTAAAGGTTCCTGTAGATCATGGCTTGCAGCAAAATTGAAAGATTCCAGTTCTTTATTAATTCTTTCAAGCTCAAAGTTTTTTAATTCCAGTAAACTTGTCTTTTTTGCCAGCTCTATTTCTATGTTTTTTTCTATGGTAATATCCCGTATAAAAGCTATAAATGCAGGTTCGCTGCCCTTGTTGGTTTTAGAGATGGTAATTGAAATATAAAATTCATCCCCCGATTTTTTGCGAGCTTCCAACTGCAGGGTTTTATTGAGAATACGAGCTTCGCCGGTGTCTAAAAACCTTTTCATACCAGCTTTATGTGCGGCGTGATACCTTGTTGGTATAATGATATCGGCAAGTTGTTTGCCTTCTGCTTCTGCTGCTGTCCATCCAAAGATGTCCTCTGTTTTCGCGTTCCACAAAGTTATTTCACTATTAAAGTTTATTACGATCACCGCATCCGGGGCATTATTTATCAGTTGCTTAAAATTTTGTTCGCTTTCCTTTAGTTCTTTATTAAGTAAGTATTCCCGGGTTATATCCTGGCAGGTGCCATGTAACTTTACGGGTTGCTGATGCAGGTCTGCAATAACAGCTCCCTTACCCTTTAAAATCTTTAATGCTCCATCGGGATTTATTATCTTCAGCATATAGTCTGCTGCCTCCAGTGTTTGCAGAGATTCTGTGATCTGCTTTAACCTCAACTCCCTGTCGTCGGGGTGTACAAAGGAAATAAAACGTTCAAAATTAATCTCTTCTGATTGTGGCTCAAGTCCATATATCCTATACATTTCATCCGACCAGGTAATTTTATTAGTGGGAATATCCCAGCTCCAATTACCGATATGGGTAAGCGCCTGCGCCTTTTTATTTAGTTCTTCACTTTCCTCCAGTCTTTTTAGCAATAAATATTTATGGGTTATATCCATTACCGACCCCCGCATACCAAGGGCTACACCATTTTCAAATGTAACCACCCCCCGTGACCAAATTCGCTTTTCCCGCTGATCTTTAATATAAGTGTATTCGCATGCATACATGCCATCGTTGCTTTTAAATGCTTTGTCAAGCGCCGCTTTTAATTTGTCACGATCCCCGGGATGCACATGATCAAAGAAAGCGGCCAGGTTGGTGGGCCTTTCAATTCCAAAAATATTTAAAGCCTTGCTGGTGTAGGTAGAATTGCCGTATTGCATATCCCAGTAAAAACTTCCCATTTCAGCAAGCTCCTGCGCTTCTAACAATTCCTGTTGCTGTAAAATAAGCTGGGCGTTGATTGTATTTATTTTTTTATTTTGAATATTTAAGTAGGTATTAAATGAGGCAGCTCCAGTGATCCCAATAAATCGGTCAACTTCTTCCATCACATTAATAAAATGCTGTTGATCTAAAGTGTACATCGTTAAAAAACTACGAAATGCTCTCTTTCTCACCATGGCTGCCAGTGTAATATCTTCGGCGAGCACATCTTCTCTCTCCATCACAGGTATTCGGTTATTTGTAAAATTCTTTACAGACTCATCTATATAGCCCTGCACATTGTTATCGGCAATTAATGCAAGCATTTCGGCATTCGATTTTTTTGCCAATTGTAATAAATCATTTTCGGAGTAAGTGGAAAAATATTTAAGAAGCGGTATTTGTTCCTGGCGGGAAAATAAAAGTATTTTTTTTGCAAAATCGTCTAAATGATTCGCTAATATGAAGGATGCAAATGCCGGGAAATATTTTAGTGCAGGGGTAGCGGAGTTGATGGGATCTTTTGTCAATTCACTTTTTAAGTGCTCCATATTTCTATCGTTTTATTAGAGATCGGGCCTTATTACAAATCCATCCAGGGATGAACATGTCACCGGCATCTCCAGGTCCAAAGAAAAGATTTTTTTTATTACTGAAGTTAGTCCGAAGTAGCTATTGGGCTTACGTATATAAAAACTAGCGCCGTTTAAATGAGTATCAATGATATCCTGTTGGTTACCCGAGGTAGAATATATAACAACAGGCAGGCTGCTTAACCTGCCATCGCCCTTTATTTCCTTCAGACATTCTATGCCATTTTTTCCAGGCATATTTAAATCAAGAAACAAAACGTTGGGAAGTAATGTGCCACTGTTATTTAAAGTCCTCATTAATTCCACACCATCTGCAACTGCACAAACTTCAATTAAAATACCAATTTCTTTAACTGCTTCCAGGAAAAGTTCACGATCATCACTGTCATCATCGGCCAGTAATACCCACAACTTGTTTATTGCTGCCTGCCCGCCTGTTATACCTGGTGTTTCAACATAGCCATTGTTTTCATGCATAATTTTTTGCAGAATGCTTGCAAAAAAATTCAGGCCCTTTTGATAAGGAGTAACACTGTTTTCAAATTGAACCGTCCTCATTTGTGGTAACGGTAAATATTTAAAAAGACTTAATACCATGTTGCAGATGAGGGGTTAAATGATTGATAACGCAATGTATATCAAAAATACTTTGTTTGCAATAATTAAAATACTACGGTTATTTAAATTTTTTAAGTGCTTGCGCACACATAAAGTCCGCAACGATAGAAGGTGCACTATCCCGGGAATGCGCCTTACCATTTTTTTGTGAGCCAGGGGCAGTTCAATAAAAAATAAGGGCCAAATATTGCGATACAGGCTAAGCTACAAAATGAAAATTTGACATTCAAGATTGTAAAAATTTCATTTTTTCTGAAAAAATTTCAGCAGGCAGTAATATTTTTTACGGCGGCATTTATTTTGATCAACAGTGTTGGAATTAATTTTTAAACCAATTTAAAAAGGAGGTAATTATGACAATCGTAAAAAGAAACGGCAACCTGCTGAACAACTTCCCAACACTGTTTGATGATTTCCTTAATCGTGACATTTTTAATTGGGGTTTGTCAAATTTTTCAGAGACCAACACCACAATTCCGGCAGTGAACATTAAAGAAACCGCGGATAACTACGAGGTTGAAGTAGCAGCACCAGGAATGAGTAAAAAAGAATTTAAGGTGCAACTTGAAGGAAACGTACTTACAATTAGCTCTGAAAAAACCAATGAAGAAAATAAGAATGATGTAAGGTACACCAGCCGTGAGTTTAGTTATCAGTCTTTCTCCAGAACTTTTAACTTACAAAGAGATGTGGTTGATGCCGAAAAAATTCAGGCAAAATACGAAGATGGAGTTTTGCACCTGTTGATTCCAAAAAAGGAACATGCAAAACAAACCCAGTCAAGGCTGATTGAAATTTCTTAAGCAGTTACCGGTATCAATGCAAGAGTTGCTTCAATAAAAAGCAACTCTTGTTGTTTACACAAGTAATCTTCCAGGATCGGATGATTTGATGCAGTAAATATCTTGTGTCCCGGGCAGTTTTCGCCATAACAATTTCCAAAGTTATAAAGGGCGGTGCTGCGAAACCCCGACGTATCATGCAGCGGGAAAATTATACACGCACTCTCAAAATTAATAAAAGCTACAAATCCATATAATGCAAGGTTGAAGATGCCGCACCAATTGTATTTCATAAAAGGAGGCGCTACCGTGTTAGTACTCCACAAAGTCTTTTGCCAGCATCGTCTTACCGGTACCAGGATTATTATGGAGGTAATTTATTTTCTATAAAAAGGGCTAACTAAAAATAGCAAGTATGACAGTAAAATATTTAAAGTGTGTTACACGTCGGGGTTTCACAGTTGCGGTATTAA
>JBKJUP010000091.1:0-73482 GCA_046590675.1 Ferruginibacter sp. | reverse complement strand
TTTCTATCGGACTACATGCAATATATGCTGTATGCTATCGAATGTACTCTCATCCCTTTTTCACTTTATTTATCAAATCTATTGGCTTAAAATATTTATCTCAAAGATCTTTTTACTATTTTGTAAACATAGGAGCAATCGGATGTCGATGCCATGAAATACTCCCGATCTATCGGGACTGGGGAACAAAAAAATCAGTTATAAACAGTTTCTAAGAAGACAACACTTCATGTAAAACAGTGAGCGTTTTCATTTGTCCGAAATCGGCAATATGCAACCCATAATAGTCCTGGTAATAAAGCAATAGTTTTCTTCTTATATCATGATGCATTTTAAAGGGAGCTAACTCATCTGGCTGCATTACTTTCAAAAGTTGTGATGTCCAAAGAGCATACTCGCCTTCTAAAAAATTGGGATGTAAAGGTTCTTCTTGCACAAATGCTCCCTCTTCTAGGTCCAGAATATTTTTTTCGACGCTATAATTGTCGTTCATTTTAAAACCCAGGAATTGAGTTAATTGAAGTGAGAAGTAAAGAGCAAGGTTCGCAGATATTGTTTTGGGTGCAGTATCCAATTTTATCAGCACATCTTCACAAAAATAAAAAAGCGCATTATTTTCTTCGGGTTGTTTTAGGCACTTTTGAATCAATTCAACCATGTAAAGAGCGATGCTATTTTTAATTACATTACTTAAAACATCCTGGTAGAGGTAATCCCAGCTAAATTCTTTGATGCGCTGCATTGATTGTTGTTCATTGTGATAAACAACCATATCCAATATGGCTGCTGGTTGAAAATGATTGGCCTTTGAAGAAGATTTTTTGGCAGACCGAACACCATTTATCATATAAGTTTGTACACCAAACAATTCCGTGAGAATGTTTACCACCAGGCTGGTTTCACCATATTTAGTGGTACGTAATACAATACCTTTTGTTTTATGTGTCATTTAATTTGGTGGTTATGAAAAACCAACAACACAGTTGATGGCATTTTTAAAACATCTCAATTTTTTCAGTTTCCAGATATGTAATATATAAATAAAAGCAAACAATCCAATTTGACTATGTATGGCTAAGCCGCATAAAATGACTTTCTTTGCAAAAATTCAATTTTTCAAAAGCGGGAAACCAGCACTGGAAACCCTTCGCTGCTTTCGGTATATTTAAAATCATCAACTAAGTATGTGGAAACGATTAGGAATATTTGTAATTAAATATCGCTTACCCCTATTAATACTCCTGGCAGTAGTAACTGCTATCATGGGTTTTTTTGCAAGTAAAGTTAAACTTAGTTATGAGTTTGCAAAAGCAATCCCTACCGATAACCCAAAATACATAGATTATAAAGCTTTCAGAGAAAAATTTGGTGATGATGGCAATGTGTTGGTGGTGGGTATTAAAAGCGACAGCCTTTTTGAAA
This sequence comes from Ferruginibacter sp., assembly GCA_046590675.1. Classification (GTDB taxonomy): domain Bacteria; phylum Bacteroidota; class Bacteroidia; order Chitinophagales; family Chitinophagaceae; genus Ferruginibacter. The sequence continues at coordinate 72,060 of JBKJUP010000091.1, read as the reverse complement.
TTGAAAACTTTAAGAACTATGTTGATTTGCAGAAGCAACTTAAACAGGTAGGAGATGTTGAAGATGTAATTAGTATTCCATCTGCTGTAAATCTTGTGAAAGACAGCATAACAGAAAAATTAAATGTCAAAAAAATCTTTCCCGATTCTATATCAAATCAACAGCAACTGGATGCTGCCAGGAATGAATTTTTTAATCTTCCTTTTTATCGCTCACTTTTATATAATGCAGATAGCAACGCTTACCTGATGGGCGTGCGAATAAATAAAGATTCCCTAAACTCTGCCAAGCGAACCAAAATTGTAAATGATATTACCCAGGTAGTAAACCATTTTGATTCGTCCACTCACTTTACAACACATTTGAGTGGCCTGCCCTTAATCAGAACGGCAGTAGCCAACAGGATTCAAAAAGAAATGAAATTTTTCTTAATTGGATCGCTTGTCTTAAGTGCATTGATCCTGTTAATATTTTTCCGTTCATTTAGTACAATGCTGCTATCGCTTTTTGTAGTGTTACTGGGCGTAGTATGGAGCCTGGGGGTTTTATATTTATGTGGTTATAGCATTAGTTTGCTAACTGCACTTACACCACCGCTTGTTGTAGTGATTGGCATACCTAACTGTATTTATTTTATTAATAAATATCATACTTCCTATATTGCTAGCGGTAATAAAAATCAGTCCCTTGTTGATATGGTTAGCAAAATGGGCATTGTAACACTGTTTTGTAATATAGCGGCTGCTATTGGATTTGCCGTATTTGCATTAACCAAAAGTGCCATACTCCAGGAATTTGGCGTAGTAGCAGGCATCAGCATTATGCTGATTTTTGTTATTTCATTTATATTATTACCAGCCGTTCTAAGTTATTTGCCATCACCAAAGCCTGCGCAAATAAAATATTTAAAGAATAAATTCATTACTGGCTTCCTGATAAAAATTGAGACCTGGGTAGTTCACCACAAAAAACCTGTGTATGTAACAACTGCTGTAATATTGATATTCTCAATCATTGGAATTTTTAAATTAAACACCGTTGCCTTTATAGTAGATGATCTCCCCAAAACCGATAAAATATATACTGATTTAAAGTTTTTTGAGAAAAATTTTAAAGGGGTAATGCCGCTCGAAATTTTGATCGATACCAAAAGAAGGAATGGTATTACTGGTATGAGAGCATTGGGGGTTTTTGAAAAAGTGGATTCATTATCACAATACATAGAAAGTCAAAAGGAAATGAGCAGACCACTGAGCCTGGCCGAAGGGCTTAAGTTTGCAAAACAAGCGTTTTATGAAGGAGATTCCGCCAACTACCGTTTGCCAAATTCTTTTGATGGTGCATTTGTGGGTGAATATTTAAGACCCGCTAAAAATGACAGTTCTTCCAAAAACAATTTCACCAAAACCTTATCAACATTCATGGATAGCAGCCGGCAAATTACCCGGTTAAGTGTTAGCATGGCCGATGTAGGTACAAAAAGGCTCCCGGTTATTTTAGCGGGTGTGCAACAAAGAGTTAATGAATTATTTGATACCAGCCAATATAAAGTAGAATTAACAGGCACCAGTATCACTTTTCTTGAGGGAAGCACTTTTATTACCAAAGGTTTAAAAGAGAGTATTTGCTGGGCCTTCCTCCTCATATCCTTGTGCATGCTTTATTTATTTAAGTCGGCGAGAATTTTAATCTGCTCCCTTATTCCCAATATTATTCCATTAATCATCACTGCCGGTATAATGGGTTGGGCTGGTATTCCGTTGAAACCGTCTACTGTATTAGTTTTTAGCGTAGCGCTCGGCATTGCTATAGATATTACCATTCGTTTCCTGGTAAATTATAAACAGGAATTGAAAGAAAATAATAATGATGTAGACAAAACAGTGAAAGCTACCATACAAAATACCGGGCTTAGTATCGTATATACTTCACTGGTATTAATTGCCGGGTTTGTTATTTTTTGCTTTAGTCGCTTTGGTGGTACAATTGCCCTGGGCTGGCTTACGTCAATAACCCTGTTAGTTGCCACAATTACCAACCTCATTTTATTGCCGGTCCTTTTGCTTAATACCAGGAAAAAAGTATAGCAAACAAATTTATAAAAAGTGCAGGCATCTAAATAAGCTTTAAAAGCGTATTTGTTAAACAAATACAAAATTTTTTTGTTAAATAGACTTGTATTTTGAAGATTTGCATCTGTTTTTAACAAATCGTTGGAAAATGCAGCGTTATGACAGTGTTAATTGTCATAATTAATTCGGCATGAAAAATCTATTTTTTTAAAATTAAGAAAAACTAAAAAAGCGCTTATGAAGAGATTACTTTACTTGTGTATTATCCTTCTGTTTTCTTCAGCAGTGGGTGCGCAAACACGTACGATTACCGGTGTGGTAAAAAATGCCCAGGGTGAGCCTGTACCTGATGCATCTGTTTTGGTAAAGGGCGCAAAGTCTGGTACCAGTACAAAGTCAGATGGTACATTTTCACTGTTAGTTAATGCAGATGCAAAAACTTTAACGATTTCTTCCGTTGGTTCCGCTACAAAATCTGTAGCAATTGGAAAAAATTCCACCTTTAATATTGAGCTTGCAACAGAAGCAATGGATCTTTTAGAAGTAGTGGTTCAGGTTCCTTATGGAACGGTGAAAAAAACCTCTTTTACAGGTTCTGAAAGTACCATTGGTTCTGCAGCTATACAAAAACAACAGGTTACTTCGGTAACGCGTATTTTAGAAGGACTTGTTCCAGGAATTTCAACCACCAACGGTGGTGGCGCTCCCGGTTCAGGAGCAGAAATTCTGATTAGGGGTGTAGGTTCTGTTAATGCAAGTAGTTCACCTTTATATGTTTTGAATGGTGTGCCTTATGATGGTTCCATCAGTTCATTGTCTAACGATGATATTGAGTCCGTTACTGTGTTGAAAGATGCCGCAGCCGCAGCATTATACGGTTCACGTGCAGCAAACGGGGTTATTATGATTACCACTAAAAGGGGAAAAAAAGGTAAAACCGGTGTAACTGCAAGTCTTCGCCAGGGATTTTTGAGTCGTGGTATTCCTGAGTATGATCGCGTTAACTCACAGCAGTATTATGAATTATTCTGGGAAGCTTACCGCAATTCATACGTTTTTAATGCAGGAAATGATGCTGCAACCGCTGGTGTTAAGGCTTCTAATGTACTTACTACAAATAATGGCTTAGTTTACAATGCATATAATGTACCGGGAAACACTTTAGTAGACCCTACAACGGGAAAACTAAATCCAAGTGCAAAGTTATTGTGGAATGAATCCTGGGAAGATGCATTATTCCGCCAGGCTTCAAGGACAAACGCAAATATTAATTTTTCAGGTGCAGGAGAAAATAGCGATTATTATTTATCTGCAGGTTATTTGAATGAAGATGGAATAGTAAGAAATTCCGGCTATAAAAGATATAACCTAAGAATGAACGTAAACGTTACACCTACAAAATGGTTTAGTTCCGGTATTAACATCGATGCAGCCTACGCAAAAAGAAAAGACGTGCCAAGTGGCGGAACGGCTACAACTAATCCTTTTTATTATACACGTCAAATGGGGCCTATTTACCCGGTATATCAACATGATTTAATAACGGGTGCTTTTGTAGATACTTTGGGTGCACATAAACTTGATTATGGCGTACCAGAACAAATGGGTACAAGACCTTATGCCGGAAGATCAAATCTATTAGGAACACTTGCATTAGATGATCGCTCAAGAGACATATTTAATACCAATGCAAACACTTATGCTGAAATAAAATTTTTAAGAGATTTCTCTTTTAAAACTACATTAGGTGTGAACTATATAACTAATGCAATTACAAATTATCAGAATAGTTTATATGGTGATGCTGCACCTTCAACACCAGGTGGTGTAGATGGTGGCAGATCCACAAAAACAAATGATCGTCAGTTATCATTAACAGCGAATGAAGTTTTATCATGGAATAAATCTGTAGGTAACAATAATTTGAGAGTTTTAGCAGGTCACGAGAATTACCGGTACCAGTATAATTACTTATCTGCCAACACTGCTGGATTCTTATTTCCAGGACAGTCTGAACTGGATAACGGAACCGCACCGTTTGGACCGGCAAGTTCTTACGAAGACAACCATCGGATAGAAAGTTATTTCGGCAATATCAATTACGACTTTAACCAAAAATATTTGTTGTCAGCAAGTTTGCGTCGTGATGGGTCATCAAGATTTATTGATTCATTACGTTGGGGAACTTTCTATTCTGTAGGTGCGGGTTGGAGAGTATCCCAGGAAAAATTCATGCAGAATATTGGCTGGCTAGATGAATTAAAATTGCGTGCCAGTTATGGTGAGCAGGGGAATGAGGATATCGGCCTTTACTACCAATATCAAAATTATTACTATGCATCAGGAGTTGGTACTTATGACCCACTCCTAAGGAGAGCAAACCCGAGTTTGCTATGGGAAAAAAATAAGGTACTGAACCTTGCCGTGGATTTTGCCGTATTTAAAAATAGGTTGACCGGTACTGTAGAATGGTATAACAGAGAGTCGGATGACTTGCTATTTGATGTTCCGAGAGCTATATCGGATATTGTCGGTGCAAGAAGCTATCAAAATATTGGAACTATGAAAAATACGGGCATTGAACTTCAATTAGGATATAATGCTATTTCTACAAGGAATTTTAACTGGAGAATTGATTTAAATCTTACTCATTTTGTAAACGAAATCACCAAGTTGCCACCAAATCAAACTAAAAACGGGATTGTTAGTGGTACAAAAAAGCTTTTTGTTGGCCATGGTATTTATGATTTCTGGTTACCGGAATATGCAGGTGTTGATGCTTCAAACGGCGATGCCTTATATTATAGAGATATAACAGATGCAGATGGAAAAGTAACCAGTAAAGTCCTTACAAATGAATATAGCAAGGCTAGTTTTTATTGGCATGGATCTGCCATTCCAGATATTACGGGAGGTTTAACAAACTCATTTAATTATAAGGGATTTGACCTTTCAGTTTTATTAACCTTTGCCTATGGAGGCCAGTTTTATAATGGAAACTACGCCAGCATCATGCATCGTGGAAGTGCAGGTACTGCATTTTCTACTGATATATTACAAAGATGGCAAAAACCCGGAGATGTTACCAATGTTCCAAGATTACAAAATGCAATTGGTGGACAGGACGGAGCTTCTTCAAGATGGTTGGTTGATGGCTCATACCTAAATATCAAAAATATCACCTTGAGCTACACGGTTCCGAAAAATTTAGCCAGTCGTATGCATATTGGTGGCCTGCAGATATTTGGAAATATAGACAATGCATGGCTATATACTGTCCAAAAAGGATTGGATCCACAGCGTTCTTTTACAGGTACTTCGGATGCGAGTTATACTCCTTACCGTACCGTGAACATCGGCTTTAACGTTAATTTACAATAAAATAATAAATACACTTATTATGAAAAAAATAATATATGCTTTGCCTGTTTTACTGCTGTTTTTTGCAGTTGGTTGTAAAAAAGCTTATTTGGAAACTAAGCCAAGCGATGCTAGGCTGGAACAGGAAGTATTGGGTAAACTAAATACCGTTTATGCAACTTTGGATGGTGTAAATAAAGAACAATTTGCCTTTGGAGTAGGCGCTTCCACAGGTCATGATAACTATGGTCAAAAATCTTTTGATCTTCAAAGTGATCTAATGGGTAATGACATGGTTGTGCATAGCCAGGGATATGGCTGGTATAACTCTGACTATAACTTAACAGAATGGCTAAGAGTAGAAGATGGACGCCAATCTGACAATGCGTGGTTTTATTATTATGATATAATCAAGACAGTAAATACTGTTTTGGGGATAACAGATGGTATATCAGATGCATCAGCAAGTCAGAAAGAGTTGATAAAAGGACAATGTCTGGGATTAAGGGCTTATGCATATTTTTACCTAGCCAATTATTTCCAGCAAACATATAAAGGTAATGAAGATAAGCCAGGTGTGCCTGTACATATAATTATTCCACTTGAAAGTAAAGACAGAGGAAAATTGCAGGAAGTTTATACACAAATTATTGCTGATCTTACCCAGGCAGAGACTTTATTAGATGGAAAACAAAGAAGTTCAAAATCAGTAGTGGACGTTTCTGTAATTCGTGGTTTCCGTGCACGTGTTGCATTATTAATGGAAGATTGGGGTACTGCAGCAACTTACGCTAAAAAGGCTTATACTGGCTACACATTGATGGTTGGATCCCAGTATTCTGCGCTTGCTGCATTTTCTTCTGTAAATAATGCTGAATGGATGTGGGGATCACAAATACCTGCAAGCGAGGCAACAATTTATGCTTCATTCTTTTCACATTTGGATATTCGTACCGGTGGTTATGCGGCGCTTGGTGGTCAAAAGAAAATTACCAAGGCTCTTTACGATCAGATTGATCCGGCAGATGTAAGAAAGACTGTTTGGAGAACGCCTGGAACTGGAACAACTTCCAATCCTGATTATAATCAATTGAAGTTCCAGGTGCCGGATGCAAGTAACAGATGGCAGGCAGATTACTTGTATATGCGGGCTGCAGAATTTTACCTGATTGAAGCAGAAGCATTGGCTCGTCAATCACAAGATGGTCCTGCCAGAACAGCATTGGAAACACTTGTAAAAACAAGATTTCCTGCATATAGTGCAGCATCTTTTAGTGGTCCGGCATTAATTGCAGAAATATTATTACAACGCAGAATTGAATTATGGGGAGAAGGTATGTCATTAATTGACATTAAGCGATTAAATCAGGGATTAAATCGTCCAACAGGCGCAGGGAATCATGGAGCACCAAGCTTTGACCCGGGTGTTTACACAACGTCCCCTGCTGATCCAAGATTCTTAATGAGGATTCCAAGAAGAGAGTTGGATAATAATATAAAAATGACTGCTGCAGATCAAAACCCATAAAATTGCTAACAAAAAATTTATTCTAAAATGATAAAATTATTAAAATTCACATGTATTGTTTTGAGCGGGGTTATGCTATTGGCTTCGTGCAAAAAAAATAACCTGGTGCTTGATAGAGATCCCCTGACGCATCCGGAAGCTGCAAGATTTTTATTGTACCCTACTGCAGCAAATAGTTTTTATGCTTATAATATCCTGGAGGTACCATCTCCCGGATCTGTATTTAATTTACCTGTAGGCGTAACGACCGTATCAAATGTTGATAGAAAAGTAAAATTTACAATCAGTAGTTTAAGGGCGGTTGCAGGTGTACAATATAATGCTCCCACTGAGATTACAATAAAGGCTGGTAAGGCTGTGGATACACTCAAAATTCAAGGACTTTTTGCCGGATACCCAACTGGGAGGATCGATACATTGAAAATTAAGATCACTTCTGAATCCGGGTATATCGGTAAAAATGCCTACCAGGACTCTGTGATGTTGATTATGAAAAAGACCTGTCCTATTGTAGTTGCAGATTTTGCCGGTGACTTTAAAGTGTTAGTTGATCAATGGGCTGATTATTATGCCGGCGATATTGTCCCTCTTACAGTTAGCGGGGACACGGTAATGTTTAAATACCTTGCTGACAATGCCACACCTATTAAAATATTGGTTAATAAAACTAATGGTTCAACATCCGTGGCAAAACAATCTTACGGTTTTTATGGCGGAGATCAATTTTTCGCACAGAGTATAACAAGTACGGATAATTTTATCAATCCATGCGATAAAATAATTAGTGTGCGGCTTACGCATACTGTGTCTGCTGGCAGTTATGGTAGTTACACGATTAAGTTTCAGAAGCAATAAATGTTTAATTTAATTACTAAAAAAGCAGGTTATCAAAAGATAACCTGCTTTTTTAGTAATTGGATTCTATTGTAATAGTTTAAAATAGAAATAAAAAGGGCTGACCGCTTATTCGTTTTTGTTAAGAAGCTACTGAAAGCTGGAGATGTATGATTGTGCAAATACAAGCGTACAGTTACAATATATTTGGGTAGGCAAAATGTTAAGATCAATAGCCGTTGATAAAAATCTATAGGTGGTCTTTTGGGTAACTTCGAAGTAAAAGAAATCTCAAATGAATCAAATAAGTTAAATGGTTAGATGTAGTTGAATATCTGATTTCAAAATAATTTGTTAAATAGTTTTAAAGTCTTTGACTCACAAAGCAGTTTTTTTAATATATTGTTAATTATATTTGAATAGGCCAAAACAAAAATTGAAGTTCCCCATTATCTTATCTATAGAAAAAGCTGGAAGGGTTAGCAATAGGTTTGACAGTTATCAATAAATGTAAAATTCATTAAAATCATCATTTGTAATCTTTGTTCAAAAAATTAGTGGAAGTGATTATACAAAAACGTGCGCACTAATTAGCAAATTTCAAAAAATTGAATAAACGCTTTTTGTTTGTTTTATATATATACGGCCGTTGTTTCTACAATGGCCTTTTCTTTTTTATAATTAAAGAAAGGTCAATTTATATCGGTAAGGGCTTGGGTAGAAAAGATTATTATTGAAGTACTTCAGCAAGTTTTGTTTCAAGGCTCGTTCCTCTTAGATTGGTGGCAATTATTTTGCCTTCGGGGTTTACTAAAACATTGTAAGGAATACCTTCAAAACCATATAGGCTAACAGCAGCACTGCTCCAATATTTAAGATCACTTATATGATACCAGGTTAAATGATCATCGGCTATTGCTTTTACCCAATCTGATTTTTGCTGGTCCAGCGATACGCCTAATACCGTAAAATTTTTATCCTTGTAAGTGTTGTAAGCCTTTACAACATTGGGATTTTCTCCGCGGCAAGGACCACACCAACTGGCCCAAAAATCAACGAGAACATATTTGCCCCTTAACATACTTAAAGAAAAAAGCTTACCACTTGTGTCAGGCATATTAAGGTCCGGTGCCATACCTCCTTCATGCGGAATTGCTTTTGATTGCGTAAGTAACTGGTTATACTGTGTTACAATTGTCGCAATAGACTGGTTTTCCGGAAAGCGTTTGGGAAGGTTTGCAATTGTTTTCTCTAAAAGTTCCGGCTCAATATTCCTCGTATAACCAAGTGTAAAAAGTGCAACAATGGGATTGGTGGTGGTATCTAAATATTTAACCAAGTAATTTTTATAATGACCTTCCACAGTTGCAAAGTCTTTACGCATAACATTAAAAATACTATCTGTTTCAACCTGGTTCGGATATCCGACCAATGCAGCATTTTTTTGCTCCATGCTAGTTCTTTGCTGTTGAATTCCACTGATAAATTTTCGTAACGAGGCATTTGCCGGCGAATTAAAAATTATGTTTTCATTGGAAAGTTTATCATAATCTGCAGCAAGTGTTATATCTTTTTTATCATTAATAAAAAATAAGGGAACTTCATTCTTCTCGAGCCTTAATCTATAAAGGCCTTGTTCTGGTGCAATTGCGTTCAAAGAGAATTTACCTCCTTTCAATTCCGCAGTATCCAGTACACTTGGTTCTTTCTGACTGAAATACAATTCTTCCAGGTAAATCTTTTGATCTGGAGCATTTTTAATTTCTCCGGCAACCGTAAAAGTTCCTTTATATGAACTGTTATTACAAGCAATTAAAATAACAGATACTATAACTGGTATAACAATCTTTACAAGCTTATTCATTCAACTTAATTTTTCTGATAATAATTTATTTACAATCTGCATATCTGCCTTTCCCTTACTTAATTTTTTCACTTCACCCGCAAAAAGGCCAATCAATCCCTTCTTGCCACTTTTAAATTCTTTTACCTTATCCGGCATTTTTGCAATTACTTCATCCACCCATGCTGCGTTAGAATTACTGTCACTCTCCTGCAGAAGGTTTAATTCTTTTGCAATTTGTAATGGATCCTTTTGAGGAGTTATTAATAGCGCCATTAAAATTTTTGTGGAAGCAATGCTAAAGTTTACACTGCCTGATTCCACCAACGTTATTAGTTCCGCAATTTTTTGTGGTAGTAAATGAAAACTACCAATATCTATCCCGTGATCATTTAAATATGACTTAATTGGACCCATTAACCAGTTCACCGCCGCTTTATAATTATTGGTATGTTTAATAATACCTTCAAAATAATTCACCAGCGCTTTGTCACTGCAAATGACACCGGCATCATAAGGTGCCAAATGATAAACGCCAATATATTTTTGCTCTAACTCTTCCGGCAACGCCGGTAGTGCTTTTTTTAATGCTGCTAAAAATTCATTGGTTATATTAAAAGGCGTTAAGTCAGGATCGGGGAAATACCGGTAATCGTCTGCTTCCTCCTTTGACCGCAATGAAAAAGTAGTATTATTATCTGCGTTATAACTCCTGGTTTCCTGCTTTACTTTCTCACCACTTTCTACAATATCAATCAGCCTGTCAACTTCCAGGTCGATGGCTCTTTTTACATTTCTTATGCTGTTCAGATTTTTTACTTCAACCCGGGTACCCAATGTTGTTGCACCTTTAAGCCGGATAGAAATATTTGCATCACAACGCATACTGCCTTCTTCCATATTACCATCACAGATATCAAGCCAGCACACAAGCCTTCGCAATTCGGTTACATAAGCAAAAGCTTCTTCGCTACTGTGCAAATCTGGTTCACTCACAATTTCCAATAAAGGAACGCCTGCCCTGTTAAGATCGATTGCTGTATTTTGCTCATCAATATCATGCAAACTTTTTCCTGCATCTTCCTCCATGTGAATACGATTCAACAACACATTCCTTTCACCATCACCGGTTTTAATTTTTACAAATCCGTTTTTACAAATAGGGGTTGTATGTTGACTCACCTGGTAACCTTTGGGTAGATCAGGGTAAAAGTAATTTTTACGGGCAAAATAATTCTGCTGTTCAATTTCACAATGAAGTGCAAGGCCAAGTTTTATGGCATATTCAATGGCCTTTTTATTCATTTTAGGCAATGTTCCCGGATGGGCCAGCGTAATGGGGCTGATATGGGTATTGGGTGCGCCGCCAAAACTGGCGCTATCACCGCAAAACAATTTGCTTTTAGTCAGTAACTGGGCATGAACTTCCAGCCCTATTACCACTTCATATTTGTCATTTTTTATCACGGGCCCAAAGGTACAGAAACTTACGAGCTAATAAAGTCAAAAGTCAATGATAACGTGGTGATGGATTGCCAATAAATCAAAAAGCCACCAACCAATTGCCCGGGCAATTAATTGGTAGCATCTATTAGTGTTGGCTATACTATTTTATAAATTGGCCGTCTTAAGTTTTTTGGGAATTTTTATTTCGAAAGTCATTGCTTTACCATTGCGCAATGCTTTTACAGTGTAGGCATTTTTGGCTTCTTCAGGATTCAATTGCTCCCTGGCATCATCTGTATTTTCAACTTTTTTGCCGCCAATTTCAGTAATAATATCGTCTTTCATAATACCTGCTTTTTCAGCAGCAGACTCCGGTTCTACCTCTATCACTTTTACATTTCCTCCTTCATCAGTATCCTGAATTTTTAAACCAATTTTCTTCTGACGTGGGAAACTTGCAAATGGTTCAAAATTAAAGTTCTGCCCTCCGTTCTTTGGAGCCCAATCCCTTAACATGTCTTCATCATAAAATTCCATACTTGGAGCAGCGTTACCTTTGGGAACTTTAAACGCTTGTACCCTTGTTTGAGGTCCCCTGAAAGTGAACGCAAGATCCCCATTTACTTTTCTTTCACCTAAAGTTGCCTTTGTGGTATTCGTTTTTCCATTCCTGGAATAAGTAACTTTTACAACATCTTTTGGCTTTTTAGAGGCGATTGCTTCAGAAAGGCTTTCGGCATCTGTAATTGCTTCATCACCTACTTTTGTAATAATATCATCTTTTTTTAGCCCTGCTTTTTCAGCGCTGCTTTCTTTTACTACCTCAATAATTTTTGCCCCGGTGCTGGCTTTTTCGGTGGTAACACCCAGAAAAGGCTTAATTACTGCTTCCCCTTTTCTAAATTCCCTAACCATATTATCACCGTTACCAAATGCCTGGCCGTCATCTGACCTAAAGTTGAAAGTCATATTTTTCTTACCATCCCTAATGATCATTTTCCTTTTGTTAATCGTAACATCATTGTCCTTGTATTCTGAAAGTGGTTTACCATTTACTGTAATACTATCTCCATTTATTTCCACTTTTAGGTTCATTTCCTTATTCCCGTTTTTGCGGATAATAATTTCCTGGGTTTCTTTTGTATCGCTGGTTTCAATCTTTTTATCCTTTACATCCTGCGCAGATAAAAGCATGGGGAAATTTATAGCAGCAATAATTGCCCCGATCATCAAAATTTTTTTCATGTCTGAATATTTAATGTACGAAATTTTTAGTAGATCAAAAATAGGGGAAATATTGTAAATACGAAATCTTTCGCATTTTATTTTTTTGCTTTAACAAAAATTTGATTGGGAAAATACTTTTGAGTTTTTTTATAGCAACTCAGCTACGTGCTTATGAATGTTATTTGCGATGATTTCAGTGGGAACATCGTTCTCGTCATTTCCAAATGGGTCTTCAATTTCTTCGGCAATCAGCTCAAGACTGGCCAATACATAAAATATAAAAGCAACCACCGGAATAACATAGTAACCCAATGAAAATACATATCCAAAAGGGAGTGTCATTATATAAAAGAAAATGAATTTTTTTATAAATACACTGTAGGAGTAGGGGATTGGTGTGTTTTTAATACGTTCGCAGGCTCCGCAAATATCAGTAAATGACTGAAACTCGGCATTTAAAGTAATCAATTCGTTGCCATCAATTTTATTGGATTTATACAATTGCTGTAGGTGTTTGTACATAAGCAATGATATTTGGTTAGGTACGTGTTTGTCTTTATCTATCTTATTAATAGGATGGTTATGGTCATTTTCAAATAGTGATATCCTGGTTTTTTCAGCTCTTAAATGGTTGTGTAGTGCATGCGCATAAGCCGGTATGATTTTTCTAAAAAAAGCTTTTTCAGCACCATTTTCTTCCTTTAAAATGACTGAAAGTTTGATGGCAAAATTTCTACTGTTATTTACGAGCGCTCCCCAAAGTTTCCTCCCTTCCCACCAACGATCGTAAGCGGTATTGGTACGGAAAACAAGTAACATGGATATGGCAAAGCCCAACAGATTATGTAAAACGGGAATGTTTTTTACATGACTGTTATCGCCGAGTTTAAAAAATTCTATTTCTAACCAGGCGATGACCCACGAATAAATACAAATGGCTACAATAAGCGGAAACAATTTTCGAACAGTATCAGCTTTATGAAACCTGAAGATAAAAGTGAACCATTCTTTAGGGTTATAGCTGATCATGAAGGATTGATTTTTTTTAGAATTAATTTGAAATCAGGAGGCTTGATTGTTGATTGCAATAAAAGTTTTAACTGGTGTAACACCATCCATTTCCTCCCGAATGAATTGCATGCCTATCTTTTGCAGTATGCGAATAGAAGCAAGGTTTTCAAAATGTGCCCTTGCAATAATAGCAGCAACTTTCAACTTATTAAAGCCATAATTAAGTGTCTGTTGCGCTGCTTCAGTAGCATAACCTTTTCCCCATGCAGTTTTTATTAGTCTGTAACCTAGATCAATTTCTGATGGTTTGGTTAATTGATTTAAACCACACCACCCAATAAATTCATTGTCTGCACGGGTGTGTACGGCCCAACGTCCCAGGTTATTTTTGTATTGGGGAAGAATGACATTTTTTAATACTTCTTTTGCTTTTTCTTCAGTATATAAAACAGGATCATGTAAATATTTAATCACTTCCGGATCGCTGTTTAACTCCTGTAAAAGTGAAACATCCGATTCGTTGAACTGGCGTAATATTAAACGAGGTGTTTCAAAAATAATATTCATATTGATAAAACAACAGTGATTAACTCAATAAAAATTTTACTTTTTCTATTACATCCTGCAGTTTCGAGATATCCTGGCCGCCTGCGGTAGCAAGGTTTTTTTGACCGCCGCCACCGCCCTTTATTATGGCTGCAATATGTTCTTTAATAATTTTTGTAGCGTCGAGGTTTTTTGCTGCAACAACGGTATCTGCAATGCCAATGGCCACATAAGCTTTACCATCAATATTGGCGCACAACACAATTACATGATCGTGCAGGTGATTTTTTAAATCAACACATAATTTTTTTAAAGACTCAGCATTGCTTACTTCTACTATATCTCCCACAAAAGTTACATTGGCTATAATTTCATCTTTTTGTAACAGCTCATTCCTAATGCCAACCAGTTGCCTGGCTTCCAGCGCCTCTATTCTTTTTGATAGCAGGTTATTTTCTGTCAATAAATGATCGATGGATTTTAAAATTTCCTTTGGATTTTTTAATTGCGCTTTAATGGCAGCAATTTCGCTGAAAGCGCTATTTATGTATGCTTCTGCCATTTTACCTGATACCGCTTCAATACGACGCACACCTGCAGCAACAGCAGTTTCATGTTTTATTTTAAAAATTCCCAACTCGCCGGTGTTGCCAATATGTGTGCCGCCACAAAGTTCAATTGAGTAGGTTGGGTCCATCATAACCACCCTTACAATATCGCCATATTTTTCGCCAAACAGCGCCATTGCACCCAGTGCTATTGCCTCGTCTTTATGCATTGATTTAATAACAACCGGAATGTTCTCTCTAATCTTTTCATTCACCAGTTTTTCAACCAACGCAATTTCATCATCGGTTACTTTGGCAAAATGTGAAAAATCAAAACGCAGGTGTTCTTCATTAACAAGACTTCCTTTTTGAGCAACATGTTTGCCTAATACAGTACGCAATGCAGCATGCATTAAATGAGTTGCACTATGACTAACCGTGATGGCTTTTCTTCGTTCATTATCAACAGTGGCAATTACTGGACTTGCTATTTCCGCAGGTAATTTATCTGTAAAATGTATAATCAGATCATGCTCTCTTTTGGTATTGGTTACCTCTATTAGTTCTTCACCAAACAGTAGTGTTCCTGTATCGCCTACCTGTCCGCCGCTTTCTGCATAAAAAGGAGTCTTATCCAATATCAATTGAAAAAATTCTTTCGATTTAGAACTCACTTTACGATACCTGGTAACCTGCGATTGCGTTTCCACCTGGTCGTATCCTACAAATTCATTGGTTACATTTTCAATTACTGTAATCCAGTCTTCAGTATCCAATGCGGCAGATGAACGGCTACGGTCTTTTTGTTGTTGCATTTCTTTCTTAAATCCTTCATCATCTACCTCCAGGTTATTTTCTCTTGCAATCAACCTGGTAAGATCAATCGGAAAGCCATAGGTATCCAGTAATTCAAAAGCTTCCGCACCGGAAATTACTGCACCCGTTGTTTTACCAACGGTCGTTAATATTAAATCAATCTTTTTCAGGCCCTTGTCAAGTGTTCTCAAAAATGCTTCTTCTTCTTCCTTCACCACCTTGCTGATAAAATCATGCTGTTGTGATAATTCCGGAAAAACACCAACGAATTGCTCAGACAGCATTGGTAGCAATTGAAATAAAAGCGGTTGTTTATAATCGAGGTACGAATAATAGTACCGTACGGCCCTGCGTAAAATTCTACGGATTACATAACCTGCACCGGTATTGGATGGAAGCTGGCCATCTGCAATTGTAAAAGCAATGGCCCTGATATGATCTGCAATTACCCTGAAAGCAATGCTTTCTTTATCATCGCCGGCTTGATATACTTTACCAACTATTTTGCAGGTTTGGGCAATGGTGCCACTAAAAATATCTGTATCGTAATTGCTTTGTTTTTGCTGAATAACTCTCACCAAACGCTCAAATCCCATTCCGGTATCCACGTGTTTGGAGGGCAAAGGTTCCAGGCTGCCATCTTTTTTCCTGTTAAATTGAATGAATACGATGTTCCATATTTCAATTACCTGTGGATGATCTTTATTTATCAGGGTACTGCCATCAACAAGTTTTCGTTCTTCCTCCGTTCTGCAATCAACATGTATTTCGGTACATGGGCCGCAGGGGCCCGTGTCGCCCATTTCCCAAAAATTATCTTTTTTATTACCCAACAATATACGATCTGCGGGTATCCATTTTTTCCACTCTTCCGAAGCCTCCTTATCTTTTTCAATGCCTTCTTTTTCATCACCTTCAAATATGGTGACATATAACCTGTCCTTATCCAACTTTAAAACTTTCGTTAGCAATTCCCAACCCCAGGCTATCGCTTCCGTTTTAAAATAATCACCAAAGCTCCAGTTGCCGAGCATTTCAAACATGGTATGATGATACGTATCAACACCAACCTCTTCCAGGTCATTGTGTTTACCACTCACCCTCAGGCATTTTTGCGTATCAGCCGCTCTATTGTAAGGTGCTTTTTTATTACCCAGGAAATAGTCCTTAAACTGGTTCATGCCCGCATTTGTAAACAAAAGAGTTGGGTCATTCTTAAGCACCACCGGGGCAGAGGGAACAATTGTATGATCTTTTGATTTAAAAAAATCAAGGAATTGCCGACGTATTTCTGACGCCGTTAAATGGGTTTCAATAATGGAGGTGGAGTTTAATCCGTCACTCGTCAACATGCTCATCCTGTTTTTGGGTTGATTTTTGCAATATATCCGACTATCTTTGAACGCCTTTGTAGGGCGTGGCGCAAAGGTAAAGAATTCGGTGTTCAGATGAGAGTCATGAAATTTTAGACCTGTTACAAACGTTATAATAAAAAATCAGCTAAGAGTAAAAATTCAGGCACTTAAAAAAGGCATTTTTAGGTTGAAGGTTTTATGAAAAAAATTAAATATTACTATAATACCAATACACTTCGTTATGAAAAGCTGGTGACACCCCTACGGGTGAAGTTGTTACGGGTATTTGGTTTTTTTTCTGCGTTGTTAGTGAGTTCTGCACTTGTAATTTGGTTGTACACAAAATTTATTCCTGCACCTACCGAAAAGGAATCCAACATCAAACTGGAATTGATGAAGGACAATTATAGCGTACTAAATAATAAGCTCAAAGGCCTGCAGCAGCAAATGGCAGATCTTGAAAAAAGGGATAATGAAGTGTACCGGTCCATATTTGAGGCCAACCCCTTACCGGATAGTGCAAGGGTAAAATTGATAGAAAAGAAAAAAGAACTGGATAAAGTAAATGTGATGACGGATGATGTGTTGACACAAAATATTGCCAACACCCTAAATAATATCAGCGCCAGGGTAGCGTTCCAGGTAGATAGTTACCAGGATATTGAAAAATTGATTAACAACCAGGAAAATAAACTGGCCAGTATTCCGGCTATTCAGCCGGTTAGTAATAAAGACCTTACAAGGGTTGCCAGTGGATTTGGATATAGAATCCATCCTATTTATGGTATCCCTAAAATGCATAACGGACTCGATTTTTCTGCAACACAGGGAACGCCTATTTATGCAACCGGTGATGGTATTGTAAAAAATGCTGATTTTGGAAATGGGTTTGGCAATAATGTTGTTATAAATCATGGATATGGATATGAAACTTTGTATGGCCACATGGTAAGAATTAAAGTAAGACAGGGGCAGCGGGTGAAAAGAGGAGAGGTAATTGGTTGGGTAGGAAGCACAGGTGCAAGTACCGGCCCCCACTGCCATTATGAAGTGCATATTAACGGAAGGCCCGTGGATCCGGTTTACTTTTTCTATAATGATTTAAACGCCGAACAATACGATCGCATGCTTAAGCTTGCAGCTACTGGAAGTGCGAAAAGTTTTGATTAATTTTAAACAATGGCACAAGAACAAATAGCCTTTGATTTTGGAGATCTTCCGGAAAAACCATTACCGGAGCGGAAACCTATTCGTGCAAAAAAGGAACCTGCACCGGTAAAAATTGACTTGGTTGCTCCCAAACAAAAATCTACGAGGGGTAGAAAAAGTATAAAGGAAATGGGCGAAGGCGTTGACCTGGTTGCGGTTCCCGAAGATGCAGTGTTATTTCAAAAAATGTATTACAGTATCGGCAAGGTGGCAGAAATGTTTAATGTAAACCAGTCGTTAATAAGATTGTGGGAAAATGAATTTGATGTACTGAAACCTAAAAAGAATGGAAAGGGTGATCGCCTGTTCAGGCCTGAAGACATTAAAAATATTCAGTTGATTTACCACCTGATGAGGGAAAGGAAGTACACCATGCAGGGAGCCAAAGAATTTATAAAAAATAATAAAAAGGCAGACGAAAAATTCGCCATGATAGAATCACTTAAAAAGATAAAGGCATTTTTGAACGAAGTAAAAGCCAATCTTTAACCACTTCTTTAAGTTTTGGCTTTTACACTAATCAAGTAATCAAACAAACTCACTTCGGTTGGTATTTGTAGTTTCTTTCTTAACCTATAACGGCTGATATCAACACCTCTTACCGATATATTCATAACCTGCGCAATTTCCTTGGTAGATAAATTCATACGTAAATAAGCACAAAGCTTAAGCTCATTCGGGGTAATATCGGAATGTTTTTCTTTAAGCTCATTTAAAAAATCACTGTGTACTTTATCAAAATGTTTTGTAAAACTATCCCATTCCTCATCTATATTTTCATCTTCACTGAGTGTTTTAATCATCCGTTTTAATTCACCGGCAACTTCAGCATCGTCAAAGCGTTTCATCACCTGTGTTAGTTGAGTTTTTATTTTCGAAAGCAGTGCTCCTTTTTTAACCAAATGCATGGCAGATGAAGCCATTTTAGAATTATTGAAATTAATTTCGGCTTCCAGCTTTTCGTTATTCAATGCCAGCAGATCCAGCTCAGATTTATTGATTTCTAATTCATGTATATAAGAAAGCTTTTTTTGTTCTTCAAGATGCTTTACTTGCTGATGTTTAAATTTTTTCTTTTGCCACCTGATTATGAAATAAAGAAGGCTTAAGAAAATAAGCAAATACAAAATGTTTGCCCATATTGATTGATACCATGGGGGTAGCATTTTAAAGCTATAGCTGCTAACCGGGGATATCTCACCAAGATTATTTTTAACCCGCACTTCAAAGTCAAATTTGCCTGCGGGTAAATTGGTGTACTCTTTTTCGGTTCTGCCCGACCAGGCCGACCAGTTTTCAAAACCGTTCAGGCGATAACTATATTCAAGGTTTGCCTGGTTGCCAAAAAGAGGAGAAGAGAATTCGAAATGAATTGTTTTCCAGTCATGGTTTATTTCCGGAGCAATATCTGTAGATTGAGTTTGCTTTTCGTTCACCTCATTAAAATATCCTCCAAAGAGCAGGCTGTCTTTTTTGTTAATAATGATTACCTGCCTGATTTGCACAACAGGTTTGGGAATTGTTGCTTTGTATTTATCATAGTTTAAGTGGTAAAAGCCTTTTTCCCCACCTAAAAAAATATTGTTTTCATCAACCGGGTATATAAATTCGAACCCACTTAACAGTTTATTATTCAACTCCTGCAGGTATATCACCGAAGGTTTTTTTTCTGACAGATCAATAACACCCAATTCCTTTTCATGTATGAACCATATATTTCCAGACTTATCTTCTTTCAGGTATCGTACACTCAAAGTGTCCAGCAATTTTTTATAGAGGCTGTCTGGTTCAAAATAATTCTTTTGCTGATTATAATTGTAGATACCTTTTTCGGTGGCAACAACCATTTCATTTTTTATTTTAAATACATGATTGTTTAACAGGGCAGGCAATCCGTTTTTACTTGTATAAGGTGTACTTGCATATACGTTATTACTGTTTTTACGAATTTTAAAAACGCCATGATAAGGATGAGAAACCCAAATATTGTCGTACTTATCCATGGTAACAAACCTGGAGGATTCATCAAATCCGGCGACTGTGCCGGCCATTGTAAATTGATTGTTGTTGAAATCAAAAAATGATAATCCCTTATAATTCCCTGCTACAATTGTGGGTGTTGGAAAAGTTCCGGTAAGGGGTAAAAAATTCCAAAAACCGGTAATAGACGAAATGAGAACAGCATTGTTGTCTTTTATCTCAAATGCGCCCTCATGATGACCCATTAATAGTTGATTATTAATATTGGCCAATCCCCAAACCTGCCCTTCAGTATTTTTTACAGGGAAAAATTTACCCTTGCAATAACTTAAATCTTTCGCCGGGGAAAGTGAAAAACTAAAAAGCCCACTTGAAGTACCTGCATAAAACTGGTTACCGGAAATAATAGCTGTGTAACCCGATGCATTTTTTGGCAGCGGATTAATTTTTTTTAAAGCAGTATTATAGCTTATTAAGTCAATACCATTATTTAAACCTAACCACAAATTGCTTTGATTATCCAAAAAAATACTCAGCACATTATTATTCTGCAGCCCTTCAACTTCCGAAAAACTTTGAATGAAATTTCCGTTAACATCTGTTATATAAACACCATCATTGCTTGTAGCCAACGCAATCCATTCTTTATTGATTTGGGTGGCTGCATATATTCGATTATTTTCAAATAGCCGGGTATTTACAGACGGTAATTTTGATATGCCTGATTTGGAAAGTGTAAACAAACCATGTTTTAGCGTAGTTATCAATGCGCTGTCCTTGTTAATGGGTAGTATGGCCGTAACAGGGTCAATCAGCGGAAGTTCATTCTTCGAAAAAAGTGGAGACCATACATCGTTTTCGAAAACCATCAGGCCCATTTTAAAATCCTGCGCATACAATTTGCCATTATTTACACCCAGGTAGGCCCATTCAGAGGGAGCGGTAAATGTTGCTGCCGATTCATTGGTAAATTTGAAAATCTTATTGGTAGTGCGGAAAAAAATATTTTTATCAACTGAAACAATATCCCATACATCGCCAAACGACCTGTCTTTTAATGGAATGCCCGGCGTTAAAGAGTGGTACTGTAGTTGCCCATTTTGTGAAGGACTGAAATACCCAAGTTCATCCTGCCCGCCTACATAAATTTTACCATCATTTCCAATTTCAACCGAGCCTACAATTGTTTTATTGGGAAGCTCATACAGTTTCCACTTTTTGCCATCAAAAGAAAGGAGCCCTTCATTATTCGCTACATATATAATTCCGTTTTTATCCTGCTTTATGTCCCAGTTTTGCAAACCTGCGCTGTAGGATTGTTTGGTATAGTTAACTACATCAGGCAGCCCGATTGTATTTTGACAAAATATGTTTAAGGGAAAGCAAAGAAGAAAAAGTAGCTTTTTCATTTCACAAACAAAATTTAAATTTTTGAGTTATACAATGCAAGCGAACGAGTGCTTAAGCGATAAAAATCTGCAAGCGGGAGTACATTCAATTGAAGTATTAATAATTTAAAAGTGAAGTATTAAGAAATGCCCCACTTTTTGTTTAAACAATTTATAATAGCCGGTCTTTAAGGCTTAACACCATCTTCAAATCATGCCAATAGCTGCTTTATCAAACGAGTATTACGGTGCTATTTCCCAAAAGGTAAAATATTAAATTACCTTCTATTAAAATATCGGATGATTTGCTTTGTAGAAGGTATGAGGTACTAATGAAGTACCAAATATAGCTTAAAATCCTTCAATGTTCACTTCTGTGGTAGTATTGAGGTGGCTGTTTTTTCTTGAATAGAATGATCTGTTAATAGCTTTGAAAAGTCAATTATTGACTATTTCCCAACACGAATTTTTCACACTAAAACGATTGCTATATGAAATTAAAATTCAGATTGCTGTGTATTGGTATCTTCCTGGCCAATTTTCTGCAGCCAACTTTTGCACAAAACATTACAATTTCCGGTAAAGTAACAACTGTGTCAAACGAGCAGGGACTTGCTGGTGCCAGTGTTATGGTTAAGGGAACCAACAAATCTGTAGTTACCGGAGAAAACGGACTGTTTTCTATCCCTGTTCAAAAAGGTGGTTCTCTACTTATTTCTTATGTAGGCATGGTTCCCTATACGTACAAAGTAGGTAATGAAACCAGTATCAATATCCGCCTGGAAGAAAAAGACAAACAACTGGATGAAGTGGTTGTTATTGGATATGGTACACAAAAAGTAACCAAGGTGTCTGGAGCTATTTCATCGGTAAAAGGCGCAGATATTGAAAAACTAAAACCTGTAAGAGCAGAAGATG
The DNA here is from genome assembly GCA_046590675.1 of Ferruginibacter sp. Lineage (GTDB taxonomy): Bacteria > Bacteroidota > Bacteroidia > Chitinophagales > Chitinophagaceae > Ferruginibacter. The sequence goes on along the minus strand of JBKJUP010000091.1, from coordinate 49,979 downwards.
CATTACAGGGAAGAGCTTCCGGCGTAACTGTAGTATCGAATGGTTCACCAGGTTCAAAACCCACCGTACTAATCAGGGGTATTCCTTCTTTTTCAGGAACGGACCCGGTTGTTATCATCGATGGTATTCCCCAAACTCTAACTGATTTTAACTCCATTAATGCGGCGGACATAGAATCTATCAATGTATTGAAGGATGCGGCAACTACCGCTATCTATGGTGTAAAAGGTGGAAATGGCGTAATAGTAGTTACCACAAAGTCGGGCAGAAAAAATCAAAAGACTGAATTGAATGTTAATGCCAACTACGGTGTGCAACAGGTAGTAAATACCATCGGGGTATTGAATGCTACTGAATATGCCGCCATCATTAACGAGGGAAGTGCAGCTTCTGGTGGAAACATTATTTTTCCTGACATATCTACATTGGGCGTAGGCACCAATTGGCAGGATGAAATTTTTCACAACGCTCCAATTCAAACACAAAATATTAGTGCAAGGGGCGGCAGTGATAAAATGTCCTATTTTCTTGGTGGTGGTTATTTAAGCCAGGGAGGAATAGTGGGTGGATATGATAAATCAAAATTCGACAGAATTAACTTTACTGCCAACCTCAACTTTGAGCTTACCAGTAAATTAAAATTTATTTTAAACACCAGCTATGTAAACCTCAATTCAAGAGGTGTAGCTGAAAACTCGTTTAACAGCGTTATCGGCAGTGCATTAAATTTTGATCCTACGGTGCCGGTTTTAAATACCACCCCTAACACTGTTGGTAAATATGGATTTAGTAACCTCTTGTTATCTGAAATATTTAATCCACTTACAAAACTGGATAACACTTATGGAAAAAATATAGGTAATAAACTATACGGCAAATTTGAATTTCAATACGACGTATTAAAAAACCTAAAACTTACTACCCGTTTTGGTTATACTAAATATGATGGTACTTCAAAAGGCTTTAACCCGCTGGCTTTTTATGGCCCGATGAATGTTAACAATACCATGGATGCTGCAGGCAATGCCGTTACAGGTAGCCACAACAGCGTATCGCATGAAAAGACCAGCAATTTCAATTTTACGTATGAGGCTTTTGGTAACTACAATTTTAATGCGGGTGAACATCATCATTTTGAAACGGTATTGGGTATTGCTATTGCAAAAACATCGGGCAATGCAGCAGGTGCAAGCAGGCAAGATGTTCCCTTTAATTCATGGGAATTTGCAGATTTTACTGCGGCAACCGGTAACAACACCGGAACCAATACCAATGCGCTTTCTGGTTACTATTATCAATACTTCCGAAAAAATTTGTCTTATTTCAGCAGGATAAACTACGACTATAACGATAAATATCTTGCTTCTTTTTCGGCAAGGCGTGATGGATCTTATGCTTTTGGTATAGACAATAAATTTGGTAACTTCTTTTCGGGCTCATTAGGTTGGGTGGTTACCAAAGAAGATTTCTTTCAATCGAATTCTATTAATTTCTTGAAAGTACGAGGCAGTTATGGAACACTGGGTAACGAAAATGTAAATCCACAGTTTGTAAGTATTGAAACCGGTGGTTCCAGCTATGGACCAACAGCCAATAGCAACGGATATACATTCGGCAACACATTTTACCCCGGTTCCACAGTTGGTTCCGCTGCAAATGACGCCTTAAGATGGGAACGTCAAACGCAATCAAACGTAGGGTTCGATTTGGGTGTATTGGGAAATAAATTGCAGATAACTGCAGATTATTTTCAAAAGAAGGTAGATGGCCTCTTGTTTACACCTGCTGCATCGCTTTATCTTGGCACAGTGCCAATACCTACGGATAATATCGGTTCAACAAAAAGCAGTGGTATTGATCTTTCCATCAGCTACACTGATTATATAAGTAAGAAAGTAAAACTGGGTACTTCTGTAACTTTTACAACTTCTAAAAATGAAGTAACGGCAACCAACTCTGATGGAACTGCAAAAATACCCGGCGGCTATTATTTTAATGGTCAATCTCAAAGTGTAACCGTTTTTGAAAAGGGATATACTCCAGGATATTTTTACGGGTATAAAACTGATGGGCTTTTTCAAACTGTTGGTGATATAGCAAAAGCACCCACTCAAACAGGCGCCCAGCCAGGTGATATAAAATTTGTTGATGTAAACAATGATGGGGTGATTTCCGCCTTGGATCAAACAAAAATTGGTGATCCTTTTCCAACATTTACAATGGGATGGAATGTATCGCTTGAATACAAGGCGTTAGATCTGAATGTATTTACCTATGCTTCTGTTGGTAACGACATATACAGAGCCTATGAGAGAAATGCCAACTATTCTAATAAATTCAGAAGCGTACTTAATCGCTGGACTGGCCCTAACACTACAAACAGTGCACAAAATCCCCGCTATTCTTTTATTGATGACAACAGCAATATCCGGGTATCTGACCGTTATGTGGAAGATGGGTCTTATGTGAAAATAAAAAACATACAACTGGGCTTTACATTCCCTGAGTCTGTTACCAAAAGAGTTTTTAGCAGGTTAAGAATTTATGGCCAGGTAAAAAATGCATTTGTATTCACTAAATATTCCGGATACGATCCTGAAATATCAGGGGGAATATTGGACACCGGAATTGACAGAGGTGCTTACCCACAGGCAAGAACTTATGCTGTTGGCCTGGATGTTAAATTTTAATTTTTTTCAACTTAAAATATTCGCAATGAATCATACAATTAAAATAGCGGGTTTACTGGTTTTTATAACCTTGTTTACTGCATGCAAAAAGTGGGTGGATTATAATCCGCACGACGATTATAAAATAACCGAGTTGGATTACCTGAAGTCGGAAACTGATTACCGCACCATGGCCATAAGTGTTTATACACCCATTCAATGGCTGAATCAAACCGTGCCTGTTGGTGATATAGCTTCTGACAATGCAGTTTCCGGCGGCGAAAATGCCTCTGATGTATTGTCGCTTCAGCAAATAGATGATTATACGTTAACCCCTTTAAACTCAACACTTTTAGAATTATGGAAGGCAAGTTATGAGGGAATTAACCGGGCAAACTACCTGCAACAGTATAAAGATAAAAACCTTGCAGGCGATGAAGTAAGCTTTGCCGGGAAAGATGCACTATATGGGGAAGTCTATTTTTTAAGAGCCTACTTTTATTTTAACCTGGTAAAAATATTCGGCGATGTACCGTTGTTTACCGATAAAAGGTTGGGCTTATCTGATTCAAGAAAACTGACACGTTCACCTAAAGCAGACGTGTATGCACAAATTGAAAAAGATTTAAACGATGCCATCGCAGTATTACCTGCCATACAAATTCAACAGGGAAGAGCAACTAAATATGCCGCCCAGGCTTTATTAGGCAAGGTATTATTATATGAAAGCAAATTTGCTGCCGCAGCAACAGCACTGGAAACTGTGATAAGTTCAAACGCTTATTCGCTGGTACCAGACTTCGGATCTATCTTTTTGGCCACCGGGGAAAACGGACCGGAATCTGTTTTTGAAATTCAGTATTCCAATGGCTCTCCTTATTACAATTGGGGTGGCGTAACCCGTGGGCAGGGAAACCTGTCGGTACAGCAATGTGGTATTCGTGGCCTCAATGGTTCAGGTGCTATGCCGTATGCTGCTGGTTGGTCCACTAACTTACCAACTCAGAATCTTGCAAACGCTTATGCTGCCGGTGATAAAAGAAAAGATGTAACCGTATTGGACATTGAAGCCTACAAGGCTGCTAACCCTTCTTTCAACATTACCTACCAGGTAGCGCCTTATAAAAATACCGGCTTATATAATCAAAAGTACTTGCCTAGAAAGAGTGAAACCTCCGGCCAGGTAGAACTTAACTATTTAAACAATTTTAGAACAATCCGCTACGCCGATGTATTGCTGATGGCCGCAGAGGCTAATAACCGATCTGCCACACCCAATGATACGAAAGCACAGGAATATTTAAATAAAGTACGTCAGCGGGCATTTGGTGATATGTTGCATAACATCAGTGCAACAGGTAATGCATTAAAGCAAGCCATTTGGGATGAACGCCGCCTGGAATTGGCCATGGAAGGCGACCGGTTTTTTGACCTGGTAAGAACCGGGCAGGCTGCAACAAAGATTACTGGTTTTGTAGTTGGAAAAAATGAATTGTTTCCAATACCGCAGGAGGAAGTTAATATTTCCGGGCTTGCTCAAAATCCCAATTACTAATCCTAAAACAAAAAATCATGAATGCATTCAAATATTTTATAAGCATCGTATTGTTGCTGGCGCTGGTAACAGGTTGCAAAAAGGATAAATATGAGGATACCTCTTTTGTATCCAGTAATAAAGCACCGGAAAAATTGTCGGCCCTTTTTGAAATTACCCAGGATAATACAGGGCTGGTAACTATTACGCCCAATGGTGAAGGCGGTTCCCGCTACGAGATTTATTTTGGTGATGCTACAACCGCTCCTGCAAATGTTTTACCGGGAAAAAATATACAACATACTTATAAGGAAGGTATGTACGATGTGAAAATAGTCGCTTACAATCTTACAGGAAAATCTGCGGAAGCTACCCAAAAATTAACGGTTTCTTTCAGAGCCCCTGAAAACCTGGTAGTTACTGCCGACCTGGATGCTGTGAATAATTTCAAGGTTAATGTATCGGCCACAGCAACTTATGAAACCTTTTTCCAGGTTTATTTTGGCGATGTGCCAAATGAAGTCCCCGTATCTTTTTTAGAGGGGGAAATCATTTCACATACCTATTCAGTAGTTGGTACTTATACAATAAAAGTTGTAGCCTTAAGTGGAGGCGCAGCCACTACCCAATTTACCAAAACAATTACCATATTAGATCCGGTATTGTTGCCTATCAACTTTGAGTCTTCATCACTGGTCTTCAACTTCGGAAATTTTGATGGCGGTGTTTTAACTGTAATCGATAATCCACAGAAGATCGGAATTAATACCAGCTTAAGAGTTGCCAAAATGGTAAAAAATGCGGGCCAGCCCTGGGGCGGAAGTTCCATAAAGTTGGGTGCTCCCATCGACTTTTCAGTTAATAAGGTTTTCAGGATGAAGGTATTTTCTCCGAGGGTGGGAGCCAAAGTATTATTAAAGGTTGAAAATGCTACGGACAATTCTATCAGTTTCGAAAAGGAAGTAGCAACTACCATTGCCAATGACTGGGAAGATCTTGTATTTGATTACAGCAATATCAATACCGGCAACAGTTATCAAAACATGGTGTTTATTTTTGACCTGGGTACACCCGGCGACGGTTCTGCCAATTTCACTTTCCTGTTGGATGATATACGCCAAACCAACCAGCTTCCTACCAGTCTTTTAACGCTACCGGTAACATTCGATGTTCCGGGAGTAAATTATGCAATCACAGATTTTGGTGGTAGTCAAACATCTAATGCAGTTGATCCCACCAATGGCGCAAACAATGTAAAGAAAACATTAAAACCTACCGGTGCTGCAACCTATGCAGGAACAACGATTGGTGCAGGTTTTACATCTAAAGTTCCATTTACTGCCAGTGCAACTCAAATGAGCATACGTGTTTATTCACCCGCCGCCGGTATTCGGGTAAGGTTAAAAGTAGAGGACCGAAATGATAACACAAAGTCGGTAGAAACAGAATCTATAACCAATGCAGCCAACACCTGGGAAACCCTGGTTTTTGATTTTGCAAATCAGGCCTCAGGAACCGCAGCCTTAAACCTTGCTTATACGTATAATATGGCTTCTGTGTTTTTTGATTTTAATATGGATGGCAACGGAAAGGTTTTTTATTGGGATGATGTTGAGTTTTTGACAACGAATGTAGTGCCTAATTTGGTTGCACTTCCACTCACTTTCGAATCCACTTCGCTCACCTATTCATTTAGCAATTTTGGAGGTGGTAACGCTACAGTAATTCCAAACCCACAATCCACTGGTATCAACACAAGTAGTATGGTTGGTAAAATGGTAAAAAATGCAGGTGAGGTATATGGTGGCAGTGTTATTGAACTGGCTAACCCAATTAATTTTTCAGGTGGTAAAACTTTCAAAATGAAAGTGTTTTCGCCAAGAGTAGGTGCCAAAGTGTTGCTGAAAGTTGAAAATTTAACCAATGGTGGTATCAGTTATGAAAAGGAAGTTACCTGCACTAAGGCTAATGCCTGGGAGGAATTAACGTTTGATTACAGTGGTATCAATACGGGACTGTCTTATCAAAAAGTAGTATTGATTTTCGACCTTGGAACAATGGGCGATGGGTCTGCCAATTTCACCTGGTTGTTTGATGACATCTCTCTTAATTAATTTCAAAAACTACGATTTATGACAAGTAATATAAAATCACTCACCTTAATATTCATTTCTTTGCTACTGGTTTTCAGTAGTTGTAAAAAAGAAGATTATTCTTTTGGAGAAATAAAAACGCCAACCGATTTAGCGGTAACAACTGCTATTGCAGGATTAAATACAGCCAATCCGTTTGGTGATGGCTCCGGGGTTGTGGCAATTACCGGTGCTGCACAAAACGCAATAACGTATAGAATCGACTTTGGTGATGGTACCATTAAAATGGTTCCTTCCGGTGTAATCAATTATAAGTATGCAAGTCCGGGAACAGCGGAGTACACCATTAGCATCAACGCAATTGGTACTGGTGGCACCATGTCAACTGTAAGTAAAAAAATAAAAGTATTTGTTGCTTTTACAATACCTGCGGATATTGTTCAGTTTTTAACCAATGGCTCCAGTAAAACCTGGGTTACAGACAAAGATGCTCCCGGACATGTTGGAGTTGGACCAGCAGACGCTTTCACACCAGTTTATTATGCTGCCACGCCAAATACCAGAGACGCCTGTTTGTATGATGATGAAATAACTTTTTCTAAAGATGCAAACAGCAATATTTCAATGTTGCTCAACAACAAGGGGGAATCGTCGCTTATTGGCGCAGCTACTGCTTTTTACGGAGTATCCGGAGGCGATGGATGTTATAATATAGGAACATTCGCCCTGCAAAAACTGGTATTTATGGATGCTACATCTGCTTCAACAACGGCTAATTCTACCCGTATTCAGTTTGTGGTTCCGGATAAAGGAATCATTAACTTTGGAACCGGAGGTAAGACCTACGAAATTTTGTCTATTTCTGCTACTACCGTACACTTAAGGAATATTGGCAGTGATGGCAATTCCTGGTACCAGATTTTAAAAGCTAAATAAAAAAACATGAAGTATTATAAAAATCTCTTAGTATTAACAGGTGCCTTTTTTATATTGATCAGTTGTAAAAAAGGTGGAAACAGTGGTGCTCAATCTAATACGGCACCCACTAACCTGGTAGTAGCGGCAGTGCCAGCTACTGACGGAAGCGGCAATGTATCTTTTACTGCAAGTGCAAATAATGCAGTTTCTTATGAATATGAATTTGGTAATGGAGCGGTAGCAACGGTTGCATCGGGTGCTACCAATTATAAATATACGCTTGCCGGAACAAACAGCTATACAGTAACCGTAACGGCAAAGAGCAGTACTGGCCTTTCGCTTAAAAAATCTATCCAGGTTTCTGTTACAGTTGCTGCGGCACCGGTAGGTCTCTTTTGGTCGGAAGAGTTTAACATCGATGGTGCACCCGATCCGTTAAAATGGGGATACGATTTAGGAACCGGCTCCGGTGGCTGGGGCAATAATGAATTGGAATATTATACCAGCCGCCCTGAAAATGCAATTGTACAAGGTGGCGTGCTCAAAATAAAAGTGATTAAAGAGCCGTACAATGGTAGTGCCTATTCTTCTGCAAGATTGCTTTCATTAAATAAGTTTGCTATGACCTACGGGAAAGTGGAAATAAAAGCAAAACTGCCTGCTGGCGTTGGCTGCTGGCCTGCTATCTGGATGTTGGGAGCAGATATTGCAACTACGCCATGGCCCGCTTGCGGAGAAATTGACATTATGGAATACAGGGGCAGTGAGCCCAATAAAATTTTTGGTACATTTCATTATCCGGGTAGATCAGGTGGTAATGCAGACGGAGGAACCAAAGTGATTTCAGATGCCACCACTCAATTTCATATTTATTCGTTGGATTGGTCGGCATCTTCGATAAAAATTTATGTAGATAATGAACTGGTGCATACGCTGGCCAATTCAGGCAGTGTTCCTTTCAACCACGATTTCTTTTTTATTTTAAATGTGGCCATGGGTGGAAATTTTGGTGGAGCTGTAGATCCGGCATTTACCAATGCTACTATGGAAATTGATTATATAAGGGTGTACAAATAGGGTAATCAAAGTCACTGAAAATAAAATAAAAAAACCAGGGATTCGCTTTTTGTAAGCGACGTCTCTGGTTTTTTTATTTGCCCAAAAGTTAAAATTAGTATTGCAATAAGGCAGGATTAATGGCAATATTTATTCCTGCGTCGCCTTCCCTTCTACCGCATTGATGATCATTTTACCGGTTTGCCCTGAAAATTCAATTTCATTCTCCTCCAGTAATTTTTTAACCTGTAAGCTAACCGATTGTTTTACGGTATCAAACTCTGCAGCAGAAAAAGGTAATGTAAAATATTCAGCAACGATGGTAATCCCATTTTTATTCAATTCTTTGAGGAAGACTGAATGCGTTGAAATTTGATTGTTGTTTTTTTCCAGTATTTCTTTCAATTCTTTCAAAAGCATTTCTGTTTTTTCAAGAGAGGTACTTACCGATAATTCTAACTTTATTTCGGCCCTTCGCCCGGTTCTCATACTCAGGTTGTCTACCATTGTATCCACCATTTGTTTGTTGGGTACGGTTACCAAGGTTTTGTCGGCAGTACGAATGCGTGTACTGCGTAATCCAATCTTTTCAATACTTCCGGAAACGTTATTGACTTTAACGGTATCTCCGGCAAAAAATGGTTTATCGAAAAATATAATGAAAGAAGCAATCAGGTTTTCCAGGCTTTCTTTTGCGCCCAATGCAAGAGCCGCACCCACGATGCTTAAGCCAGTAAACAGGTTACCCAGTGGCTGGTTAAAACAGGCTTTTATAATTAATAAAATGCCAATGATGCCGATGATGACTTTCAAAAAATCCCTGAAAAAAACGATCAGTTGATTGTCACGAACATCTGCTGTTTCATCTGCTTTTTCTTCCAATACCAACGCAATAAAATCCATCAGGCGGAGCGAAAGAAAGATAAACGAAACAATGATAATTGCAGTACCTGTTCTGGAAAGTATATCGCTGATGGGATAGCCATACAATGTGAAGTTAAATGCTGACGGAAAATTTAATTTATCAATGGCAAATACCGCTATCACAATTACAATGAACCATTGCAGCGGTTGCACAACCAGGTCGGTAAAGCTGCTTTTGCTTACGGTTTTCCATATTTTTCTTACAAAGGAATTATAAATTAAAACGGCCAACCGCCTCGACATAAAGCGCTTTAAAAAAAGTGCAAGTATGATCAGGGCTGCAACGATGAGATAGTTTCTGAATGTGTTGTCCCAAAAAATTTTATCAAGAAAATCCATTGAATAATTGAAAGGAATTGTTCGTAATTTATTTAATCAAATATTGTTGAACGCCATCTGCCTGCAACAGGTACACTTTATTATTAACAACCTTTATCTGCAAGGCATTCATAAAAAGTGGCGGTAAATTGTAGTCCTGCAATTTTAAAGAACCCGATTGGTATTGATGTAGGGTGTTGTCGGAAAACCCGTACATGTTTTTACCTACAACTTCGGTATTGGCCCAATGCAAAAAAGCCATGTGATTTTTTAAGGCACCATAATAATCAAACGTATAAAAGCCCCGGGAAGAATCATAGAGATACAAAAACCCATCTCTATCCATGATCTGTGCCGGTGAAGGAATTGTATCAAAAAGATTTCTAAAATCTACCGTTTCAAGCAACACATCACCGTTGTCATCTATCTTTTTTAATTTGCTATCTCCTTCATCAAATAACCAAATATTGTTATCGTACGAAGTGGCGATTGTTTCTACTTTAAAGATATTTTTTTTGCCAAGGTTAATAGAATTTCGCACGTTTAATAGCCTGTCCAATACTACAATGGTTGAAAAGTTTTTATAGTACAATAATATTTTTAGCGGGTTGGTGGCATCAATAGAATAGAGTTTGCCATACTTGCGAACGTTGTTAAACACGCCTGCAGAATCGCCGTTTGCATTTATTTTTTTTAGTTGATTATCTGTATTAACCAGGTAAATATTTTCAAGATTATCAACCGTAAAATAAGTAAAGTTGCCGGGGATCAGTTTATTAAAAACCAATGATGATGACTGTTGTGTATAACCGAAAACAGCAATAAGGCAACAAATGCCGGATAGAAATACTGTTTTAATGATTGACATTGCTGCTGGTTATTATGTGCTGATTAATTTCGCTAGGTGTTTTAATGTTAACCCGTTATTCTTCAAAATATTTTAATGCTACATTTTCGCCATCAAAAACCGCGTAGCTGCTGTAGTTCATCCATTCGCCAAGATTAATATAGCGGCTTTTATCACTTAGTGCAAAATCAATGGGCAAATGGCGGTGGCCAAAAATAAAAAAGTCATAATGTTGTTTTGCCAACACTTCTTTTGAATAAACGATTAACCACTCTTTGTCTTCGCTCAAAAATTTTTCTGTTGTATTGCCTGCTGCGGCCCGGCTCTTTTGCGAAAAATAATTGGCAATACCCATGCCAATAGCAGGGGGAACAATTCCAAAAAGCCATTGACAAATTGGATTGCGAAATACGTGTTTTAAAAATTTATAACCTTTATCGCCAGGCCCGAGGCCATCTCCATGTCCGATATAAAATGTTTTACCATTAAACTCAAAGGTTTTTGGCTCAAAATAAACCGGTATGTTGAATTCTTTTTGAAAGTAGTTACGCATCCACATATCGTGATTGCCTACAAAAAAATGAATGCGGATACCGGCATCTGATAACTCTGCCAGCTTTCCAAAAATGCGGGTATAACCTCTTGGCACTACGGTGGAATATTCAAACCAAAAATCAAACATGTCGCCGACAATAAATATTTCTTCGGCAAATGTTTTGATGGAATCAAGGAATCGTACAATTCTTTTTTCCCTTTCGAGGCTGGCCATTTCATTGGGAGCACCCAGGTGAAAATCGGATAGGAAATATATTTTCTTATTGGCTAAAGCGGGCATACCATCTTTATTTTTTTCAGGAATTGTGAAACCCCCGAGCATGTTAGTTGCTGAAAAATTCAAATTTTCGTGAATATAAAATAATTCGGATAATAAATTTTTTTATACGGCACTTTCAACCAGGAATAAGTAAACTTCTTTGGGCCCATGCACACCTGTTACAAGTGTTTTTTCTATATCTGCGGTACGGCTTGGGCCACTGGCAAAAGTTATAAAGGAAGGAATATTACCTGCATATTTTTCTTTCAATAATTGTAGCGCATCTTTAATATCGTACACCAGTTGATGGGTATATGCAATGCAAATATGAATGGGTGCATATACGCTAACAGTTCGTCCGCTTTGTTGAGCAGCACTCAATACAATACTACCGGTACGGGCCACTAAAAATTCGCAGCCGGTAATAGATGCATCGCAGCCGGCAAGGTTGATCGTATTGCTAAAGGCCGGGTTCCATTTGTCTTCACTGCAGTAAATTTTAGTCCATTCCCTGGTAGCAATCAATTGCTGCAACTGTTGCTGAAGTTCATATTCATCCAGGCAAAAAGCAAAGTTTCCCTGTAAGGCGGTAAACTCTTTTGCAAAAACAAGTTCCAATTCTTCGGTGGCAGGTTGATATACACTATTTGTTCCTTCACTTAACGGAAAAGGCAAAGGCACCGGATTACTCAGTGCCTGCCTAATTTTTTTTAATATATTTTCTTTTGCCTTTGAAATGCCCATGGCCAATTATATTTGGGGAGGATTTTTTAGTTCCTGCGGCAATTCGCTGCTGGGCTCATTCACAACAACATCTTCGGGTGCAGGAATATCAATATCAAGTGCCTTTTTTTCTTCAAACGGCCTTTTGCCAATCAGGGTTTCTACATCACTCTTAAACAGCACTTCCTTTTTTAATAATTCTTTTGCCAGCAATTCTACTTCTCCACGCTTCTCAGTTAATAATTTCTTGGTTCTTACATAAGCCTCATCAATAAGGTTACGCACTTCCTGGTCAATCATTTTGCTTGTTTCTTCACTATACGGCTTTGTAAAAACATTCTCCTGGTTAGGATCGTAGTAACTGATGTTACCTATTTTTTCATTCATGCCATAAACAGTGATCATGCTGTAAGCAATTTTAGTGATCTGCTGAAGATCGTTGCTTGCACCGGTACTTATTTTACCAAAGAAAATGTCTTCACTGGCTCTTCCGCCAAGGGTCATACATATCTGATCGATCAACTGATCTGTGTTGTACAGGTATTGTTCTTTAGGTGTGTACTGAGCATAACCTAAAGCTGCTGTACCTCTTGGCACTACGGTTACTTTCAATAAAGGATAAGCATGTTCCAGGAACCAACCGCAAATTGCGTGGCCGGCTTCATGATAGGCAATGATTTCTTTTTCTTCTTTTGAAATGATCTTATTTTTCTTTTCCAGGCCACCGATTACACGGTCAATTGCATCCTGGAAATCAGTCATATCAACCGCATCTTTTCCTTTTCTTGCGGCTATCAATGCTGCTTCATTACAAACATTGGCAATATCTGCACCCGCAAAACCAGGTGTTTGTTCTGCAAGTTTTAAAATATCTAAAGTGGTTGAAATTTTAATTGGTTCAAGATGCACTTTAAAAATGGCTTCTCTTCCTACAAGGTCAGGACGATCAATGGAGATCTGCCTGTCAAACCTACCCGGACGAAGCAAAGCAGAATCCAGTACATCCGGCCTGTTGGTGGCTGCAAGGATAATGATACCGAGGTCGGTGCCAAATCCATCCATTTCTACCAGCAATTGATTCAAGGTGTTTTCTCTTTCATCATTGCTCATCATCATGTTTTTGCCACGGGCCCTTCCTATTGCATCAATCTCATCAATAAAAATGATACAAGGTGCTTTTTCTCTCGCCTGCTTAAATAAATCTCTTACACGGCTTGCACCAACACCCACAAACATTTCAACAAAATCACTACCACTTAAGCTAAAGAAAGGTACTTGCGCCTCACCAGCTACCGCTTTTGCCAACAATGTTTTACCTGTTCCCGGAGGGCCAATTAGTAAAGCTCCTTTAGGTATTTTACCTCCCAGGGCTGTATATTTTTTTGGATTTTTTAGAAAGTCAACAATTTCCATCACTTCTACTTTGGCTTCATCCAGCCCTGCCACATCACCAAAATTGATATTAACCCTGGACGCCTTATCAAACAACGTAGCTTTCGATTTGCCTATGTTGAAGATACCGCCCGGCCCGCCACTGCCACCGCCTGGACCACCTACTTTACGCATCATCATCACAAACAATAACCCTATTAATAAAATGGGTAAAAGGGTGGTAATGATCTGTCCAAAAAGTTCGCCTTCATCATCCGGCGAATCTGGTATCTGGCGGATTCCAGGATTGGTTTTATAAAAATCCTGCATTTGACTGGCAAATGTTTTATCATCTATGATGCTAAAAAATAGTTGGGGAGGTGCTACATCGAAAGAGGGATTACCCTTTTTGTCGAACAACGACTGGTAATACGATTTCTTTTTTTCTGCGCTATCCTTATACAGAAAAACCCGAACTAATTTTTTGTTCCGGATTGTCTTGATCTTTTCTACATCTCCCTGCTTAATCAATTCTGTAAATCTAATCTGGTCGGTTTCAACTCCGGTACCAGTGCCGGGTTTAAAATAGTTGTAACCTACAATCGCTGCAAATACGAGCCCGTAAATCCAATAGATATTAAAACGGTTTTTGTTTTTGGATTGATTATCGTCGCCTGGAGGGGTATTAGGATTTGACTTCCTGTTAGTTTCTTTTTTCTTATCTTCTGCCATAAATGCTTGCTTACAATATTTATTGATTTATTCCAATCACTTTAAAAGGGATGGAGCTTTGCGTGTTAATCTCTATGTTCTGTCAATGGAGCATCGCTCCACATTTCTTCTAGTTGGTAAAACTTTCGGGGTTCGGGCAGCATAATATGAACTACTACATTTACGTAATCTATCAATATCCATTGTTGTCCCTGCCTGCCTTCATGTTTGTAAGGCATTTCGCCACATTTGTCTTTTACATCTACTTCAATAAAATCAGCAATGGCCTTTATTTGGGTATTACTGTTTGCTTCACAGATTATAAAAAAGTCGGAAACTGCTTCTGGAATTTTACGCAAATCAAGACTAACGATGTTGTCACCTTTTTTTTCCTGGATTGCATGAATGATGGCCTTAAATATTTTACTGTTTTTGGTTAGCTTTTTTATAGTGCTTTTTTTGCGATTGGCTAACAATGTGAGATTGTCCAAATTATATGCTGTTTAAATTTATTTTCATGGAATGGCCATGAGTGATTTGTAATTTGCTTATGCCAATTAACTTTTGTTTTTTGGTTAACTGCATGTAGCTTGCAATTGACTCCAAAAGTACTATTTCTTTACCAATCCATCGATCATGTCTGCCCACGGTAATTCATTCGTAATTTTAAAGCAAGTTGACAGTACCAACAACTATGCCATGGCATTGGTTCATGAAGGATTGGCGAAACACGGTGAAGCAGTGTTTGCTCACCAGCAAACACAGGGAAAAGGCCAACGTGGTAAAATATGGCAAACCGGTACTGACGAGAACATTGCTTTAAGCATCATTCTAAAGCCTAAACAACGGGAAACACTGCTTCCGTTTCAACTTTCAGCTACAATTGCCCTTGCGGTTTTTGATTTTTTTAGCAAATATGCAGGAGAAGAAACGACCATTAAATGGCCCAATGATATTTACTGGCGTGACAGAAAGGCAGGGGGTATATTGATTGAAAATGTAATAAGTGGAAGTATGTGGAAATGGGCTGTTGCCGGAATAGGAATCAATATAAATCAAACCATGTTTGATGAAAGCCTGAAAACGCCGGTTTCGCTAAAACAAATTACGGGTGAGCATTATGATACGCTTGAACTTGCCAAGGAATTGCATCAAATAGTTTTGCTTCGCCTGAACCAAGGTTTAACAAAGCCATACGAATTATTACTGGAAGAATACCAGCAGCGGTTGTACAGAATGAATCAATTGGTGAGGTTAAAAAAGAATAATATTGTTTTTGAAACAAAAATTAAAGGCATTTCTCCCGATGGCAAATTGCTCACACAGGATATCATCGACAACGAATTTGAATTTGGAGAAATAGAGTGGGTGTTATAAACTTTCTGACTGCCTTGCTTCCACTTCGTATTTATTATTGTAATAGCCTTTGCGGATACTTTCCAATAAATATTTTAGGATGAAATTAATAAATCCGTACTGTTGAAACTGGCGGATATGACAGAGCTCGTGTTTAACCCATTTTTCGTTGCTTAAAAACTGCTCCCTTGTAGTATTGAAAAGATGAATGGTGCTGCCAATAACAATGGCTACAGAATGGCTGCCCAGTTTCCAGGCAGCGATCCTTGCAATCCACGAATTTTCTTTTATGTGAAGGTTATTTTGATTCAACCAGCTCCCAGGCTTTTAAGATTTCTTCTGTATGTTGTTTGCTTTTTGGCTTTAGAAATATTTTTTGGATAATGCCTTTTTCATCTATCAAAAAAGTGGTGCGATGCAGACCCATATATCTCCGGCCGTATAAATTTTTCTCTCCCCAAACGCCATATTTATCAATAATACTGTGTGTAGGATCTGCTACAAGGGTAAAAGGAAGTTCATATTTATCTTCAAATTTCTTATGTTTTTTTACCTCATCCGGGCTAATGCCCAATACGACAATTCCTTTCTTTTTCAACAGGCTAAAATTATCCCTCAGGTTGCAGGCTTGTAGGGTACAGGTTGGCGTATCATCTTCCGGATAAAAATAGATCACCACTTTTTTCCCTTTAAAATCTGCTAAACTTACGTTTTGATTGTTTTGGTCTTTTCCTTTGAAAGCCGGTGCCTTACTGCCTTCTGATAATGTAGTCATTGAATATAATTGAAATTTAATTGAAAAATTTTAACGGGTAAAATGATATGTTTTTTTAGTAACATTCCCTACGCAATCTGCTACACTGATGGTTAGTTCGTGTGGCCCGGGGTTTAACTGTTCATCAAAATGGTAGATAAAAGTCCGGCCCTTATCGTTACTAAAACGCAACCATTTACCATCCAGTTCTGCCCTAAAATTTTCCAGTTCCTCCGTATTATCCTTAATTACAAATGCCAACCGGTTTAGTTTAGCAACATTCATTCCTTCTCTAAAACCAATGGGTGTAATTACAGGGGGAATGGTATCTTCCAGCAATTGAAAATTTCCAAATGCTTTAAAACTACTGGTGAACCAGGGATATTCATTTACGGCTTTGGCATAATCATCTTTGTCTTTCCACCAGCGATGCATCACCATTTTATCGGGATTGATGGCAGCACTATTATTGATACTTACCGGAAAGTAAGTATGCACAGGCACAGATCCGTCCTGAAGCTGGTAAATCGGGTAGCCGGTTGCGGGCTTGGTTTCTTTAAACCTGAAACGAAACGAATCGTAAAGTTGATTTTCGGCCAGATAAAAGCGCAGACTGCTGTTTTCAAAAACATTTACAAACCCGGGGAAAAATTGCTTTGATAGTTGATTGGCATCTTTATCAGGATCCGGTGAATGGGTTTTAGTACCCATTTTAACGCCAAACTTTACCAGGGATGTATTGCCTGCTGCATCCGTTACAGCTATCTTCATCTGGTGTACGGCTTCATCAGTTATATCAATCACACCATCGCCTGAAAAATCTTTATATATTCCTTCGGGATAGCCTGGCAGCCTGCTTAAATGTTGTACATAACTGCCACCATTGCTACGCAGCCTGTAATCAATATGGGCATTCAGGTAACGGGTTTCATCATAGCTAATGCTGTCTAACTGAAACCCTACAACGGGCGCCTCATTATCATACAAAACAGATTCGTAAATCCCATTTTTATTGGTAGATCCGGTATAACGGTCGTAAGCTGTTATGGCAAAACTCACTTTATCTGTATTCATTGTAATAACTGCAGGTGTGGTGGTGTAAGCGCCATTTACTTTTTTAAGTGCCAGGAGTTTAGGTGTTTGCTCATAAGTGCTTACGCACCTGTCGTAAACCGCTAAACGCAATACATCCGGGGCAATATTATCGGTAATCGGGAATCCAAAAAGTAATGGATTCAATACCTTATCAGTTTTAGTATCCCTTATTTCAAAATGGGTATGCGGCCCCTGCGAACCCCCGGTATTACCACTAAAAGCTATCTGCTGGCCTTTTTTTACCGGAAATAAATTGGCAGGAATATCTAAAAAAACTCTCCAGCTTTCCAGTTTGTATTGTTGGTCGGTAATGTATTTTTCCAGAGCCGGGTAAAAATTATTTAAATGAGCATACAGTGTTGTTAAACCATTGGGATGATTGACGTAAATGCATCTTCCAAAGCCATAAGGTTCAATCTTTACCCTGGCAATATAGCCGTCTGCAGCAGCCAGTACAGGTCGGTTTTCACGTTGGTCCGTTCTGCAATCAAGCCCCATGTGATAGTGATTGGGCCTTAATTCTCCAAAATTAGCGGCCAGTCCTTTTGCTGCAACCACCGGCCAGGTAAAATAACCTTTCGGATAATTTTTTTTAGGCATTGGCTGGGCAAACAGGCCACTGGAGATTAGGGTAGTACAAATGGTAGTAAACAGTATTTTTCGCATCATTTTCTTCATTCAGTGAGCAAATTTAATTGTTATGCAATAGATAGCGGGTCAATAAACCCTATGAAATCATAAAATTGTAAGGTTCGTAAAGCTGCCCATTTTTATATACTTTTGCACGCCACTAATTTTTGACTATTTATTATGCCAAAAGACAATTCCATAAAATCAGTTTTAATCATCGGCTCGGGACCAATCGTTATTGGCCAGGCCTGCGAATTTGATTATTCTGGTACACAAGCTGCAAGAAGCATCCGCGAAGAAGGAGTAAAAGTTATTTTAATCAATAGTAACCCCGCCACTATTATGACGGACCCGATGATGGCGGACAGGGTTTACCTTTTACCACTAACAGTTGAAAGTATTGAACAAATTCTTGAGGAAAACCAGATCAGTGCGGTTTTGCCAACTATGGGCGGACAAACAGCGTTGAATCTTTGTAAAGAAGCAGATGAACTGGGTATTTGGGAAAAATATAATGTTAGGTTAATAGGCGTAGATATAAAAGCAATCGACAAAGCTGAGGATCGTGAAAAGTTCCGCAACTGGATGATTGAAATGGATATCGCCGTTTGCCCTGCACGTACCGCCAACTCATTTCTTGAAGGAAAAGAATTTGCACAGGAAATAGGTTTCCCATTGGTAATTCGTCCATCTTTTACCCTCGGTGGTAGCGGTGGAGGAATCGTATTTAAAAAAGACGAACTGGACGAAGCATTGAACAATGGTTTAACAGCATCGCCTATTCATGAAGTGCTTGTTGAAAAAGCTGTGTTGGGATGGAAGGAATACGAACTGGAATTATTAAGAGATAGCAACGATAACGTGGTTATTATTTGTGCGGTTGAAAATTTTGACCCGATGGGTGTGCATACCGGCGACAGTATTACTGTGGCGCCAGCTATGACTTTAAGTGATACAGCTTACCAGGAAATGCGCAACACTGCCATTCGTATGATGCGTGCCCTGGGCAATTTTGCCGGCGGGTGTAATGTGCAATTTGCAATTAACCCACAAACAGAGCAGTTGATTGTGGTAGAAATTAACCCAAGGGTTAGCCGCTCATCTGCCCTGGCAAGTAAGGCTACCGGTTACCCAATTGCAAAAATTGCTGCAAAGCTGGCACTGGGTTATAACCTGGATGAATTAAAGAACCAGATCACGCAATCTACCTCTGCTTATTTTGAGCCTGCACTGGATTATGTAATTGTAAAAATACCAAGATGGAATTTTGATAAATTTAAAGGTGCCAATGATACCCTTGGATTTTCAATGAAAAGCGTAGGTGAAGTAATGGCCATTGGCCGAAGCTTTGCTGAAGCTGTACAAAAAGCCTGTCAGAGTTTAGAAAATGAAGCGGTAGGATTGGGATACTATGGCAAAAGCCTGATGCATGCCGACGAGTTGATCGAGTATATTAAAATTCCGAAATGGGATAGAATATTCAGGATCAAAGATGCGTTGATGGCGGGTGCCAGTATCAGGCGTATTTGCGAAAGCACGGGTATTGATCGCTGGTTTATTTACCAGATTCAAAAAATTTGTGATTGCGAAAAAGAGATTGCAAAATACAGCCTTACAACACTTCCGGATGATGTACTTACATCAGCGAAATTGCTTGGCTTTAGTGACGTACAAATTGTTCGTATCATGAAAGAAGATGATGCGGAAATTATTTATAACCGCAGAAAGGAAATGGGATTAACCAGGGTTTTTAAAATGGTTGATACCTGTAGCGCTGAGTTTGAAGCAAAAACTCCTTACTTCTATTCTACTTTCGAAAAGCCGGCAGCAAATTCTCCAAAAGTGGGTGCAATTGTTTCCAATGAATCAACAACGGTATCTAATAAAAAGAAGATCATCGTATTAGGATCCGGCCCCAACAGAATTGGCCAGGGGATTGAGTTTGATTATTGTTGCGTTCATGGATTGCTGGCGGTTAAAGAAGCAGGTTACGAAGCCATTATGGTGAATTGTAATCCTGAAACTGTTTCAACTGATTTTGATATTGCCGATAAATTATATTTTGAACCGGTGTTTTGGGAACATCTTTGGGAAATCATAGAACATGAAAAGCCTGAAGGTGTAATCGTTCAGTTAGGTGGACAAACGGCACTTAAACTAGCTAAACAACTCCATGAGAAAGGCATAAAAATTATTGGTACTTCTTACGATAGCATGGATATAGCCGAAGACAGGGGACGGTTTAGCGATAAGTTGAAAGAGCTTGAAATTCCCTATCCAAGATATGGTACAGCATTTAATACCGACCAGGCAATTGAGGTGGCAAAACAAGTGGGTTACCCGGTATTGATTCGTCCCAGTTATGTTATTGGCGGGCAACGTATGCGTATTGTATTGAATGATGAAGATCTTGAAAAAGGTATTTTAAGTTTAATCAAACATTTGCCCGGCAATAAAATTTTAATTGATCATTTCCTTGATCGTTGCCAGGAAGCGGAAATAGACGCCATATTTGATGGAGAAGATTTTCACATCATGGGTGTGATGGAGCATATTGAGCCAGCAGGTATTCATAGTGGTGATAGCAATGCAGTGTTACCACAGTTTAATTTGTCGCCATTGATTGTACATACAATGGAAGAATATGCTGAAAAAATTGCAAGAACGCTGAATATAAAAGGACTGATCAATATTCAGTTTGCCATTAAGGATGGCAATGTGTATGTGATTGAAGCCAATCCAAGGGCTAGCCGTACTACACCATTTATTGCAAAAGCATACCAGATCCCTTATTTGAATATTGCCACTAAAGTAATGTTGGGCGTAGCAAAAATTAAAGATTTTACTTACGAGAAAAAGATGCAGGGGTTTGCAATAAAAGAGCCGGTGTTTTCTTTTAATAAATTCCCTGGGGTAAATAAAGAACTTGGACCGGAAATGAAAAGTACCGGTGAAGCCATCCGCTTTATCAAAGATTTGCGTGACCCATACTTTAGAACTTTGTATAAAGAACGTAGTATGCATTTGAGTAAATAGATCGTTTACAAAATTGAATTTAGTAAGTGAAGAGCAGGCTAACAACCTGTTCTTTTTCTTTTAAAAGCGGGGTGTTTTCTACCGACGAAACAGGCATCCTCAGCATTACTTTGGATGAGTGCATTATCCCAACCCTATACAAATTTGGAAGGTAGCGCCTTTTATCCGACTGCTATTACCATTTACTGCCGGTATCCTGCTGGGCTGGTATATTAGCTTCCCTGTTATCAATGTCTTAAGTGTTTTTTTATTTACTTGTTTAGCCTGGTTAATATTTCAATGGTTGCCAATTTCATCAAGGTATAAACTGCATGCGGTTTATGGGCTGCTGTTAAACGGTATGTTGTTGTGCGCCGGAAGTTTAATTACCTGGCAAAATGATACCCGGCATCAACCGGGTTGGTTTGGAAATAGCTACCACGACAGTGATTACCTGCTAGTAAGAATTAATGAACCATTGATTGAAAAAGCAAAATCTTATAAAGCGGATGGTTTAGTAGAATATATTATCCACAATGATTCAATGGTAAAATGTCATGGAAAAATATTGCTTTATTTTGCCAAAGACAGCAACATGCAATTGCTGCAGTATGGCGATTTGGTGGTGATCAATAAGCCATTGCAACGAATCAAAAATTCAGGCAATCCCGGAGGGTTTAACTACGAACGTTATGCCGGTTTTCAGCAAATATTTCACAATGTATTTTTAAAGGAAAATGATTGGATAAAGACCGGCACTAATCATGCAAATGCAATGAAGCAATTTGTATTTACAGCCCGGGATCATGTACTGGCAATACTTCGTAAAAATATCAACAGCAATAAAGACGAATTGGGTATTGCCCAGGCATTATTAATAGGCTATACCAACGACCTGGATAAGGACCTGGTGCAGGCTTACAGCAATACCGGCGTGGTACATATTATTGCTATTTCGGGCATGCACCTGGGTTTAATTTATATATTGCTTGTCTGGATTTTTGGTAAAATTCCGTTGATTAACCGTTCAAAAATTTTACAGGTATTGCTGATACTTGCCTGCCTTTGGTTATTTGCTTTGGTTACCGGTGCTGCGGCTTCAGTTACCAGGGCAGCGGTAATGTTTACCTGTATCACAGTCGGTACAACATTTAAAAGAAAATCCACCATTTACAATTCATTGGCAGCTTCTGCTTTTGTAATGCTATGTTACAATCCATATTTTTTGTGGGATGTTGGCTTTCAGCTTTCTTTCCTGGCCGTGATAAGTATTATCAGTTTTCAAAAATCAGTTTACAATTGGCTGTACATTAAAAATAAAATGTTAGATAAAATATGGAAACTTGCTGCCATTTCTATCGCTGCTCAAATACTCACTTTTCCAATTTGTATTTATTATTTTCATCAGTTTCCGAATTTGTTCATGTTTACCAATATCATTGCGGTGCCATTATCCAGCATAATTTTATACACGGAAATAGCACTGGTATCCATTTCAGCGATTGTTCCCATGTTAGGTATTTATGGTGGCAAATTGGTAGGATGGCTTGTGGGATGCATGAATGGCGTTATAATATGGTTCAACCATTTTGCATTTTCAGTTTGGGATAAAATTCCTGCTACTCCGCTTTCAACCTGTTTGTTGTATGCCGTTGTTATTGCAACTGCAGCATGGTTATTAAAGCGAAACAAAAACTGGCTCAAATTTTCGTTGATGAGCCTGCTGGCATTTTTAATGTTGCATGCCACTAATAAATGGTCTGTGAAAAATCAGCAGAAGGTCGTCGTGTACAATGTACCGCAACATCGGGCCATTGATTTTATAAACGGAAACGAATACATTTTTGCAGGCGACAGCGTTTTACTGGAAGATGGCATGTTACAAAATTTTCACCTGAAACCAGGCCGGATTGCTTTGCAGATAACTAAAACACCGGCTACCATCAGCCAGCTTTTTCAACAGCAACCGTATTACCAGTTTCATAACAACAGAATTTTATTGGTTGATCAGGCACTCCACCTGCAACCTGTTGCTGATAAAGTGAATGTTGACCTCATTATTTTATCACATGGAGCAAAAACTACCATCGCCCAATTAGCAGACATTTTTACCTGTAAATGCTACGTTTTTGATGCGTCTAACAGTTTGTGGAAAATTGGTAAATGGCAAAAAGAGTGCGAAGAATTACATTTGCGCTCTTATTCAGTTCCTGAAATGGGCGCTTACATCCAGGATGTGAGATAACAGTCGGGGGCTGAATTAAAATTGCTCTACAAATAACACTCCTTCAGGGCCGGGGAACACCAAACAATAAAAAATTATGCAAAAAAAAATCACCACCGCACTTATTTCAGTTTTTTATAAAGATGGACTTGAAAACATCGTAAAAGAATTGCACCAGTTAGGTGTAGTCATTTATTCAACCGGGGGTACTCAAAAATTTATTGAAGCATTGAATGTGCCTTGTGTGCCAGTTGAGTCCATCACAACTTATCCGTCTATTTTAGGGGGAAGGGTTAAAACCCTGCATCCGTCTGTATTTGGCGGTATTTTAGGCAGAAGGGATAATGCAACAGATTTGCAGGAAATGAAAGAATATAAAATTCCGGAGCTTGACCTGGTGATTGTTGATTTATATCCTTTTGAAGAAACACTTGCAAGTGTAAATGCAGCCGATTTTAAAGGCACGGATGCAGAGAAAGAAAAACTGGTTGTTGAAAAGATTGATATTGGCGGCCCGTCTATGATAAGAGCAGCGGCTAAAAATTTTAAAGACGTGGTGGTAATTGCAGCTAAAAAGGATTATGCAGAATTGGAACAATTATTAAAAGATCAAAAGGGTGATACTTCTATTGAGCAGCGCAAAGCTTTTGCTGCAAAGGCTTTTGAAGTGGTAGCTCATTACGATGTAGCCATTGCAAAATATTTTAATCCAACTGATCCCTTATTTTTTCTTGAATCTGTTACCAATCCCAAGTCGATGCGTTATGGCGAAAACCCACACCAGTCAGGCGTTTTCTATGGTGATCTCAGTCAATTATTTGATCAGTTAAATGGCAAGGAATTGTCTTATAATAATTTGGTGGATGTGGATGCGGCCGTTCAGTTAATTACAGAATTTTCAACAGCAGATCAAAAACCTGCGGCAACTGTATTTGCAATTTTTAAACACACAAACGTATGTGGTATTGCTGAAAGACCCACTGTAAAAGAAGCCTGGGATGCAGCGCTTGCCGGCGATCCTGAAAGTGCTTTTGGCGGTGTTTTAATTTGCAATAAAACAATTGATAAAGTAACAGCCGAAGCCATCAACGATATCTTTTTTGAAGTGTTGATTGCACCATTCTTTGATGAAGATGCGTTAGAAGTGCTGCGTTCAAAAAAGAACCGCATTTTGCTAAGGCTTAAATCAACCACGGTAAATAATCAGCAATATAAATCTGTATTAAACGGTGTGTTGGTACAGGGTACAGACAGGGGCAATTTTACAGAATGGAAAGAAGTTGGTGGCCGTGATACAACGGACAACGAAAAGAAAAATCTTGAATTTGCCAACATCATCGGCAAGCATTTAAAAAGTAATGCTATTGCTTTGGTAAAGGACATGCAAATGGTAGGAAAAGGTTGTGGTCAAACTTCGAGGATAGATGCACTCCGCCAATCAATTGAAAAAGCCAATCAATTTAATTTTGATTTAAAAGATGCAGTGCTGGCGAGTGATGCGTTTTTCCCTTTTGATGATTGTGTAAAAATTGCATATTCAGCAGGTATTACTTCATTTATACAACCAGGCGGTTCTATACGTGATAAAGATTCTATTGCTTTTTGTAAGGAAAATGATCTTGCAATGGTGATCACCGGATTGCGTCATTTTAAGCATTGATCTAATAAAACATCAATTTTATAAATATTAAAACACCCTGTTTCACAAAACTTTTGCGTAACAGGGTGTTTTGATTTAGATATAACTAATGTTATGGATGTTGATTGGGATACATTAATTCATTCTCTCTTTTTTGAGCCGGATTCGCTACTATTACACCATTCTTATTCCGAAGGGTGAATTTCACGGGCAGGTCGTTTTCACCACCTTGCTTGCCCAGCATAGCATCAAATTTTTCCTGGGCGGTTAAATAAGCTATTGAATCACTTTCAGCATGAAAGGAAGATTCTTTGCCAACCATGGTAGTATCTCCGTTACTCTTATCCTTACTATAGAATGTTTCCATTGTGTAGTTAGAATCGCCACTACAAGAAATAATAAAAAGAACAAGGAAAGTCCCAAAAAATAACGACAACTTTTTCATTACAAAAATTTTAAAATGACCATCGCGACGCAACGGATGAAAACAAACTGGCTACCTATTCATACATAACCGAATTCCGGGAATCTTTATCAAAAATCACTCAACGTTCTTCATCATACACCACATTGGTGCCCTCGTTGGTTAATCCACGACCAGCTTTGGCTTTAGCGGCTCCGGTTGCAGGCTTGGTAATTACATCCAGGGTTGCTGCACTGATACCTTTCTTCTTTGTCTTATCTGCTTGCTGGTTTACTGGTTCTTTTGCTTTTTTATCGTCTTTCATCTCTATAAATTTTAACGGTTTAAATATGTAGATAGTGACCAACACTGTGCCATTTTTAAACGACTGTAATGTATTGTCATTGAAGATTGTTGAGTAAATAATTCAACAAATTTGGCTTGATAGCGAATTATTTTCAACAATTAAAATTGAAAGTGATATTAAAGCCTGGAGGCTAATAGAATGGAGTTTTTCGAAAGATTTATAGCAGCAAAATTTTCACAAGCATCCACAAAATTATTTAGGAATAACAGGACCATAGTGGACTTTCGTTGATTTAACTTCCTGGTCTGGAAATAAGATGTCGTGAGCAGTCTCATACCCTTCGTCTGCAACCTGCGTAAGCATTTGCTTTCTATTGATGTCGGTATTGGAGCGCCTTACAAAATATAAAACTATCCCCGCTACTGCTGCCACAGAAATTCCCAGTGCTATTTTATTCTTAAGTTTCATAATAATGATTTTTGCAAATTTAAAAAAGTGGTAAAAACTTACCAATGGCAGTCATGTTAATATTTATTGATTTAACAAAGCCATTCTATTTAGAGACTACTTCCTTAAATT
Source organism: Ferruginibacter sp. (assembly GCA_046590675.1). Lineage (GTDB taxonomy): Bacteria > Bacteroidota > Bacteroidia > Chitinophagales > Chitinophagaceae > Ferruginibacter. Next base: position 23,999 of record JBKJUP010000091.1, on the reverse strand, counting down.
TAAAATAAAATTTCTATAAACCTCCTTCCATTGTGCAAATTCCTTACCAAACCCTAAAAAATTATTGTGCCATATTGTAATTAATTTACCATTTACATTTTTACATATATCGGCGTAGTACATCAATTCATCGCCAGCCTGCTGGGCAGTAAATTTTTGTTCATAGTATGAGTTTGCTTCCATAAAACAAAAAGGATGAACAAGCAGGTTTGTTTGCTTATTTTGTTCAACATCGAACCAATAGAACGGCGTAGCCACGGAAGCTCTGAAACCATTGATGCTGCCATATCCCATTGTATAATCATTAGTGACATCGTAGTGTAACAATTGCCTGTAAGTATCCGGAATGGTAAAGTGAATATAGTGATGCCGGGAGGCGGTAATGGTAGTTTCACTTATGGCTTCCAAAGCTCTGATTTCATTTATTAATACTTCGCTGTGTTCAAAGGATTGCCAGGAAGGATGGATGCCGATTGAATATTTTTTTGCATGCCTTTTAATTAACAATTTCATAGCATTTTTATGTGGCAATATATTTTTGTCGTAGATGCCGTTCTTTTCTGCTAAAAGGAAAAAATAGATAGGGTTTAATTGGTTTTCTTCATGAAGCTGGTCCAGCCAATCATAAGCATCATAAGGATCTTTCATTAGGCCAGGTAAAACTTTAAATCTATCGAAAGATGGATGTTTGATTGCGCCACCAATATTTCTTACAAATCCTTTGTGTTTGTAGGAATAGGCGATGTCAATATCATACGTTGGCAAAAAACTAAAAGAGGGCCACTTGGGTGTAAATGAGGGAAATTTTTGTTGTATTATTTCTGCCAGGTAACCCGCCCAAATATTGATTAACGGCACGTTCAAAAATTTTAATTTATAAGCCAATGAATCTTCATGCGGATACCTGCCATACAGGTCCTCATCGTATGGAAAATATTCCTCGTATCGGCTAATTAAATAAAAGGAAGCAGCCAATATATCAAATGGCAGATCGCTTTTCAGCACTTTAAAAAATGCAACATTTCCCCGATACTCAAATGGAATGATTTGTTGGGTTTTTACATCATCTTCAAACAATAAAGGGTGGCAGCCAACATTTAAAAAATCTCCTTCAAACACCTCTTCACTGTAATTGATTTTTACCCCCTCATAAGCAGAGAATGCTTCATGACTGGTGGTAAGGGTGCATGGCATACCCATCAGCGTTCCGAATAAAAAATCCGTGATATATGCTAACCTTGGCGTAGCGAAAGGGGAGAATATCAATACCATAAAAAATAGAAATAGCCGGGGAATACAGCAACCAGCAATTAAACCAGCTTTTTATTTGCAGCTATTTTTTAAAACGTTCTTTCCACTGTTGGTTAAATGTTTGCTGGCTGAAGTTTAGTTCGCTGCGGTGTTGCTGCCAACCTTTAAATAAGCCATTCACAACCTTGTTTTTCAGGTTGCCATTTCCCAAATTCATGATGCCTCTTTTTAAACTGGCAATTTTCCATATTTTCCAGGCCATCTTCTCAGAAAAAGAATTCAACCCTTCGATCACCGACTCGTGCCTGTTTTCAAGCAACAACTCATGCAGGTTAATTTTTACGGCACAAACCTGCGTACAGGCGCCACAAAGCGACGATGCGTAACTCAGGTGTTTAAAATCTTCCATGCCTTGCAGGTTAGGCGTTATTACGCTTCCGATGGGGCCGCTGTAAGTGGTACCATAACTATGGCCACCAATATTTTTATAAACCGGGCATACATTCAGGCAGGCGCCGCAGCGAATACAATAAAGGCTTTCCCGTTGTTTTGGATTCTGCAAGATATTGGTACGTCCATTGTCAAGCAAAATCACATACATCTCTTCGGGGCCATCCGGTTCATTGGGTTGTTTTGGTCCGGTAATAATGGAGTTGTACACGGTAACCTTTTGCCCCGTTCCATAAGTGGACAGTAACGGCCAGAACAGTGCAAGATCCGTCATGGACGGAATCATTTTTTCTATACCAACAATGGCAATATGTGTTTTGGGAAAAGCGCAACTCAACCTTGCGTTTCCTTCATTTTCAGTCACGGCTATGGCACCAATATCGCTGATAATAAAATTAGCGCCGGTAACACCAATTTCTGCAGCAACATATTTTTCACGCAAAATATCTCTTGCAACCAGGGTTAATTCCTGGGATGTTAAATGAATGGAAGTACCCAGTTTTTCATGAAACAGTTTTGCTACATCCTCCTTATTTTTGTGCATGGCAGGTGTAACGATATGGTAAGGTGCTTCGCCATCCAGTTGTTGTATATATTCGCCCAAATCAGTCTCTACGCTTTCAATACCATTCTTTTCCAGGGCCGCATTCAGGTGAATTTCTTCCGTAACCATACTCTTGCTCTTCACCAGCTTTTTACAATTCTTTTCTTTGCAAATGGCTAAGATGGCTTCAATAGCCTGGTCGGTGTTTTCGGCCCAAATTACTTTACCACCTCTTTTGGTGAAATTGAGTTCAAAAGTTTCCAGTTGCTGATCCAGTGTTTCAATGGCTCGCCATTTTGCATTCTTGGCTCTTTCTCTCACCAGGTTTACATCAATAAACTGCTGTTTGCCCTCCGGCACTTTCGAATTGTATTTGTCAATATTGAAATTGATCTTGCGACGGTGATCCAGATCGGCCGATTTAATGGCCGACTTAGCCATAAATGTATGTGCAGTGTCTGTCATATTATTTTTTATTTAATCCGACGTTGGATGGTAGGCGTTAATTACAACATTATTCGTTATTTGTTTTTAGTCGGGTGATGGAATCATTTCATCACCGGCTTTTTCTGATTTGTATGCTCCGAAAAGTGATTGTAAAGAAGCACCGGAAGTATTGTCGTCGTTTTTTAAAGACTGTGAAAGCTTTGCAATAAGGTCAAGCTTACTATTTGGATTTAGATTTTTTAAAAACTCAAAATAATAATCTGCTATGTTTATATTTTGAGATGCTGTGTTCATTAAATTTTGTTTGATCGAAGTTAACGATTTATTAAAAAAGGGAAGAACTTAGCATTAGCTTGGGAGCACTCGTTAAAATAATGTTTCCTGATTAAAGGTTGGGTTCTGGTAGCCTTTCACCAAATATTGTAAGTCTTAAAATATTTTTGTTTTAAGCAGTGTCAGAGTAAATTTAATTTGTTGGTGGTAATGTCATCAGACATCCTTCTTACTTTAAACAGCTTTTGACCAAACCTTTTTTATTTCGTAAATTCATTTAGTGAAAAAACAGCAAAACAGGGGTCTCGATTTTATTATTGATAATCTCACTAATTCTATTCAGAATGTTGTAACTGGCGATAGTTTTGCCACTGATATTTCCCTTGTTACCAGTGCTGACCTAAAGACAATTAATAAGAAAAAAGATTGGCAGTTTGATTGGAAGTTAGAATTTAAGCAGCCAGAGCGAGACGTTTACAAATTGACAATTGTAAATAATCAATCTGTAATTCAAGGTTTGATTAGCTTAGAAATTAAATCCGACCATGTTTATATGCATCTTGTGGAAAGTGCGTCTTTCAACAAAGGGAAAGAAAAAGTTTATACTGGCGTTCCGGGAAACCTGGTTGCTTTTGCCTGCAAACTTGCTTTTCAGCGTGGGCATGAAGGTAATGTATCTTTCTTCTCCAAGACACAACTGGTCCAGCATTATATTGACACTTTGGGGGCAATGCATGTTGGAGGACGAATTATGATTATTGACACAATTGCAGCATTAAAACTTATAAATAAATATTTTGCAAATGAAAAATAAACTTAAAGAATTAGATGTGGATTTCATTGGAGCACAACAACAACCTATTACTAAGGAAGAGGAATTTGCAATTAGTGCTTTCATACGCAACCAAAAAGAAAAAAGGCGGTTGCAAACCATCCGCAAGACAAAAATAAAGACAATAAAAAAATCGAATCAACCTGCCTGATACGGCACGACCACCAAAAAGGGTATTGCAAAAAGGTTGGCTGCATCAGCCATAAATTTATGTCAGCATCTATTTTTTATTTAACCCGATGTTAAGTGCAATTTATTCAGGTAAAGCCATTCTCCAGGTTCCGTTATTAACCTCTTCTACAATGAATTCTCCGATCTGGTCTACTTCAAATGATATCTGCCAGGTACCATAAAAGCATTTGCTTACATTGTCATAATTTCCTTCATAAACAACAGTATGCCCTGGTATGTCTCCATAAGTTTGTGTATTTCCCCATTCATCTATAATTAAAAGCTGAGTATATTCTTTTCTAAAACTTATAAAATTATCAGTGATGAAACCTTCAATTTTCGCTACTTCACCTTCAGCTCCAATGCCCTCCCAATCTATCACTCGTCCTATGAATTCCCCCTCATCGTATTTCTCAATAAACAGTCGGAATTCGGCCTCTTTTCCTTCTAAATATTCGCCATATTGTGGACCGTATCTAAAAAATCCTTGCCATTGTCCGATGTGTAGAATGTCCTTCATGTTAGTGCACTATGACTAAAATCAATTGACCGTTTAACAATGCATTATTTAATCACCCCCAATTCCTTACCAACTTTAGTAAATGCAGCAATGGCTTTATCCAGGTGCGATTTTTCGTGTGCTGCACTTAACTGCACCCGTATGCGTGCCTGCCCCTTGCCCACAACCGGGAAGAAAAAGCCAATTACATAAATGCCTTGTTCTAATAATTTAGCGGCGAAATTTTGTGCAATCAGTGCGTCATACAACATGATGGGCACGATGGGATGTACGCCGGGTTTTATATCAAAGCCGGCTTCTGTCATTTTAGTTCTGAAATACAGGGTGTTTTCTTCCAGCTTATCTCTTAGTTCAGTTGTTTCACTCAGCATATTCAAAACTGCAATAGAAGCACCTACAATACTTGGTGCAAGCGTATTGCTAAACAGGTAAGGCCGGCTACGCTGGCGCAACAATTCTATAACTGCTTTACTGCCACTTGTAAAACCGCCACTGGCTCCACCAAGTGCTTTACCCAGGGTGCCGGTAATAATATCGATTCTTCCCAACACGCCACGGTACTCATGCGCTCCTCTTCCGGTTTTTCCTAAAAAACCGGAAGAATGACATTCATCAATCATCACAATCGCATCATATTTATCTGCCAGGTCGCAAATGGTATCCAGTTGTGCAATGGTACCATCCATACTAAATGATCCGTCAGTAGCAATAATGCGGCTGCGTAAATGAGCAGTTTCTTTTAGTTTATTTTCCAGGTCTTCCATATTATTATGGTCGTACCGGTAGCGCTGTGCCTTACACAGCCTTATGCCGTCGATGATACTTGCATGGTTAAGTGTGTCACTGATAATGGCATCTTCTTCGCCAAACAAAGGTTCAAACAAACCGCCATTGGCATCAAATGCAGCAGCATACAAAATGGTATCCTCTGTACCTAAAAATTCAGAAATTTTAGCTTCCAGTTCTTTGTGAATATCCTGCGTACCACAAATAAATCGTACACTGCTCATACCATATCCTCGGTGATCAACATATTTTTTAGCAGCAGCCAATACCTTCGGGTGCGATGAAAGCCCCAGGTAATTATTGGCGCAAAAATTCAGCACATTTGTACCACCTACTATTATTTCAGCACCTTGTTCGCTTGTAATGATGCGTTCTTTTTTATACAGGCCTGCCTTTTCAATTGCTACAACTTCTTCGGCTATACGGCTTACAAATTTCTGATTCATATATTTGGATTGAACGGCAAATTTAGGCAAGCAGCCCGGTTTTATTTAATAAGTTTTAACAATAATTGCTTAGTGCTGTAACATTTTTCAACCTACATTCGTCCTACCCAAAAACTATCAGTTATGCCAATAAAAAAATCTGCCATCCTCCTGATGGTACTTGCAGCCTCCTCATTTAGTTTATTGGTCTATTCTTCTTCAAAAACAATTCCCATTAAAAATGCCCCGGTTGAATGCAACGAATTAAAAGGTTGCTTAAAGATGATTGAAAGTAATAAATTTATTCCCCTTGATATGTTTACCGAAATCATTTTAAGACCGGCTGCATAATTTATTTATTTTTTGTAACTTTTTGCGGTTAGGCCCGTTTAATACTTAATTAGCCAAAATCAACCAATTAAACCCAGCACCAATTGCTGTATGACGGAAAAAGAATACAACCAATGTGTTAACCTGTATGCAGATAATGTGTACCGTTTTATCCTCAAAAGCCTGGGGCATGAAGCGGATGCAAGAGATGTAGTGCAGGGGGCATTCGAAAAAATGTGGATCAACAGGGAGCAGGTAGATAATGCCCGCTGTAAAAGCTATTTATTTACTGTAGCCTATCACCAGATGATAGACCATATAAGAAAGAATAAGCGCATCACACTTAGGGAGAGTTTTCATGATACTGCAAGGGTATCGGATAATCAGCAACACGATTCAAAACGAATATTGCACGAAGCATTGAATAAGCTAAACGAAACACAAAAAAGCCTGGTGATGTTGAAAGATTATGAGGGATACAGCTACGAGGAAATTGGTAAAATTACCGGGTTGAATGAAAGCCAGGTAAAAGTATATTTACACAGGGCCCGTTTGCAATTAAGAGCATACCTTGTAAATCCCGAAAATGTAATTTAAAAATTAAATACACATCAAATAGTAATAATGAATATTGACCGACATAATTACGAAACCTTTTTCTTACTGTATATAGACAATGAACTGTCTGTTGCAGACAGGAAATCTGTAGATGTATTTGTGCAGGAGAACTCCGATTTACAGGAAGAGTTTGTGATGTTAAAGCAAAGCATTCTTAAAGCAGATGACATTATTTTTGATGCAAAAGAATCGTTGTTTAGAAAAGACGCTGGAATTGAAGATTTACAGGAAAAGTTATTGCTTCATCTCGATCATGAATTGGATGAGATTGATGGCAATGAAATAGACGGACTGATAGAAAAAGATTCATCCGTTCAAAAAGAATGGCAGCTTTTGCAACAAACAAAATTGAGCGCTTTAGATAGAATAATTTTTGAAAACAAAGCAGTACTTTATAGAAAAGAAGAGCGCAGGGTAATACCATTCCCATGGTTAAGAATGGCAGCCGCGGCTGTATTTATTGGTTTTGCATTATGGGGCGGTGTGACTTACTTTAACGGCGGCAAACAATTACCTGCAGATAATAATAATAATATTGCTGTAAAGCAAGATCCGACAACACCCAAAATTGCAACGCCCCAAAATGATACAGTAACAGACCCGGTTATATTACCTGAAACAAATAGTGAACAAACTGAAATTGCTCAAACGGATGGTAAGAAAACTTCCGAAGAAAAAGTTCAATCATCACCGGTAAAAAAACAAATTACTGTTAAGCCTGCAGCGCATATTGTTGAGCAACCAGAGCTGGTAGCAGCCAGTACAATTAAGGAAGAACCTGCATCAAATAATTTACCGAAACCTCATTTTGAAAATATTAACAACCCTGCCAGTAACAAAATAACCGCTGTTACCGTAACACCTGAAAAGCCAAACAATCTCATTATTTATCCCGGGAAAAATGAGCTTGCAAAGCCCAAACAAACAACAGAAAATTCAACCACTACTTTTGCTACCACTGCATCATTTAACGAAGGCGGTGAGGACAAAAACGGAGACCACGTTTTATTTATGGATGAAGAAAAAATAAAGAAAACGAAATTGGGTGGATTTTTAAAAAAAGTAAAAAGAGTGTTGGATAGAAACGCCAACATTAATTCCGGGGACAATAATATAAAAATTGCCAACCTCGAATTTGCAATTCAATAACTCATTAAAAAAGAAAAAAGATGAATAAGCTATTTACACTAATGGCACTGGTAATGCTTTGCTCAGTTGCCGGCGCACAAACAGATTCTGCTATGAATGCGAAAAGGATCGACACCATAAGGGTGGGCAATATTGTTATTATTAAAGACAACAGTAAAACTGAAAACGAAAAAACGGTTAATGCACACATTGTTTTTAAAAGAAGTAATAAAAGAAAAATATCCAATGTAAGTACCAATTGGGGAATAGTTGATCTTGGTTTTGCAAACTACAGCGATAAAACCAACTATGCCTCTACCGGAAGCTATCTTTACAACAGGGCTGCCACTACGCCACTTGGTGAAGGAGACTTTAAGTTAAAGGCCGGTAAAAGTATCAATGTAAATATTTGGTTTTTTATGCAAAGGCTGAATGTAATCAAGCACTATGTTAACCTTAAATACGGACTGGGACTTGAATTGAACAACTATCGCTACAAATCTGCAATAAGTTATCTTGAGAACAATCCATTTAATTCACCGCAAACATTTGATCCGGTTATTTTCAGGGATTCGGTGAGTTTTTCAAAAAATAAATTAGCAGCCGATTATCTTACTGTGCCTTTTATGCTTAACCTGTGTACCAATCCATCGTACGAAAGCAAAGGGCTTAGTGTAAGTGTAGGTGTTAGCGCCGGCTATTTGTATAGTGAGCGCAATAAGCAGGTAAGCAACGAACGTGGAAAGCTAAAGAACAAAGGTGATTATGATATGGAGCGGTTTAAGCTTTCCTATATAGGTGAAGTAGGGCTTGGCCCGGTAAGATTATACGGATCTTACAGCCCTAAATCGATGTACAAAAATGGGTTGGATATAAGGCCCTACACCGTTGGTATCAGGCTTAGCAGTTTGTAAAATAATTGATAAAATCAGCATAGCAAAACCTTCTCTTATTGTGGAAGGTTTTTTTATGTGTAGCCTATATTTTTTGCAGACGGCAAAGTGACATCCTGTTATTAATAAAATCTGTAAAGTTTTTCTCAAAATGTTAAATCAAAAGGAATGTTGTACACAATGATATAATATTTCTTAATGGCACAACGTTTGAAGAGTGATGTCAAATTTATTCCTGGTATGAAAAAGTCGCGTGCTTCACTTTTGTTTACAGTATTTGTCATTGCCATCCTGATGGCATTTAGCCCCGGGTCTCCTAAAAAAATTGAATTAAATAATACTGCACCCATAGCTGGCATTGAGTTTCGTAAACACAGTTCTATGCGGCTTCAGAGTACTTATTATATTATTATAGACAAAAGCGATTACGAATTAAAGGTATATGACGAAGAAGGTTGGTATGCAACTTACCCGATCGTTTTTGGAAGTAAAGACCTGGGAGACAAAATGAAGGAAGGGGATAGAAAAACACCCGATGGCCAATTTAAAGTAATACAGAAAAAGATACATCCAAAATGGTCGTACGAATTGTTGTTAGATTATCCAAACCAAACAAGCATTCAACGATTCAACGAACGCAAGCAAAGAGGGCAATTACCAAAAACTGCAAAAATCGGGAATGGCATTGCGATACATGCAACCAGGCCGGAAGAAGAATGGACGGTTGATAATTTTTATAACTGGACCGATGGTTGCGTTTCTGTAAAGTACACTGAAATGAAAGATCTCTTTAGTTATATTCCTGTAGGTACACCGGTTAAAATTCAACAATAAAAATCAGGGTTAAATTGCCTTCCGGTTAGTTTTAGAACAATTCCTGAACCTGGCCGGAAGATGCTGGAATAAAAAGCAAGCTCCCATCTCCATAACTCAGAAAGCGAAAATTATTATCCAAAGCGTAGTTATAAATTGTACGCCAGTTGTTGCCAACTGCAGCCGCCACCAATAATAATAAGGTTGATTGTGGCTGATGAAAATTGGTAATAATCGCCATCGGAATTCTATATTGATAACCGGGTGCTATCAGTATTTGTGTTGGAATTACTAACCTGTTTGTATGATGATTTTTCATCCAGTTTGATAATGCCAATAAAGCTTCCCCGGCAGTAAATTTCAAATCATAAAGCGGCGCTTCATACACATCCCATTGTTTTATTAGCAGGCCCTCTAAATCAGAGGTTGGATTTAATAATATCTTAACACCCATCCAGTATAAACTTTCCAGCGTTCTTAAAGATGTAGTGCCCACCGCAATAATTCCGTTGTCAATATTTTTAATCAACAAGTCGATGGTTTCTGTTGAAACATCCATCCATTCCGAATGCATTTCGTGCCCCTCCATTGCAGCGGCTTTCACTGGTTTGAAAGTGCCTGCGCCTACATGTAAGGTTACATAAGCAGTGCTGATGTTTTTTAACTGAACCTGTTCAAAAATCTTTTCTGTGAAATGTAAACCCGCTGTAGGTGCCGCTACAGAACCATCAAATTTTGCATAAATGGTTTGGTATCTTTCTTTATCTGTATCAACGGCTTTTCTTTTTATATAGGGTGGTAATGGCGTATCACCCATGTATTCTATTATCTCAGCAAAGCTTAGCTGTGCAGGTTGCCAACTTAATTCCACCACATAAGCGTCCGGCAGTTTTTCAATTAATTGGGCAGTCATGGTCCATTGCTGATCACCTACTGTAATTGTTTTCTGCAGGTTCCCTTCTTTCCATTTGCTGGCACCACCAATCAAACATTTCCATCGCAGCTTTTCGTGTTTTGCCATGATGGAACTATACTCATTGATTGTTTCATAAGGTTCAAGGCAAAAAATTTCTATCACACCACCGGTTGGTTTTTGAAATAAAATCCTGGCCTGTATCACTTTGGTATTATTAAAAACCAGTAAAGATTTTTCGGGGAGATAGGCAGCGATATTTTTATAGCTGTCCTCAGAAATTCCTTCATTTTTATAAATGAGCAGTTTTGATTGGTCTCTTTCCGCAAGTGGAAATGCAGCAATCCTTTCGTCAGGCAAATTATAGGTGTAATCTTTTATCGCAATATCTTTTGGATGCATCCGGCAAATTATTGGTTCAGGAAATTTTGCATTTCACTGGTCCATTTTACATGTTCGTTTTTGCAAAGTGATTCGTGTTTACTGTTTTGATAAACGACCAGCTTTTTGGGCCCTTGTAAATTTTTATAGAGTTGGTTTATTTCACCGGCACTTACCCTTGGATCATTAGCGCCCCATTGTAATAAAACGGGCTCGGTAATATCTTTTGCATACAATTCGGGCTTCATATTAAAAGCCCAAAAGCCATGTTCAACACCGCCCCAGAAAGTTACCAGTGACGCAAGCGGTTCGGCTGGAATGCCCATAATCCGAATCCTTCCTTCGGCTGCTTCCAGCAATGTGCCGTAGGGCATTTCTAAAATTATCTTAGCAGGCTTTATTTCCGGGTAACTGTGCATGGCACTGGTAATGGCTGCAGCTCCCATTGAAATACCCCAAAGTATTACCCTGCCTTCGTTTTTTTCTTTGATAAAATTATACGCCAGTTTTACTTCCTCGCCTTCTTTGTAACCAATGGTGCAGGTATTGCCGCCACTATTTCCATGTGCCCTGAAATCAATCAAGAAAGTGTGATAGCCCATCTTTCTAAAAGCTGCCGCCTCATCTAAGATGGCCTGTTTATGACTGCCATGTCCATGAAAAAGAATAACCGTTCCTTTATGTGATAATGCGGTGGGAATATACCAGCCTTCAATATTGATCTGATCGTTTGTGGTTAGATTAACTACCTGTAAACTGGAATCGGTGATTATGTTGTCGGGTCGTTTATAAGACTTAAATCCAAACAATACATCTTTGGTAACTTCAAGGCCGGTTTTTTTGTTTTGCGGTTTCACGATCACCGATTGATCCGCATCATAAAAATGGGTGAATTTATAGGCATGAAATGCAGTGATTACATTCACTATAACAAACAACAGCAGGATGGTCCGGAACAGGTAACTGACTAATTTTCTCATATATATTGATAAAAGGCGAGTGCAAAAATCAGCTATTTATCTCAGAAGCAACATTTAATTCTGTAAAAAATATGGTGGAAAATGATGCCATAAAAATATGAATTTGAACGGAGCACTTCGTTCCTCAGTGTAAACTCTGCCGATGTCGATGCTATGAAATACCAAAGTTAGTGAACAAAAAAAAGGCATTAGGATAACTTGCCGTCTTTTATTTCATCTACAATTCCCGGATCAAGCAAGGTTGAAGTATCTCCTAAATTTTCAATTTGCCCTTCGGCTATTTTACGCAAGATCCTTCGCATAATTTTTCCACTCCTGGTTTTTGGCAGGCCTGTTACAAACTGAATTTTATCGGGCTTGGCAATGGGGCCAATCACCCTTGTTACTGTTTGTAAAATATCATTTTTTGTAAGTTCCATATCTCCATGATAACTGGTGCAAATTACAAAGGCATAAATGCCCTGCCCTTTAATATCATGCGGATAACCAACCACGGCGCTTTCTATAACACCTGCGTGCATATTGATGGCATTTTCTACCTCTGCAGTGCCAATCCGGTGGCCACTTACATTTAATACATCATCCACTCTTCCGGTAATCCGGTAATTGCCGTCCTTATCTTTTAAAGCGCCATCACCGGTAAAATATAAATTTTCGTAGGTGGCAAAATAGTTGGTGCGGCACCGTTCATGATCACCATAAGTAGTTCTTAAAATGCCTGGCCAGGGAGCTTTTATACATAGGTTGCCTTTTAACATCCCCTCTTCATCTTTTTCTGATATTTCATTTCCCCGGTCATCTACCAGTATTGGTTGCACGCCGGGCATTGGTAAACTGGCCCAGCTTGGTATGCCTGGCGTAACGCCTGCAAGATTCGATATCAACACACCACCCGTTTCTGTTTGCCACCAGGTATCCACAATCGGGCATGCTTTCTTTCCAATATTTTCATCGTACCAATGCCATGCTTCTTCATTGATGGGTTCACCCACCGTTCCCAGTGTTGTTAAAGTTGACAGGTCTTTTCCCTGCAATGGTTCCATTCCATAACTCATCAAACTTCTGATAGCCGTTGGAGCTGTGTAAAGAATGTTTACTTTATGCTTGGCAACAATGTCCCAAAACCTGCCGGCATCGGGCCATGTAGGAATGCCTTCAAACATTAAGCTGGTAGCACCTGCACTTAACGGGCCGTACAAAATATAACTGTGCCCGGTTATCCAACCCACATCTGCCGTACAAAAATGTACATCACCGGGTTTGTATTGAAACACATTTACAAAAGTGTAGTTGGCCCAAACCATATAGCCGGCGCAGGTATGTACCACACCCTTTGGCTTGCCGGTTGAGCCCGAAGTGTATAGAATAAATAACGGGTCTTCAGCATCCATTTCTTCTGCCGGAAAATTGAATTCCTTTTCCTGTTCCAACTGATTTTCGGCATGATCCATTTCATCTTCCCACCACACATCCCTGCCTTTCAACATTGAAATAGGGGTTCTCGTTCTTGTATAAACAATTACTTTTTTTATGGTTCTGTTGCCAATTAACGCATCATCAATAATACTTTTTAGCGGGATGTCTTTACCACCACGGTAAGCACCATCGCAGGTAACAATAAATTCTGAACCGGCATCGTATAACCTGTCTGCAATACTCTGTGCCGAAAAGCCACCGAAGATAACGCTGTGGATAGCACCGATCCTGGCGCAGCCTAAAACTGCATAAGCCAGTTCAGGCACCATGCCCATATAAATACAAACACGGTCGCCTTTTTTTACGCCATTATTTTTAAGTACCTGTGCAAACTGGCAAACCCTTTTATGCAACCGTCCATAGGTTACAATTCTGGTTCTGTCGTCCGGGTTGTTGGGCTCCCATATAATGGCTGGCTTGTTGGCCATCGATTCAAGATGACGGTCAATGCAGTTTTCGGTGATGTTTAATTTACCACCCTTAAACCACTCAATTTTTGGCTCAGTAAAATTCCAGTCCAATACTTTGTCCCATTTTTTTCTCCAGTAAAAATTATCTGCAACATCTCCCCAAAAGGCTTCGGGTTCGTCCACACTTCTTTTGTAATCGCTGTGATATTGTTCCAATGATGTTATCTGGTAAGGATATGCCATGATTTGAAGGTTATTTTGATTTTTAATTTAATTGCTTTGTGCTCAATTTAATATATTTATCATAATTACCACATACAAACGTTTGCTCAAAATCTTAAAATTTCTATATGGCGGTTACTGATGGAAAAGGAATAGGCAAAGTAATATTTTCTTCCTCGCTTGGCACTTTAATTGAATGGTACGATTTCTACATTTTTGGTATGCTTGCCAAAACGATTGCATCCCAGTTTTTTCCGGAGGGTAATAATACAGCGGCTCTGTTAAGTACATTGGCCATTTTTGCGGCTGGTTTCCTGGTGCGTCCTTTTGGTGCACTCGTTTTTGGCCGGTTGGGTGATATGATTGGGAGAAAATCTACTTTCTTACTCACTCTTGTATTAATGGGAGGTTCTACTTTTTTAATTGGCCTGGTGCCCGGTTACCGAACTATTGGTATTGCGGCTCCGCTGTTGGTTTTACTGCTAAGGTTGGTACAGGGGCTTGCATTGGGCGGCGAGTATGGTGGTGCTGCAACTTATGTGGCAGAACATTCGCCGGCTAACCGGCGGGGTTATTATACCAGTTGGATACAGACCACCGCAACACTCGGATTATTTGTGGCACTCGGAATAATTATGGGTGTAAAAAACAGTATGAGTGACGAAGCATTTAACAGCGAGTGGGGTGGATGGCGCTATCCTTTCTGGATTTCTATTTTGCTGGTGGGTGTTTCCATTTACATCCGGTTAAAGATGAGCGAATCGCCACTTTATGCCAAACTAAAAAAAGAGGGAGCCACTTCTACCAATCCATTGAAAGAGAGTTTTGGCCATCGGGCAAATTTTAAAATGGTTTTGCTGGCATTGTTTGGCGCTGTAATGGGGCAGGGTGTAATCTGGTACACAGGCCAGTTTTACGCACAGTCTTTTTTAGAAAATACGGTAAAGATCGAGTTTATACAAAACCGGGAAATACTCCTTTGGGCCATCGGTTTGGCTACCCCGTTTTTTCTTGTTTTCGGTGCACTAAGCGATCGGTTTGGCAGAAAATGGATCATGCTCACAGGTATGTTTTTGGGAGTAGCTTGTTATTGGAGCATATTTAATACTTTTTTAAAAGATACGGATGCAAAAAAATGGATGGCGGAGAATGCAAGCCTGGCGGCCTCTGGCAGTGCTTTTAACCTGGTAAAAATTGACAGCAGTTATAATGCTGAAAAAAACCTGGTTACCATTTCGCATAAAAAAAGAACACTTGTGTACGAGGGAACTTCATTTACCGAAAATGTTGCAGACACTACCATACTATCCAACGCCGGGGGACCGGTGGAATTAAGAAATGATAAAAAGCCGGTGTATGACAACAAGGTTTTAAACAACCAGTTGAAATGGAAATTCGTTTTTTTAGTTTGGATAATGATCATTTTTGTAACGATGGCTTATGCACCCATTGCTGCATTTTTAGTGGAGTTATTTCCAACCAGGATCAGGTACACTTCTATGAGCCTTCCCTACCATATTGGTAATGGTGTATTTGGTGGACTGGTTCCATTTATTGCTACATTACTTTCTACCAGCTTTCCCAAAGAACCGCTGGTAGGCCTTTTGTACCCGATAGGTGTAGCTGGTTTATGTTTTATAATTGGTGCACTATACCTTACTAATAAGATTGATAAAAATATTAACGATTAAATAAATTGTATGAATCAACTTAAACGAATCATGGGTGTTGTTTGGATGATATTGGCCCCGGTTATTATTTATTTTTTGATAAGAGGCGCTTTAGTCAATATTGATGGGCATGGAACAAAAGATATCAATAAGCCCATACCCTGGATCATCATCATTATCATATTTACACCCATTGCAATTGGTATGGTAATATTTGGATATTATGCTGTAAAAGGGGAGTATGATCATTTGCCTGAAAGTTCTGAAGAGTTATAATTTACAGGGTATAAATAAAGTTATAAATCCATGAAGCGGATGTATATCATTTTTATTTTTTGCATTATTGGCTGGCTGATTTTTTGTGCCGGATGTATGAAATTTAGAATGAGTGATAAAAAAGCATACAACTTGTTTAAGAGTAAGGATGTTCCACTAAAAATTTACGATACGGTTATTGAGGACCGGAACCTGCATTTTGCCATTGCCGGAAAAGACAGTTTGCCATTACTGGTTATCATACACGGCTCACCCGGAAGCTGGAGTAACTACCAGGAATATATTTTTGATAAAGATCTGCAGCAAAAATTCAGGATAATGAGTATTGACAGGCCGGGATTTGGTTTCAGTGATTTTGGCGAACCCATGCATTTAAAAGAACAATGTGAACTGATGCTCCGCATTATTGATGGTTATCAACATGGCACAGATATTTACCTTGCAGGACATTCAATTGGCGGCCCGGTAGTAGCGCAGATGGCTGCAATGAGCCCCGGTAGTTTTAAAAAGATTGTAATTATTTCCGGATCAATTTCTCCCTATCTTGAAAAAAAAGAACAATGGAGATACATAATGGACAACCCGATTCTTCGCAGGTTTTTACCCGGCGCTTTTGCTCCCAGCAACACGGAAATCATTTGGTTTAAAAAAGATTTATTTCAGCTTGAAAAAGAATTACCCGCTATTCGTACAGATGTTATTTTTATTCATGGCGCATTGGATAAATGGGTACCAATTGGTAATGTAAACTATGGCATGGAAAGAATGACCAATGCAGCCAGCATTCAGTCAGATACCATCCGGGATGAGGGCCACCTGGTTCCCTGGAGAAAATTTGATGAAGTAAAGCAGTTATTACTTCAACTGTATTAATCAATAAAAAAGGTATGCCGGATTAAGGCACACCTTTTAATAATCTTCCCAATTATTTATGCTGAGGATTGGTCATTGCTGAGTAAATCGCTTCCTGTATATCTGTTCTTACATTCATTTTAAGCAATAGGCTGTTATCTCCAAAAGGTGTTACCCTGTTGCTTAAGAACACATACACCAGTTTTTTATCAGGGTCAACCCAGGTGCAGGTTCCGGTAAAACCGGTATGTCCAAATGTGTTGGGAGAAGCCGACAGGCATGGGTACGGATCTTTACGGGTAGCATTGTCTTTTTCTGGTTTATCAAATCCAAAACCACGGCGGCTGTATTTGCTATGATATGCTGTAAACAGGTCAATGGTTTCTTTACGCAGGTAATGCTTTCCGTTAAACTCTCCGCCATTCAGCAGCATCTGCATAATTACTGCAATGTCATTTGCATCACTAAATAAACCGGCATGGCCGGAGACTCCACCAAACATGGCTGCACCGGGGTCATGTACATCACCCCTTACCAATTGCAGGCGAAACCTCGGCTCCTGTTCGGTAGGTGCAATACGGCTCAGTGGCAAATAGGTTCTTGGCCGGAAGCCAGCAGTTGTTAATCCAAGTGGCACATAAAATTCGTCTTTCGCATATTCATTGATTGGCTTACCGGTGATTGCTTCTACCACCTTAGCTAAAAAGATAAAATCATTATCGCTGTAAACATATTTGTTGGTTGGCCCCAGCGGGCTTGTTAAAATTTCCTTGTACATGCTGTCGTTATAATCGCTCCGCAAGTACATGTTTTCGGCAACCCGAATGTTATAGGCATCGGATTGTTTTGATGCATAATATTTTTCCAGTGGATGACCGGCAGTATCAAGGGTTTCTTTGTAAAAAGGTATGTAAGCTACAAGGCCAGCCTGGTGCAATAAAATATTTTCAATGGTTAGTTTTTCTTTATTGGTTCCTTTAACCCAGGGCAAATAATCTCCCAATCTTTTTTTAAGATCCAGTTTGCCCTGGTCATACAATTTCATGAGAGAAATGGTAGTGGCACAAATTTTTGTAACCGAAGCCATGTCATAAACCGATTCGATGGTAACTGGTTCTGCATTGTCATAATTGTAATGACCATAAGCTTTTTGAAATGCTATTTTTCCATCCTTTGCAACCAATACAACACAGCCTGGTGTTGCACCTTTCATGATGGCATTATTTGCAATAGAATCAATTTTATTGAGCTTAACCATATCCATACCGGCAATGCTTTCCGATGCTCCGGGTGCAAACATGGCCTTTGTTACAATGCCATGTCCATAAGGGAAAGCATCGCAAACTGTTACCGGTAATTTACCCATTGCAGCTATCTTTCCTTCTAAAAGATCTGCCGCAGTATTTTGAATGATCTCATCATCTTCGTAACATGCAATGAGATTTTTTGCTCCGCAGAAATTTTTGATGGCATAAGGATTTCCAAAAACAAATACAGCCGCATTGTCCTGGTCCTGTAATTGGTTTACGAGGTCAACCGCAGTTTTGCTGATGCCGAAATTATTGGCTGGCGTACGATTGTATCCGTGAATACCAATAATTACTTTTTTATAACGCTTTTTAATAAGATCTACGGTAGATAAAACTCTCTCCGGGTTTTGATTATAATCGAAGTAAAAAACGGCTGCATTGAAATCTTCACGCATACGTTTTGCAAAACCATTGTCGCCGCTAATGCCAATACCCACATAAACTACCTGGTCTTTTCCATTATTTTTTTCGGGGCTCAATGAAAAAAACTGGTCGCTGCTTTTATTCAAAACCGTTAGTGCGTTTTCTGCAATTAATTTACGCATGGGCTGTACTTCAATGTTTAAATCTGCTGTAAGGTTTTGTGTGTCGATTGGTTTTAAATCAGCCAGGCCGTATTGGTATTTTGCCAGCAACACTTTTTTGCAATGTGTTTCAATATCAGCCCAGCTTAATTTTTTTTCATTAATTGCAGCCTTTATTTTTTCGATCGATAAGGGTACATCACCAGGTAAGCAAAGCATATCGTTGCCTGCAATCAGCGATTCTACAGAAGCAGCGCCATCAGGAAAGAATTTTTTTACGCCCTGCATTTCAAGGGCATCGGTAAAGGTTAGGCCCTGGTAGTTCAGTTGGTCTCTTAATAACCCGGTAACATTGTTATAGGAAATAGAGGTAGCCCTGTTTTCCCTGTTGTCGATGGCAGGAATGTATAAATGGGCAATCATTGCGCTGCCGATGCCTGCATCAAAAATTTGACGGAAAGGGTACAGCTCCAGGGAATCAAGTTGAGCCATTGTTTTGTTGATAACCGGCAGATCGTAATGAGAATCAACGGAAACATCGCCATGGCCGGGAAAATGCTTGGCACAAGCCATCACCCCCAGGTCCTGCATTCCTTTCATGTATGCAATTCCCATAGCGGCAACCTTATATTTATCTTCTCCAAAACTACGGTCGTTGATGACCGGGTTATCCGGATTATTATTAATATCAACAACCGGTGCATAGTTTACCTGCAGGCCTACACGCTTCAGTTGCCTTGCTACCACCTGGCCATATTGATAGGCAATGCGTGGATCGTTTGTAGCACCCAGCATCATTTGATGGGGCAATGGCAACACGCTGTCAATCATCCGCATGCCAACACCCCATTCAGCATCAATGCACATCAGCACAGGTGTTTTGGCCATGGCTTGCAAACGATTAATAATGGTAGCCTGTTGCACCGGGCTTCCCTGAAAAACGCAGATGCCGCCAATATTATATTGCTTTATCAGGCCGGCTACCTGCTCATCATAAAAAATGGCGGTTTTATTTTTAAAATCGTAAGTCGATAACCTTACCACCATTAACTGTGCAATCTGTTCATCGGGGTTGAGCGTTTTAAAAACACTGTCAACCCAGGCACTTGTTTTTGTACCAGTTGATGTGGTAGTATGTTGAGCCATTGAACGGGAAGTAATTGAAAACAAAAAAAAGAATAAGAGCGTTACATGTAGTCGAATCATAATGTTAGTATGTGTTATATGCACAAATTAAGAAAATACAATTTAAACAGTGCTATAGCAGGCTTATTAAAACAGGCAACCCGTTTTTTTAACTTTATGATATGTATTGCAAAGTCTTTTGACTTTTTGAGATTAAACCAGCCATTATCTGCTTAATTTTGCAGCAAAAAGAAAGGAACCATTTTGCCTGATATCATTCAACTTTTACCGGATAACATAGCCAATCAAATTGCTGCAGGCGAAGTAATACAGCGGCCTGCAAGTGCTGTAAAAGAATTACTTGAAAATGCGGTTGACGCCGGTGCAACCGAAATAAAGCTGATTGTAAATGATGCAGGCAAATCGCTGGTGCAGGTAATTGATAATGGGAAGGGGATGAGTGAAACCGATGCGAGGATGAGCTTTGAGCGACATGCAACTTCCAAAATAAAAAACATAGACGATCTTTTTCATATAAAAACGATGGGGTTTAGGGGTGAGGCGCTTGCCAGTATTGCCGCCGTATCGCAGGTAGAATTGAGATCAAAAAAAGAAGCAGAAGTTACCGGCACTTATATTGAAATAGACAACAGTGTTGTAAAAAAGCAGGAACCAATTGCGATGGAGCAGGGGACTAGTATTGCCATGAAAAATCTTTTTTTCAATGTGCCTGCCCGCAGAAATTTCTTAAAAAGTAATCCTTCAGAACTAAGACATATTGTAGATGAATTTATCAGGGTGGCCATGTCGTTTCCTGATATTTTCTTTTCGCTTACCAGTAATGGGCAGCAGGTTTTTCATTTGGAAAGAGGCACATTAAAACAACGGGTGGTGCAAATATTGGGCAATAGCTACAATGCAAAACTGGTAAGTGTGCAGGAGCAATCAGATTACATGAACATTTATGGGTTTGTAGGCAAACCTGAAACCGCTAAAAAAACAAGGGGCGATCAGTATTTTTTTGTGAACAACCGTTTCATAAAAAGTGCTTACCTCAATCATGCTTTGATGGGGACTTTCGATGCCATGATTGCCAAAGACAGTTTCCCCATGTACACTTTGTTTATTGATCTTGATCCTGCACAGGTTGATATAAACGTACATCCTACAAAACAGGAAATTAAATTTGAAGATGAAAAGATTGTGTATGCATTTGTGCAAAGTGCCGTAAAGCATGCGCTGGCTCAATTCAGCATTACACCCACGCTCGATTTTGAACTGGATTCATCTATTCAACATTTAGATGCAGTAACAAAACCATTTACTGAAGAAAGAAAATCTTCCGCTGCATCATCTTCCCTATACAATACTTTTAGTCAAAAGCATCAGGCACATTTTATTGAAAACAGGAGTGAGTTAAAGCACTGGAAAGATTTTTATGAACCTGCAAAAGGGGGCACTCTTCCGGCTAATGAAAAACAACAGGCTTTAAGTGGCGATGCATTTAAGTTACCGGATTATACTGTCAGCAACCATTCGCCCTATTCAGACAGCGAACCTATTCAGTTGCACAATACTTACCTGGTGGTACAGAATGATGCCGGCTTTATTGTAATTCATCAGCAAAATGCACACGAACGAATTTTGTACGAACGCTTTATAAAAGCGCTGGATGGCAAACCAGTTGCAACGCAACAGAATTTATTTCCACTTACAATGGAACTAACAACTACGGATGTTGTAGTAATGAACGAACTGCTACCCGACCTGCATTATCTGGGTTATCACCTGGAGCCATTTGGCAAAAATACTTTTGTAATACAAGGCACACCTGCAGATGTGGACCAGGGCAGTGAAAAAACGGCGCTTGAAAAAATGCTGGAGCAATATAAAAATTTCAGCAGCGACCTTAAGTATAGCAAAAGAGAAAAACTACTGCGTTCACTTGCATGGCAACAAGCCATAAAAGCAGGAAAATCTTTGACGTTAAAAGAAATGAAATCGCTGGTAGATGATTTGTTTGCCTGCGATTCTCCAAATATTACGCCCAATGGTAAACCCACCTACACCGCTTTTAAAAAGAATGAACTCGATAAAATGTTTGGCAGATAGTGCAGCTTTATTTTTAATCCGAAATGTATTCTTGATTATTTTGAATGTTAAATGATGAATGATAAATGAAATACAGTATAGTTTTTATTAGCCGGGCATTTGTATTTTAATTAAGCTTCAGTGGCGTCGCACGTTTGTACTTTTTATCTTTATGGAGCAATTAAAAGCTTAACAATTTATGCAGCCGTAGGTACATTTTAAACCCACTAATATTTTTCCCTAATATTGATCAGGAATTTTTCTACTGCTTTTCTTACAGGCGTTGCTCCGGTAATATAATTGTTGGCTAATACAGAAAAGATTAATAGCTTATTCTTTTTGGTGATGATAAAACCACTGAGTGCGCAGTTGTTGCTGAGGGTGCCGGTTTTAGCAAAAATTAATCCCGATTCGTTTTTATAGTAGGCAGACAATGTGCCTTCTCCGCCGGTAGGTAAAATATTTTTTAAACGATCGATTCCAAATTCATTTTTCATTTTGTTGAGTATGTAAACAAATGCCTGCGGTGTAAATAAATTATACCTGCTAAGGCCGCTGCCATCTACCCATTTTGGTATTTGTGGAATATCGCTTAGATCGCTTTTTAGAATTGTATCAATTATTTTTTCATCATTCATTGTGCCGATGTGCTGGTTACTTGCCATTAGCAATGTTTGCTCCGCAAAGAAATTATCGCTGCGGTGCATCATGGGTTTAAACAATGAATCCACGGGTTGTGAATGAAATAAATGCTTTAGTGTAGCAGTGTCATCTAAATCGGGCATTACGTTGTTGCGCAATGTATCCGCCATCATGCGGATGATTTCAAATGCAGATGGATGAAAAGGTATATAAGCATTTTGCCTGCTGCCGCTGGTGATGATTATAGTATTATCATCCCATTCTTTGGAAACATCAAAACCGTTTGTAAGGTCAGTGTGATTGGGTATAGTATAAGCCTGGTTGTATGGCACTACAGAAAATGAATTGCCGTTTTTTTGAATGTGGATGAGGTTGCCATAGATGGGAAAATTACTTCTTTGTGTCATGTACGATTCCTTGTAATCGTCCCATGCCCAACCCATGCCCAGGAAATTATCTGAGAAAAACGGATGCGTAAATGTGATGTTTTTATAACGGCTTAAAAACTTGAAAGCTGGTTGAGAAAATTCAGGATGTAGAAAAGTGGGGTCGCCGGATGGTTGTATAGACAGGCTTGAATCATTATTTATTTCGTACCTGAATGCCGGCAAACTATCACCGAGATATTTCATGCCGGCGTACAGAGAAAACAATTTTGTATTGGATGCCGGGATAAAATATTTTGTTGCATCGTGATTGTACCAATAAGTTCCGGTGGCTGGCTCGTAAATGCTGATACCGATATGCCCGGTGCTGACAGCAGGATCTTTTAACAAAACAGCATTTGCCTGTTTCCCAATTTGCTTAGATACATTGCAGGAAGAAAGCATCAACAATGCACCGGTAACTGCGATGACGGCAACTATATTACTGTGGAAATAGTGATTGAACTTTTGATGCAAACGGCTATGCTGCCAATTGGTATGCCGATGAAGTGCTTGCGACGCAACGATGCCGCCATGAAAATCAATGCTGGTATTATTATTTACTTTAAGCGTAGAAAAGTTTTTCATGCGGTGATTTTAATGGACATATTTTGTTATCCTCTTTCCTGTTCTCTCAACCAGCGCTCGGGTATTTCGCTTCTGCTGGCATTTAGATAGTCGTTGTAACTGCAGGCAATTATTTTTTTGTCGGGCAATTGCATCCACCAGCGGCTGGTCTTTCTGCTTTGTAAAAAAACCGTATCCTCTTCTGCAACCACGGTGTGGTATTCGTTAAAAAGCTCCCTGTCTTCCAACGAAGCTTCCTGCTTATTGCGGCTTTTTCCATCTATAAAATACCAAAGCATTTGCGCTATTTGTTTGGCAGTTAATTCATCTTTATCCCTTCGGGGATCGTAGCCATATATTCCCAAACTGGTTAACTGGCTGCTCATGCCTGCATATCGTGTAAGCATACACGCTTCTTCGCCGCTGAAGCCATTGGGGCTGCATTGGTTGGCCGGTGCATCGCTGTTTTTTATTGCATTGATGTCGAAACTCAGCAGGGTGGTGTTACGGATTACCGGTTCCATTTCGTCCATATTATCTTTGGCTACGCCTACACGGTAGCAATCAAAACGTAATTTATCCATGGTTTCCAACATGCGGGGATGCACCAGGTAGCTCTGGAAACCAATATGGTTATAATGCCTCACAAGATTG
>JBKJUP010000092.1:0-15372 GCA_046590675.1 Ferruginibacter sp. | reverse complement strand
TAGTGATAGGAAACGTTTCAGAACACTCTTTTACTTTCGATAGTATATTCTGAATTTCATTATAAGAAGTACCATTTAGTAATAGCATAATGCTTCTTACTTTTTCATCTATTATTTTTTGTTGTTCTTCCATAATCTTGTTATTGCCATAATGGCACAACAAATATACAAAAACATTTTACTTAAAATTAAATTTTAATCCTATGCAGATAAGAATAAATAACGCATGACTAAATTACATTGCACTACGAATAAAATCGTTTACAGATAAAAAATTGTAATATGACGGATTTTATAAAATACTCAAATAACTATTAATCAGTGACTTATGCCACCTTGTGGTAACTGGTATATAGTCGCCAGAATTCTCCCTTCTTCCTGGAATTCCATAAAAAATAATTGAACAAAAGTTATTATGAGAAAACTTCATCGTCCCCTATTAGCACAATTTTTTATTCTGCCATTATTGCTGATTTCTTGTGCAGTACCCAAGGAATTGGAGTACCGTGATTTTAAAAATTTTACCATTGACAAAATTGGATTTTCATCTTCGGCCATAAAAATGGACCTGGTTTATTACAACCCAAATAATTTTAGCCTCCAACTCCAACGAACAGATCTGGATATTTTTATTGATAATAATTACCTGGGGCATACCATTCAGGAACTACAAATAAGCATTCCTAAAAGGGCTGAATTTTACATTCCTGTAAAAATTGATGTTGATATGAAGAACCTTTTGAAAAATGGTTTTATAACACTTGTCAATAATGAGGTGATGATAAAAGTGACCGGGACCGTAAAGGTGGGAAAGGCAAATGTGTATAAAACTTTTCCGGTCAGTTATGAAGGCAAGCAGCGATTTACCGTTTTTTAGGGCACAAAAAAACCGCCAATTGGGCGGTTATAGTATTTATTGACGTTTCATTTTAACTCCCTTTATTCTTTTTTTGGAGCTGTCTCTCCTGGCTTTTTACAACATTTAGGTAATTTGTTATAAGCTGACTCTTCTGCCGTAACATCATCTGCATCGTATCCGGCATTTGCGATTGCAGTCTTTAATTGTTCAATATTGTTTCTGTCGGTTAAAAAAGTTACCGTAGTTGTTTTCTTTTTATAATCCACTTTAACTGCGGAAACGCCAGGTTCCCTGCTTAAGTATTTCTCTATTTTATCCTTACACATTTCACATTGAACAGTTGGGGTTTGAATAACTACTTTCTGTACAGCCTTTTTTTGGGCAAAACTAATTGTAGTAAAACCTGCCAAAGCCAGCAGGGTAAGTTTTAGCGTTTTCATAATTATTTCTATTTATTTTAAAGTTATCAATTAACATCCCAGTTAGCGGGATCAGTTCTCCAATTTAACAAAGTCTTTTGCTCTTCCGGAGTAATAATCTCCTTTTCCTGTGCCAATTCAATTAACGTATTATAATTCGTCAATGATATATAGGAGGTGTTTAAATCAGCAAAGGCCTTTTCTGCTACCTCGAACCCATAAGTAAAAATTGAAACCATTCCTGCAACTTCAAGGCCCTCTTTACGCAGTAATTCCACCACTTGTAAACTACTTTTTCCAGTTGATATTAAATCTTCAACAATAACTACTTTTTGCCCCTTCTCGTAAAACCCTTCAATCTGGTTACCTAACCCATGTTCCTTCGGCTTTGGGCGAACATAGATGTACGGCAATTTTAATTGATCTGCTACCATTGCCCCCCATGGAATACCTGCCGTGGCAACACCGGCTAACAAACCAGCATCTGGAAATTTCTCGAAAACAAGGCTACACATCTCACTTTTTATGAAGTCCCTGATGAATGGAAAAGACAGGGCCTTCCTGTTGTCACAATATATAGGGCTCTTCCACCCGCTTGCCCAGGTAAAGGGTTGTTGCGGACTTAATTTTATTGCATTAATTTGTAGCAGTTTTTCTGCAACAGCTTTTTCATTTGTCATGCCGCAAAAATAGATAAAGCTGATTGTTTTCGGGTATTCACTTTTTTGTAGGATGCTAAATTTGTGAATAAATAGATTTCTAAGTTCCGAAATAAATAAAAAGGTTGACCTAAATAATACCACTGCATGTACATAAAAATTTATTTTGATGATAAGCCAATTTATCTCTGCGATGAAATTGATGCGATGCTGAATGAAATACTGCACCATCCCGATGCAGTATTTATGGATGAAATATCAACCCCGGCAATAAATTCATTATTGCATGAGGTACATAAAGCTGAATTTCATGCAGGCGTAATTTGGAACAGTGACCTGGAAAAATTGAAAAAGGCTTTTTTTAAACATTTCAAAGCAATTGAAGCGGCCGGAGGTGTTGTTGTGAATGAAAAAAAAGAGATACTGTTTATTTTTCGATTAAATAAATGGGACCTGCCAAAAGGAAAACTGGAAAAAGGAGAAAATCTGGAAGAATGTGCAATACGTGAAGTAGAAGAGGAAACAGGACTGGTAAACTTAAAATTGAAGAAAAAGATAGCAGAAACTTATCATACCTATAATGCGTTTGGAAAACATTTTATAAAAACTTCTCACTGGTATTATATTACCTGTTCCAGGAAGCAGCACCTGGTTCCACAAACAGAAGAAGATATTACCGAGATAGCGTGGATAAGCCAGGAAACCATTTCAAAACCAATGGAAAACACCTACCCATCTATTAAAGATATTATTGCTAAGTTTCTTGAGAAACGCTAACTAAAATGCTTTTTGTAAAACTGCTATTGTAAGCCTGCTGATACATATTAACTTTTCAGCATCATCGTAGATTTTGATATCCCACACATGCGTAGTAGATCCAAGGTGCAATGGAGTAGCAATGCCGGTTACATAACCTTGTCTTACACTTCTTACATGATTGGCATTAATATCCAAACCAACACATGCGTATTTCGATGAGTCTATAACGAGATGTGCAGCCATGGTTCCGGCAGATTCGGCAAGTGCACAACTGGCTCCGCCATGTAAAAGCCCATAAGGTTGTATGGTGCGGTGATCAACCGGCATCCGTAATTTTATATAATCATCCCCTAATTCCAACCACTCCATGCCTAAATGCTCTCCCATTGTTCCGGGGCCAAACGGAGCCAGGTCGGCAAGTCTTAAATTTTTTTTGAACCAAATTGACATGATTAAACTTTTTATTAATTATTTAAAATTGATTCATTTACTAATTTCGGTAAAAACTGTGAAACATCGCCACCGTTCTTTAATACATCCCTTACCAGTGTAGAGGCTACCGAAGTATATTGAGGTAAACAGGTAAGAAATATGGTTTCAATATGTCCGTCCATACTTCGGTTCATATCCGCAATTGCCTTTTCGTACTCAAAGTCATTCACATAACGGATACCTCTCAAAATAAAATCGGCGCCCACACTTTTGCAACAATTTACAGTAAGACCATCATATACCAGTGCTTCTACTTTTGGTTGATCTTTGTAAATGTCCCTTAACCATTTTAATCGCAATGCTTCACTAAACATGGGCACCTTATTAACATTTCTGCCTATCCCAATTATTAATTTATCAAATAATGGAATGGCCCTGTTGATAATATCTGTATGACCAAGTGTAACAGGATCGAAGGTGCCGGGAAACAGACAAATACGTTGCATAATGTTGGCTTGTTTTTTAATAGTTTCGAAGTTGCTCCACTTCTATTTAGTTTTAAAACGGCTCCGAAATTTATTAAAATAAATTAATTAGACCTGGCTCCGGCTAATAAATACAAAACGGCCATCCTTACGGCTACACCATTCTCTACCTGTTGTAAAATAATTGATTGTTTACTATCTGCCACATCACTATCTAACTCAACACCACGATTGATTGGACCGGGGTGCATTATAACAATTTCTTTTTTCAATCCATCTAACAATTTTCTGCTGACACCGTACGCAATATTATATTCTCTCAGGGAAGAAAAAAGCACCTGGTTCTGACGCTCCAATTGAATGCGAAGTACGTTTGCAACGTCGCACCATTCCAAGGCCGTTTTTAAATTATATTCAACTTTAATACCTAAAGCCTCTTTAATATATTTTGGTATAAGTGTAGGTGGACCTGCAACCATAACTTCCGCTCCCATTTTCTTAAGCAGGTAGATGTTGCTAAGTGCCACACGTGAATGCATGATATCGCCAATGAGCACTATTTTTTTTCCGGCAATACTGCCAATCTTTTCTTTTATTGAAAAAGCATCCAACAATGCCTGAGTTGGATGCTCGTTAATGCCATCGCCGGCGTTTACAATTGCTACGGGAATATGCTTTGCCAAAAAATGTGGGGCGCCACTTGCACTGTGCCGCATTACAACCATATCCACTTTCATGCTTAATATATTGTTGACAGTATCAAGCAATGTTTCGCCTTTTGAAACGGACGATGCAGATGCAGAAAAATTAATTGTGTCAGCGCTCAATCGCTTTTCGGCCAATTCAAATGAGATGCGGGTTCGTGTGCTATTTTCATAAAATAAATTCACAATAGTAACATCCCGCAATGAAGGAACCTTTTTTACGGGTCGTTGCAAAACCTCTTTAAACTGGGTGGCTGTATCTAAAATAATGGAAATGTCGTTGGGCGAGAGATCTTTAATGCCCAATAAATGTTTGGTAGATAGTTGCATTAAGCATCAAAGCTAAATGAAAAATTTAAATCAATATAATATTACCTCTTCTTTGTCCCATTCCACTTTTACCTTTTGTGAAATAACCGTGTCAATAGATTTACCGCAATAGTCAGGTTGAATGGGTAATTCCCGATTAAACCTACGATTAACAAGCACACACAATTCAATTTTTTGAGGTCGCCCAAAATCCTGTATAGCATCTAGCGCTGCACGGATTGTACGTCCGGTGTACAATACATCATCAATCAAAATCACCTCTTTGCCTTCGATGGAAAACGGTATATCAGTTTTATTGGCAAGATGTATTTCTTCTCTTACATCATCCCGGTAAAAAGTAATGTCCAATACTCCATAATTAATCACTTCTTTCGGGTACAATTCCATTATAATGTCCACAATTAAGCGACTTACCTGAATACCCCTGGGTTGTAACCCAATAAAAGCCACATTGCTTAAATCAATATAGTTTTCCATGAGCTGGTGAGCCAGCCTGCGAATTGTTAGATGTAATTGTTGTTTATCGAGTATAATTTTCAAACCATCATTCATTGAGTGGCGAATTTATCTGATATTGTTTGAATAAAAAAGGGCTGAAAATATTTCAACCCTTTTTTAAATAAATTTCCAAAACAAATTAATGTTTCATTGGTCTAAACTGGTAGAAGACACCAAACTGAAATACTCCGTTTGTATTTTTAATACCTCCCGGATCGTTGTTTACTTTAGCAATACCAAGATTTACTCTTGCATCAAAACCAAATCCTGATGGTAACATATAACCGGCACCAAACGCCCAGGCTAAATCAACACTTTTCAATTGGTTCTTAATGTCATTATTAACATTGTTAGTTTTTTTGTTTGCAGACAATAAGAAACCGACCTGGGGACCAGTTTCTAATCTAAAACCAGATTTAAACATGTATTGGACCAATACCGGCACATTTAAATAATTGAACTTATAGGTATCATTACCCGATTTGAATCCCTGGCCAGAAAAAACAAGTTCGGGCTGAATTGCAAATTCTTTGGTAAGATGAATGTGAGCTAAACCACCTACATGAAGTGATACTCTTGGATCGTAATTGGTTGATGAATTCGGGTAGTGAACTGTTGCAACATTTAACCCACCTTTAATTCCCAGTTCAACGTGTTGAGCTTTCAGGAATAGTGAACTCATTGCCAGTGTAGTAATAAAAAATAACTTTTTCAAAATTGTTTGTTTTAATGAATGATGAGGTTTCAAACAACAATTAGGCAAAGGATGTGCCACTAACATTTTCAACTAAAAATTAATAAATACAACGATGTACCAACATACAACATCATTTTCAACAAAATCATGGGGAATTATTTACTCGATTAAAGCACTTTACGTATAAGGTGGCTTAAATCACGGCCATCTATTCATGAAAAAAGCCCCTTATGAAGGAGCTCTTAAAAATAATTATTTTAATTTAAATTTTATTTCTCTAACATAAATGGATACTTGTAATCTGTAGGTGGTGTAAAAGTTTCTTTAATTGTACGGGCACTCAGCCAACGGTATAAATTCAACATACTTCCCGCCTTGTCGTTGGTGCCACTTGCCCGTGCGCCACCAAACGGTTGTTGCCCAACTACTGCGCCGGTTGGTTTGTCGTTAATATAAAAATTACCTGCGCTATTACGTAAACGGTTAGTTGCCAATTCTACCGCATACCTGTCTTGCGATATAATAGCTCCGGTTAATGCATAAGGAGATGTACTATCTACTAACTTCAATGCGTCTTCAAACTTATTTTCATCATAAATATATATGGTAAGAACGGGTCCGAATAACTCCTCACACATTGTTACATAATTGGGCTCTGTTGTTTCAATAACTGTAGGCTCAATAAAAAAACCTTTCAATTTATCACAACCGCCACCTACTAAAATTTTAGCATTACTATCTTTTTTCTTTGTAGCTTTTATGTATCCTTCCAATTTATCAAAACTCTTTTCATCTATAACGGCATTGATAAAGTTGGTAAAATCTTCAGTGGTACCCATCTTCATTGTTTTAATAGTTGCCACCAGTTTTCTCTTTACTTCATCCGCAATATTTGACGGGATATATGCCCTGGAAGCAGCCGAGCATTTTTGCCCCTGGTATTCAAAAGCGCCTCTCGCCAAAGCAGTCACCACCACATCCGGATCTGCACTTTTATGTGCTATCACAAAATCCTTTCCACCTGTTTCGCCCACTATACGTGGATAAGATTTATATATACCGGCATTGGCACCGATGGTCTTCCACATAAAGTTAAAAACACCTGTACTGCCGGTAAAATGTATGCCCGCAAACTCCGGGTGATTAAAACATATTTCACCTAATACAGGACCGTCTACATAAATTAAATTAATTACCCCATCAGGTAACCCAGCCTCTTTTAAAACACGCATAAATACCTGTGCGCTGTAAACCTGTGTGTGTGCACATTTCCACACCACCACATTTCCACACATTGCTGCGCTGGTAGGGAGGTTGCCTCCAATGGCTGTAAAATTGAACGGCGTGATGGCCAATACAAATCCTTCCAGTGGCCGATACTCTACCCTATTATTCATACCTGCACTGCTGATTGGTTGCTGACGATAAATTTCACTAAGAAAATGAACATTAAATCGCAAAAAATCAATTAGCTCACATGCCGCATCAATTTCAGCCTGGTAAGGATTTTTACTCTGACCCAGCATGGTACTTCCAACAATGTAAGGGCGATATTTTGTTGCAAGCAAATCGGCTGCTTTTAAAAATATATTTGCCCGGTTTTCCCAACTCATGGCTGCCCATTTTTCCTTTGCTTTTAATGCTGCTCCAATGGCTTTCTTTACATGACTGGCATTTCCTTCGTGATAATAACCAAGTAAATGTTTTAATTCATGTGGTGGCCGTATTTCCTGTTTTTCATCCGTTCTGATTTCTTCTCCACCTATGTATAAAGGCACATCGACTTTAG
Organism: Ferruginibacter sp.; assembly: GCA_046590675.1. Taxonomy (GTDB): domain Bacteria; phylum Bacteroidota; class Bacteroidia; order Chitinophagales; family Chitinophagaceae; genus Ferruginibacter. The sequence goes on along the minus strand of JBKJUP010000092.1, from coordinate 7,741 downwards.
AAGATTTTAACTCTTTTAAAGCTTTTTTCAAATTTATTTTTTCAATACTTCCCGGCGCATAGTTAAGCACTGGTTCATTTGCCGGCATTGGGTAATAGAAATCTCCGTATTGCATGGTTGCTGTTTTTATAGTTACTGTTTAATTGACTTTATATAGGGGGTTCGCATTAAAAAACCACAAAATTGTTTCTAGTCAGAAAGGCTCTATTTGTTCAAGAACATCATAATATCAGGATGCGTTCAATTCCTTTTCAGTCATCAGGTATGCCTTGATAAATCCATCCAGTTCGCCGTCCATTACCGGACCAACATTTCCAACTTCAAAATTTGTGCGATGATCCTTTATCATTTTGTAGGGGTGAAATACATAACTTCTGATCTGGCTTCCCCACTCAATTTTTTTCTTGGAAGAATTGGTTGCATCAATGGCAATTTGCCTTTTACGCATTTCCTCTTCGTACAACCTGCTTTTGAGCATCGACATTGCTTTCTCCCTGTTTTCGCCCTGGGTTCTTGCCTGTTGGCATTCAACAATAATGCCACTAGGCTTATGTGTTAGCCTCACGGCAGTTTCAACCTTGTTTACGTTTTGTCCACCACTACCGCCACTTCGGAAAAAGGCCCATTCTACATCTGCAGGATTTACAGCTATCTCAATGGTATCATCAATTAATGGGTACACATATACCGATGCAAAAGAAGTATGTCTTCGGGCATTGCTATCAAACGGACTTATGCGAACCAGTCGATGCACACCACTTTCAGCTTTTAAAAACCCATAGGAAAAAGGCCCGTCAAACTGAAACGTACATGTTTTAATGCCTGCCCCATCTCCCCATTGCCAATCAAGTTCGGTTACGCTCCACCCCTGTTTTTCGCCATACATGCGATACATTCGGGCAAGCATTTCCGCCCAGTCCTGGCTTTCTGTTCCACCGGCTCCACTATTAATTTGTAAAACTGCCGGAAGGGCATCGGTAGGTTCATTGAGTGTGCTTTTAAATTCGGCATCATCAATACTTTTATTGGCTAAATCAAAAGCCTCCTTTACTTCAGCTTCGGTTGCTTCGCCTTCTTTCCAAAATTCAAATAGTATGGCAAAGTCTTCTACCAGGGATGCTACATCCTGGTACATACCTACCCAATATTCGTTGATTTTAGTTTCCTTTAGAATGGAAGTTGCACGGGCATTATCATCCCAAAAACCCGGCGAAAGCGTGAGTTGTTTGTCGTTATCTATTTTAGCTTCTCTGTTAGCGACGTCAAAGAAACCTCCTCAAGACCAACACACGGTCTCTCATATCCTTCAAATTTTCTGTTGTCATAACGGCAAAAATAGGGGTTATTTTTAAACCGGCCAATCTATTCAACTTGCTTCTTTCTCTTGTAATGCTATTAGTAAAATTTCAACTATTAGAACATTTGTTGCAGGCAAATATGTTCCTACAACGTATTGTTATGCTGAAAATATGATGGTGTTAAGGAAGTCCATGTATGTAACTGAGCAAATTTTTTAGATCCTCAGATTTGGTAAAGTTGATTTTATTTAAATTCAAAAAATCCTTTATCTCTTTCTCGTGATTGAAAAACATTTTGTAGAAATTCTTTTTATTGGCATTGAAAAAATTATTGAATTTGTCAGAAATATAAAAAATTTCAGTTATTCTGAATATTGCGTTCTCATCTACTCCCAGGTAATTTATAATCTGGTCATCACTTGTAAAAGTTGTGTTTGAATTGATGGAGCTAGTTGCAGAATATGTACCATAAGCACCTTTTTTTTCCCGCCCAATTAGTTTAATTGTCTGGCTAACTACCAGGTTACCTTCTGAATAATGTGTGAGTTTTTCAAGGTACTTATTGTCATGATAATAAAAAGTATCAGTTTCTATTGTAACCATCCTAAAAGTTTCAGGCTTTGCCAATACCAGCGTATCTGATTTGGGATTGATAAACAGAATTTTATCTGATAACAGGTTTAAATTCATTTTTGCTGCAACAAATTTACTATCATTGAAAATCACCATTCCGTCCTTATATTCTTTGTACTTAAATATTTTATTTGTAAGCTGGCTGGTATCATCTTTTAATGGGTTAACGATAATGTCTTTAGGATTTTGAGCATGTAAGGAACATGCATTACCAATAAGAAGTAATAATAGAATAATTTTCATAAAATGAAATTAACGGTTAGGAAAAGTAACGGGATTAAAAGCTGTATTCTACAACTAAAAAATAATTTTTTACAAAGTAAATCTTATTTCATATTTATCTCATTTATGTTCATTTAATATTAAAATGGTCAGATAACACTTTCTGTTATCCTGCTTTCTTTCAGCCTTTAGATCATGTTTAACCGTCTGCTTAATTAAACTTAGCACTTGCTAAAAGCGGGTTATATAAAATCAAAAGCCATATTATTTTTGGTTTGTAATTGATGATCGGGGGTTATCAGCTACGAAACTTATTAGAGACAAAATCAGTCTCGAAATGCTTTTACAAAGGATATTGGAAAATGATACGGAACCGGATTTTTATCTGATTCCCTTTTTTTGTCCACCTGCGTAAGATCAGTTTTTTGCAAAAAACGATAAAACTGTTTTTGAAAACGGGATTTAAAAAGAAGAAATCATGAAGTTAGAAGCGGAGCACTCAAAATAATTAACTGATAAAATAAAAAAAGAAAGTACAAAATCGTCACTTTTAATAACAAAAATGACGGCTTATACTTTCTTAATTTGTTAAATAATAACTTTACCAGGGGGTTAAGCTAAATCGGTAACCAGTTTGTAAATACTGATACATAGTACCAATAGGCTGGTTGCTACGATCAATTTCACTGCGATTTTCTCCATAGTGAATGATTTTAGGGTAAACGGAATGGGGTTTCTCTGAGTTCAAAAGGTAATAGTAACCATAACGCTTATGTAACAAATTTATTTTGTGATTCTGCACACTGACTCATTCAAAAATGTTGTTATTTAATAAATAAACAATGTACCTACCGGGTGCTGATTATGTGACAAGTAATACACCTATCTCGGAAAAATTCATTTATAAAACAATATTGACACCACTAGTTAAAAGAAAATACAGTTTAAAATATTATTTTTGCCCGATCGGGCAGGTTACAATTTTTAATTTAATTTTTTTGAAAATTGGAATAGTCTTTTTATACCCACTACTGTGCAGCGTTTCAGCGTGGAATTAAGATTAAACTGCTAATTTTTTTTTACTTATAGTATGGTTATTGCTATAATTTTATAATTAAACTATCACATGCAATTCAAATTCACTAAAAATATTCAGTTTACTAAACTGATAAAAGCAAACGGTCGACTTAAGGAATTTAATTTCCGGAAACTAAATGATCATAAGGAAGGGATGTTCACAGTTGATGTTGTTGACGAACGCGATAACCGGATTTTCTTTTCTGTTGAAAAGATAGATGCAACCTGGAAGTTGCTGCAAACGCCCAACCTACCTAAATGGGTAGTAGAAAATGAAGAAAACTATCATGATGTAATTGAAGAAGAATTGAAACAATCCTGATATTGATGGCATCTTGCGAAAATCAGCGAATCTATCAAATCCTGTATTAAATATTGTGTGCATTTTCTTATTTACATTATTAACTCTCCTAAAAATATAACGATGAAAACTTGCGTACAAGGCTTATTCTTACTGGCAGTGCTATTTTTTTTCCCAAAGGAAAACGAAGCACAGGAAATCAAGATAAAACCTGTTTTGAATCATATAGCGGTATATGTGGTAAACCTTAAGACGAGTACTGATTTTTATAAAGATATAGTTCACCTTGACACTATTCCTGAACCATTTCATGATGGCAGGCACACCTGGTTTTCTATTGGGCCAACAGGGCATTTACATTTAATACAGGGAGCTAAAGAAGCAATTGTTCACGATAAAAACAGTCATCTTTGTTTTACAGTTTCTTCTGTACCTGATTTCATAAAAGTGCTTGTAGCAAACAACATAGAATATGAAAATTGGGCTGGTGAAAAAAATCAGGTTACCTTAAGAGTAGATAAAGTAAACCAACTATATTTTAAGGACCCAGATGGATATTGGATTGAGATCAATGATGCAAAAAATTAATTGCAGAAAGGATATTATTTTGGACGGGTTTGTTACTTCAATAAAATTTTCAAATCGCCTGGCGAAACATTCAGCAGATTTACTTTTGGAAGCCTTCTTGTTAGTTCTCTCCAATTATTATCCTGTAAATAAATTTTTTGCAACATTGCCGATGCCTGCGCAATCTTTTTATTATTTGCCAAAGTAATAGCTGTCCAGTATTTCATTTCAAGATTTGCTGGAAACATTTTCATTGCAGCACCATATTCTTCCATAGCAAGTTGCATATCATTTTTCTCAGTGGCGAGATCTCCCTTATCCATGTGTTCATAGGCTCTCACCAATCGCAATAAGCGACTCAATTCATTTAATGGAGCAACATTATCATCCACTCTTATATCAATCAATTTATCGTTCCAGGGCTTATCTGTCTTTTTGCCTGCCACTACTAATATTGCTGCAGACTGCTTGCCCCTAATATCTCCGCCTGCTGCCTGAGCTGCCTGTAAAGCAGTTAAAACTCTTTCTGCAATAGGTTTTCCCACAGATGCTTCGTACGCTTTCGACATGGCCGCACAAACTTTATTGGTCAGCATCATATTGCTTTGCACCGAATAATTTTTACCCACAATTTGATTTGCATAGTCAATACAATTTTTACCAGTGTATGCATCTACGTTACCATTCACATCTATCATGGCTACCTGCCGTACTTCTCTTCCTTCATCTTGTTGCAATAATTCTTTTAATGATTCAATTGCTGTTTTACCGGCACTCATTAACTCCAGGCCTTTGGTGCCATAACTTTTATTTACAAACGATTGAGTAGCTACCACACCAACACCTGCTTCGCCCCAGGGAACAGCCGTACCTACGCTAAACCAATGGCTTTGCACTCCAACGGCCATCTCGCCAGTTATAGTGTCTCTCGCCACTATGGAAAAAGTATGCGAAAGCCCTCCATCCTTTTTAAAAAACTGGCTAAAAGAATAATAATTAGCGAGGATAAAGATGATCACCAGCAATAGACTTTTTTTCATTTGAAATATTTTTGTATGGAGCATGTAAACTATTTTTCAAAGCTGCTACAATTAAAGCAACCGATTGTTTAAAAGTTTAACATTTATATGACCATTGAAGGATTAAAATTCACTAACAAAAGCTACAAATAAAAAACAAACAAGTAGTTTATGAGAAATAAATAAAATAAATGACGAAGCCTATCATTGCTTTCAGGTTGAACTAAATATTGAGAAAGTCTATAATTTTAATAGCCCAACTTTATACAAAGTATTAACAGGTTTGTTGTCCCAAAATAATTCAAAATCATCCATGCCTGCCGCTTCATAATTTTCCTTCACTTCCTGCAACGTGTAATTTTTTTGATTATCAACTGATAATAGTTCCAGCATGTCTGCAAGCCATGTGCCGTGTAATTGGCTAACTTTAATATTTAATGTTTCCCTTTTTCCCAGGAAAGTCAGCGATGACATTTCCCATTGATTTCCTTTTTTTGATTTAGTGAAAATTTCCACTTTGGGTTTCTTTCCCAACCAAACTACTTTTGATGTTGGTTTGTATGCCACGATATCTTCATTCATTAAAACATCTGTAATATATCCCGGATTAACCGAGGTTTTAGGCACTTTAAAATCGAACCATTTTTGCAATGGATAATCAAGACAGGCTCCGTGCATAAAATTTAACAGCGACTTTTTAAGTCCAAATGCAAATGTTTCATGCTTGGCCCCTGTGGGATCAATGTGTTCAATATCATTGTTAGCAAAACTTCCCGTTATGTTTGAAATTTTTTCAACCTTATATTTCTCAGGATTGAGGCCTACAGGGCTATGCGCCGTCATTGTAAACTGGTGCCAAAATGCAGATTGCAGAACGCCGGCTTCAAACAATTGCCGTACCATTTCCAATGAATCAATTGTTTCCTGGGCAGTTTGCGTTGGAAAACCATACATTAAGTAAGCATGCACCATGATGCCGGCTTCCGTAAAATGCTTATTTACCCTGGCAACCTGCGCTACAGTAATACCTTTTTGAATAAGGTCGAGCAAACGATCTGAAGCAACTTCCAAACCTCCCGAAACACCGATACATCCCGAAGCTTTTAACAACAGGCAAAGGTCTTTTGTAAAACTTTTTTCAAACCGGATATTGGTCCACCAACTTACAACCAATTTTCTACGGATGATTTCCAGCGCCAGGGCACGCATCAAAACGGGTGGAGCAGCTTCATCTACAAAATGAAATCCATTTTCGCCTGTTTGCTTAATCATCTCTTCCATTCTATCGCAAAGCAATGAGGCTGTAATAGGTTCGTAGAGCTTAATATAATCCAATGAGATATCACAAAAAGTACATTTACCCCAATAACATCCATGTGCCATTGTGAGTTTATTCCAGCGTCCATCGCTCCACAGGCTATGCATAGGATTAACTATCTCTATAGCTGAAATATATTTATCGAGAAGCAGATCACTATAATCCGGCGTTCCTACTTCACCCTGCTTATAATCCTTGCTATTGGTATTATTGATATAGGTAACAACATCATTGAGTAAAGTAAAACATCGCTTTAAAGTTTCAAGTGGTTGCTTTCCCTCTACATGCGCTATCAGATTTTCAAGTGGGGCTTCACCATCATCCAATGTTATAAAATCGAGGAAGTCAAAAACCCTTTTATCAGAAAGAGAACGCAATTCAGTATTTGCAAATCCTCCTCCCATGGCGATTTTTACGCCAGGGTAAAACTTTTTGATCCACTGTCCACATCTTAAAGCGGTGTATAAATTACCAGGAAAGGGTACAGAGAATGCAACAAGTGATGGATTAACCTGGACAATCTTCGTTTCAAGAATTTCAAGTAATATATTATCGGTGTAAGTATATGGCTGGCTGAGCGCCCTATAAAGTTCATCGAAGCTATTGGCAGATCGGGCAAGTTTTTCAGCATAGCGACTAAATCCAAAATGTGGATCAACACATTCTTTTATAATATCTGACAAATCCTCCAGGTACATTGTGGCAAGATGCTTTGCTTTATCCTGTATGCCCATACTACCAAAAGCCCAAACCAAATCATCCAGTTGCTCAAACCTGCTGGCTTCCGGCAATAAGTTTCTTTTCGAAATCTGGTGAGCTAATGTTGGATTTTCTCCTTGTAAAAACAATATTACTGCATCAATCGTATTAATGTATTCTTCCTGCAAAGCAATTATTCTAAGTGCATTTTCAGAATAATTGTTTCCTTCAATAAGTATCTGTTTAAATAGATTTGTAAGCCCCTTCTTAGAAAAAATAATCATCATCACCTCTATCCCGAAGTCGGCCTGGTAAGCTTTGATATTTTTCGTATTGAGAAATCCTTTTAAATAGGCTGTAGCGGGATAAGGCGTATTAAGCTGCGTAAAAGGAGGCGTAATCAGTAAAACAGGCATACTCAAAATAGAAGTTTTAAAATGCAAAATTACCTCTAAAAGCGCAGATGTAACTCAATAGGATCGAAAGATGTGTTAACCCACATTGCAGTTAAAACTGCTATTTTTCATCATTTTTCATGATTATTTTGGTTTTTAGATTTTTAAATCCTTACTGGTACAGGGTTTTATTGTTTAGAATGGTTTGTAGT
>JBKJUP010000047.1:0-42364 GCA_046590675.1 Ferruginibacter sp. | reverse complement strand
GCTGGACCAACATCGCTGGACTTTTGTTTGTTAACTTGTACTTTTATATCTTTATTCAGCAGCGGTACCGGGCTGGACGAGCTATGAATTCCAGCCCTGCAGCAAGCCCCGCTCGTTATGCATTATTTTATGAGACATCCTGCAAACACAAACAGACAAGAAAAATGACAGAACTTTTTAACTACTTCGACAGCTTTCATAAAATTAGCGACAACGATAAACTTGCAATCGAAAATATTTCGACAACCATTACAATTAAAAAAAACGACTTACTTCAAAAAGTGGGTCACACTTGTAAAACAATATATTTTCTAAAATCAGGAATTACCCGAATATTTTACTACAAAGACGGCATTGACATAACTGAAAGTTTTGCTTTTGAAAACAACATTATTGCAAGAGTTGAGAGTTTATTTACAGGAAATCCTTCGCAAAAAGCAATACAAATTTTAGAAGATGCTGAAATCATTTCTATCAATGCAACACAACTTTTCAAACTTTACGACACCAAACCAAATATTGAACGCCTTTTTAGACTAATATTTGAAAAAGCCTACGTTGAAACCGTAAACAGAATTGAAAGTATTCAGTTTCATTCAGCAGACGAAAGGTACAAACACCTTTTAAAAGAAACCAACTACCTGCAAAAAATACCCTTAAAACACATTGCATCTTATTTGGGAATCACCCAAGTTTCTCTTAGCCGAATTAGGGCAACTCCAAAGTAATTATTTATCATTTGTAAAAGGATTTGTTTTTAACTACTCTCACCTTTGCACTATCATTAAACAAATAGTACAATGGCAGAAGTAAAGCAAATTGACAGCAAAACATTGGTTTCTTGGTTAGAAGCTAAAAAAGAATTTACAATTCTTGATATTAGACCGCAAACCGAAAGGGACGAATGGTTTATTCCAGAAAGCAAATATTTTAATGCTTATGATGAATTAAAAGTAGGTAACTTAAATGCACTTGATAACTTTAATTTTGACCATCAAAAGCCAGTTGTAACACTTTGTGCAAGAGGCAAATTAAGTATTTTTGCAGCCGAGCTTTTAGCGAATAAAGGTGTAGAAACGTACTCATTGAATGGTGGTATGAATGCTTGGAATACAGCATACGACAAACAAGAGATAGTATTTGACAATTTCAAAATCATACAAATAAGACGGGTTGCAAAGGGTTGCCTTTCCTATATTATTGGTTCTGAAAACGAAGCAATTGTTATAGACAGTTCATTAAACCCAATCGTTTATAAGCAAATAGCAGATTCCAAAAATTGGCAAATAAAGTATGTAACCGATACGCATATTCACGCCGACTATGTATCAAGAACTTTGGAACTTGCAAAAGAAACAAATGCTACGCATTTGTTTAATGCAACTGCAAAAGTTTCCTATCCATTTACAGCAATTAATGACAAAGAAATTATTAAACTTGGAAATATTGAAGTACAAATATTATTCACAGAGGGGCATACTTTGGAAAGCACTTCTTTTTTAATTAACAACAAAATAATATTAACAGGCGACACTCTTTTTACTGATGGCATTGGACGACCAGACCTTAAAGCAGAAAAAGAAGAAGTAGTTTTCAAAGCAAAACTTTTGTATAAATCCTTACAAAAAATTGCTTCTCTAAATGAAACCATTTTAGTAATGCCTGCACATATTTCAAAATCAATTTTTGTTGGTCAGCCATTTATTACCGAATCATTAAAAAACATAAAAGAGAATATTAAATCTTTAAAGTTTCAAGAAACAGAATTCGTTGAAACAGTAATTTCAAAACTTCCACCGACACCACCCAATTATCTTACAATCTCTGAAATTAATAAACTTGGAAACTTTGAAGGTTATAATCTATTGGATTTAGAGGCAGGTGCAAATCGTTGTGCAATTTCTTAATACATCATACAATGGAAAAGAAATTGGGACTAAAAGAAAATTGGCAACAGTTTACGTTGCTGGTTATCATCAATGCTTTTGTGGGTGGAATGATAGGTTTAGAAAGAAACATTTTACCACAATTAGCAGAACAAGAATTTGGATTAGCTTCAAAAACTGCAATATTCTCTTTCATTGTAGCATTTGGAATTACAAAGGCTCTTTGTAATTATTTCACAGGTAAGTTAGCCAACAAAATTGGCAGAAAAAAACTAATGATAATTGGATGGCTATTTGCCTTGCCAATTCCGTTTATTTTAATTTTTGCAAATAATTGGAATTGGATAATTCTTGCAAACATACTTTTAGGGCTTAATCAAGGACTTACTTGGAGTATGGCAGTAATAATGAAAATTGATTTGGTTGGCAGTAAAAAAAGAGGTTTAGCAGTTGGTATAAACGAATTTTCAGGTTATTTATCAGTTGGTATTGTTGCCTTTCTTACAGGTTATATTGCCAACAAATACGGTATAAGACCATACCCATTTTATTTAGGTATTTTATTTTCAATAGCAGGTCTTTTACTAACAATATTATTTTTAAAGGACACCAAAGGACACGTTGAAACTGAAAGTATTAAAAGCGATGTCCCATTATTGAAGAATATTTTCATTGACACAACTTTTAAACATAAGTCTTTAAGTGGTATTACACAAGCAGGTTTGGTAAACAATTTAAACGATGGAATGACTTGGGGTTTATTACCATTATTACTTCTTTCTAAAAATTTTAGTATTTCCCAAATTGGGCTATTATCTTCCATTTATCCAACAGTTTGGGGGTTGAGCCAACTTTTCACAGGAAAACTTTCGGATATTTATTCAAAAAAAATGTTACTTTTTTGGGGTATGCTATTGCAATCATTTGGAATTATTTTATTGGTTTTTGCCACAACAGAAATTCATTTTATTCTAATTGGAATTGCATTAGGATTAGGTACAGCCTTAGTTTACCCAACTTTTATAAATGCCATATCTGACTTTACACACCCATCACAAAGGGCAGAAAGTTTAGGAACATTCAGACTATGGAGAGATTTAGGATATGCTTTCGGAGCAATCATTACAGGCATTATTGCAGACAGGTTTGGGCTTGACATTTCGATTGTTGCAATTGGACTTTTGACAGCGATTTCAGCATTTATAGTTCTAATACGAGTGAAAGACCGTGGAGAAGAAAAACAACGCATAATAACTAAGGTTTCGTGTTGCCCGAAGGACTAGACATTCACTAGTTTTACTTTAAAAAATCGTATGTCAGCACAATAAAACTTAAAACCTAAAAAATGAAAAAGTTCATTTCTTTTATTCTGATAGCCTTGGTAGCTCCTGTAATCGCATCTTCACAAACTGTCAAATATGAAGTCTATGCGTTTAAATTTGCAGAATCGAAATATGCACTACCAATTTCAGCAATTGCAATGCACGGCCCTGATAACGATAGTGTGAAAATTTTTTTTATGGTTTGGTTGATCAAGGGAGATAATGGTAAAAACATTTTGGTTGATGCTGGTTTTTCAAACGATATGGCAGAAGCTAGAGATCTTAATGTTGTAAATTATGTACGACCAGACTCAGTGTTATTAAAGGTTGGTTTGAGGCAAGAAGATATTACGGATATTATATTAACTCATCCACATTGGGATCATATTGATGGGATTGACCTGTTTCCAAATGCTCATATTTGGATTCAAAAAGAAGATTACAATTATTTTATCGGCCCTGCTTGGCAAAGTGATGGCAATAATTGGGGGTTTAACAAAAGAGACATACGAAAGCTAATTGATGTAAATCTAGCAGGTAAATTAACTCTTGTTGATGGGGATGAGAAGGAAATATTTTCCGGCATTAAAGTATACACAGGTTCAAGACATACATTCAACTCGCAATTTGTACTCGTGAAAACGGAGGCTGACAAAATAATTCTTGCATCAGACAATATTTGGACCTATTACAATTTAGACCATTTAGTATCAGCGCCACCTTATGGCACTTTTGATACTAGTGCTTATGTAATGTCGATGCAGAGGATGAAAATCCTCGCATCAAATGTCAAATATATAATTCCAGGACACGATCCGAGGATGTTTTTGATGTTCCCTTCAATAGCAAAAGACGTTATTAAAATAAGATAGTTCCTATTTGACAGACTGAAGCACAGCCTACAATAACTAAGGTTTCGTGTTCGCTATCAACTTCAGTCAGGGCTGGACGTTTTTCAATTTGGCTGTTGTTCTTATTCTGTACTTTTTATTTTCAATTTAGCTTTGGTTCCGGGGCAGGACCAGCAATGAATTCCCCGCCCTTCGGCAATTCAAAACGTTTGTACGTTACATTTTTGGACACCCTACGAAATTTAAATTGTTTCTTTAATAGGAAACTTTTATTTTTGACTAAAAAAGCGAATGAACGAAAAATTCAAAGTCGAATTTCTTCCTGAAGCCGTTGAATTTATGGACAGTTTAGACCAAAAGTCTCAGCAGAAAATTTACTACAATATTAAAAAGGCTCAGTTGACAAACGACCCTGAACTCTTCAAAAAGCTCAATGACAATATTTGGGAATTCAGAACATTTTATAACAAAACTCACTTTAGAATTTTGCCTTTTGGGACAAATCACAAGGACAACAAACCTTAGTTTTATCAACTCACGGACTTATTAAAAAGACAGACAGAACACCTAAGTCCGACCTTGATAAAGCTGAAAGAATTAGAGAACAATATTTTGAACAAAAAAATAAATAGACAATGTCAACAAAAAAAATAAAAACTGTTTCACTCGATACAATGATTGACAAACACGTTGGCAACGTTGGCACAAAAAGACGTGATGTTTTCGAGTACGAATTAAAATTAGAATTATTAGGCAGTGCAATAAAAGAGGCAAGGACACATCAAAATTTGACACAGGAACAACTTGGACAAATGGTTGGTGTTCAAAAAGCACAAATCTCAAAACTTGAAAACAATTTTACAAATGCTCGGTTTGACACAGTAATAAAAGTTTTCAATGCACTCAATGCCAAAGTCAATTTTAAAGTTGAGCTATCAAAACAAAAATTGAGCATCGATTAATTCCAAGTAGACTAATGCAGCGTACAAACATTACGAAGAATAGCCGCAAGTCCCCAATAAAAAAGCCCCGCATTAAAAAGAAATTAACGGGGGCTTCCGGTTATTCTTTGTTGACCGACGCCTGGCTGAGAGCCTCTATTGCTAGGTGATTTGTAGCCGATATGGTGATGTCTTTGCATTTCAACGCTGTGAAAAATAACTTATTACCAGGCGTTGTTGCCATTTGTTTTAGCGGCAGCCTATATGTCTCGTCCTGAAATAGGTTGACTACAAATCAACCAAAAATGGATATCAAACAACAATGTATTACAGAGTATTTAACCGACAAAAACAACACTTGGGGCTACTGTAAACATGCGTGACAAAAAAAGCTACACATAAGTGCAGCCCTTTTTTATCGCATATAAAACTTTACTCAATTACCATTTTCTCGGAAAATGCCGTCTGCCTGTTTTCATTCAATACTTTTACCATGTACATGCCCTTAGAAACTTTCCCTAAAATACGAACAGATACAACCTGCCCTGGTTTGCCAATGGACACAACCTTTGTTTGAAGTATTTTTCCTGCAAGATCGGTCAACATAATGGTGTAAGTTCCGGCTGGCTTCCCGTCAAATTCCACACTAAATTGAGTGCCGGTTAATGGATTGGGATACAGCTTTGCCTCACCATTTATACCAGGTAATACCGGGGATTTAATATATTGAAAACGTACCAGGTCATCGGCTTCTTTTTGTGATAGTAAATTTCCATTTGCCAGGTCTGATGCATTAAAGGGAGCTTCGTTGGTTTGAATTTTAACTGCTGCCAAATCTTTCATATTTATTTTATACAATCCTTCAAATACATTGGCGCTGCTTACTACCAACAGGCCGCCATCATCCACCGCAGCGCCGTTTGTAGAAAAATTTGCCGGTAGCCCCGTTATGCTACCTGTATGTGTTGCAATCCTGGTTTTAGTATCCACAAAAAACACGTTGTGATTAGCTGATATCACCACCAATTTACCAAAAGCATCTGCAACCATATCGCCTCCCCAACTGGTACATTTATTATGAATGGAAATATCCTTGTTATTTTCAGCATCTACCAGGTTTCCAAGATCTTCAACAACGGCTTTTTTATCGGTACTAAATCGAATTAAGTGATTGGCATCATTCGTTAAAGCATAACCGTAACCGTCAGCAGCAATGACCATCCTGGTAATATGATTCTCTTCAGATTGGAACCCGTCTTTAACCGGTGAAGCAAGGATATTTTTTTTGATTGTTGTAAAATTTAAATCTGGTTTTGAAAGGTCTAAAAACCGGATATCTGAAAAATGCATGGTAGCAAAATACAACCTGTTGTGCCTTGCATCCAATGCACAGGCTGCTACTCCAAGCCCTGTTGGGTTGGCAACTTCGCCAGATCGTTGAGCAATGGAGCTATTGTCTAAATTGGTGGCTTTAAAGGCAGTTTTGTCCGATTCAAATACAACTTTATTTACTTTACCCGTGGTAATATCTACCTGCTTTATATCAGCCCATAAAAAATTATTATTGGCCTTGCCGGTAATAGCATAAGTACGGGATGCACTTTGAGACTTGCAAATAAAACCGGTAAAAATTACGATTGCTGTGAGTAGAAGTTTACATTTCATATAAGTAGAATTTAGTTTTTTAGCATCTGTAAATTAGGCAATCAGCGCTAATTTTCAAAGTTATTTTTATAAGTGGCTGGCTGCTTAAAAGCCATACTTCAACCGCTTTAAAAAACAAAACAATTTTCTTTTAACCAGGTATCAAAAGGCTAAAAAAAAGATGTTCGGCTAAATTATTTTATGATGAATACGCTTCATTTTAAATCGGGCTTCTTCAGAAGCTGCTTAGAAAAGATTTTTGGTTACTGGTCCCGAATCTATCGGGAGTATTTCATTGCATCGGTATTGGCAGAGTTTACACTGAGGAACGAAGTGCTACGTTCAAATTCATATTTTCATGGCATCATTTTCCACCATCATCTTTTCACAGCATTCAATTTAAACAGCTTCTCAGGCAGAATGGAATTTAATTAGCCCTTCCATTGGATTCTTCAACACTTTACCTAACTGCAGTTCATAAGTATTACACATTTCTTTCAATACATCTTTAAATCCAAATGCAACGCTGCCAATGAAATTCACCGGCAAAGTCCAGCTTTCACGGTATTTATATACATGATTGAAGAAAAAATCATTAAAGCTGTCCTCAATAATATTTTCTATCATGTAATGCCCACGATTTTCAATCAGGAAAGGTACAAATCCCGCCAGGTAACGGTTTGGTAAAGGCTGCTTGTAAACCGCATCTAAAATTTCAACTGAAGTAATGTTGTATTTTGCGTTAAAACGATCCATCAGGTCCGGATCAAATGTATTGTACAGATAATATTGTATTACTTTTTTGCCCAGGTAAGCGCCACTACCCTCATCTCCTAAAATAAAACCAAGGCCCGGACTGTTTTTTACAATTTTTTTGCCATCATAATAACAGGAATTAGACCCTGTTCCTAAAATACAGGCCACGCCTTTTTCATTACCGCAAAGCGCCTTTGCTGCTCCCATTAAATCATGATCAATTTTTATGGAGGCGGTTGGTAAAACTTTCTTTATCGCATCCCTTATTACTTTGATATTGGCCGGATTGCTACAGCCTGTGCCATAATAAAATACCTCATCGGGTTTAATCCCTTTTAATTTGGGCATTAATTCATTTTCTAATACGGCTTTTACCTGTTCTGTATTTAAAAAGTATGGGCTAATGCCCATGGTAAATATTTTCTTTTTCTTAGCCCCATCCAGCAAACACCACTCTGCTTTTGTTGAACCGCTATCTGCTATAAGTTTGATTGCCATGTTAATTAATTGAATTTTAATTTTTTCGAACCGCCAAGATAATTAAAAAAAGACTACAGCTTCATTCATAATATTTTCAATTATTTTCGTGCTTATTAAGTAAAAGTATGAATAAAAAGCTCCAGGTATGGCTTCCGCTACTCTTTAGTGTTGCAGTAGTTGCAGGTATGTTAATAGGTTATAAGTTAAGAGATACGCAACCCGGCAAAAGTTTCTTCTCACTCGAAAAAGCCCGCCCGGTGCAGGAAGTATTGAATCTCATCAATAACAAATATGTAGATGAAGTAAAAACGAATGCTATCAGCGATTCAGCCATTATTGCTATTTTAAGCAGGCTCGATCCTCATTCGGTTTTTATTCCGGCGCAGGATCTTCAGAGTGTTAATGAAGATATTGCCGGTAATTTTTTTGGTATTGGTATAGAATTTAACATTTTCGATGATACCTTAAATGTATTGAATGTAGTACCGGATGGGCCAAGCTTTAATGCAGGACTTAAAATTGGCGATAAGCTGATAGCGGTCAACGATAGTGTGATTGCAGGAAAAAAAGTGTCGAATGAAACCATCCGCAATTTACTGCGGGGCGATTTGGGAACCAAGGTAACCGTTCGGGTTTCTCGAAACAGCACAATACTGCCCATTGCCATTGTACGGGGGGTAATTCCCGTTAGCAGTGTAGATGCCAGCTACATGTTAGCGCCTGGCGCGGGCTACATCAAACTCAATAAATTTTCGCAGGTTACCTATCGTGAGTTTATGAAAGCACTTGAAGGGTTACAAAAGCAAGGCTTAAAAAAACTGGTGCTCGACCTTAGGGGAAATGGCGGTGGCGTTTTAGATGAAGCAACTGCTATTGCCGATGAATTTTTATCCGGGGATAAATTGATCACATACACGGAAGGAGTACATTTTCCTAAAAAAGAATATCGTTGCCAGCGTGAGGGACTTTTTGAAAATGGTGAGTTGGTAGTACTGGCAGACGAAGGCAGTGCAAGTGCCAGTGAAATACTGATGGGTGCATTGCAGGATTGGGACCGGGCCACCATCATTGGCAGACGAAGTTTTGGAAAAGGACTTGTACAGGAACAATACGACCTAAGTGATGGTAGTGCACTTCGCCTTACAGTTGCCAGGTATTTTACGCCAATTGGCAGAAGCATTCAACGCTCTTACGAAAATGGACAGAAAGCCTATTACGATGAAATAAGCAATCGCTTTCTTGATGGCGAAGTATCCACTGCAGATTCTGTTAAAAACGATACGACAAAAATTTACACCACAAAAAGTGGTAAAAAGTTATATGGTGGCGGCGGAATTACACCGGATATTTTTATTCCGGTTGACACTACTTTCTACACAACAAACATGTCGAGGATTTATTTTAAAGGCACCATTGGTGATTTTGCCTATAAATATTATTTAAGAAACACCGCCAAATTATTGGCCTTTAAATCCTCCGGCGATTTTGTAAAAGGTTTTTCTTTTACTGAGCAGGACTGGGATGATTTTAAAGTAGCAGCTTCCAACGATTCCATTTCACTGACTTATGTTAACCCGAAAGAAAAAGCAGATATTATTATGCGCATTAAATCTTCCATTGCAAGGCAGAGATGGCGTAATGAAGGTTTTTATGAAATGCTGAATACCCAGGATAATGCTATCAAAAAAGCCTTGGAAGTTATATAAAAAGTAACGCCCCAAAGGGGCGGATACTTTCTGAATAAACGAAGCAGTAAATGCAATGCCTATTGCTTTTGGGGGTAATCAGTTAAGGATATTAAAAATTAATTAGCGGTTGATAGTTTCTGATAGTAAAGTTCATTTAAAATAATTTTATAGCATGTGGTGATACATTCAATTGTTTGTAGAATAACTTCGAATGGTTTATTACTTCAATACCACCCTTTTAATTAATTCCGAAGGAAAACAGTTAGTTACCTTCGCCAAAATTTCCAACTTATGTGGCTGAACAATATTTTAGAAACGATAGGCAATACACCACTTGTAAAAATTAATAAAATAACCAGGGAACTACTTTGTACTGTTTTAGCTAAAGTGGAATATTTTAACCCGGGCAACAGCATCAAAGATCGCATGGCATTAAAGATGCTTGAAGTTGCTGAAGCCGAAGGAAAAATAAAGCCCGGTGGAACCATCATAGAAGGAACCAGTGGTAATACAGGAATGGGATTGGCCATTGCCGCCTGCATAAAAGGTTATCGCTGTATTTTCACCACCACAGATAAACAATCAAAAGAAAAGGCGGACATACTGAAAGCAGTTGGTGCAGAAGTAATTGTTTGTCCTACTAATGTTGAACCGGAAGATCCACGCAGTTATTATAGTGTAAGTAAAAGATTGGCCTCAGAAGTACCCAATAGCTGGTATGTAAATCAGTACGACAACCTGGCTAACCGCCTTGCACATTATGAGCAAACAGGCCCCGCAATATGGGAACAAACAGAAGGCAAAGTAACCCACCTGGTAGTGGCTACCGGAACCGGCGGAACAATTGTTGGAACCGGCAAATATTTGAAAGAAAAAAATCCCAACATACAGGTTTGGGCAATTGATAGTTATGGTTCTTTATTGAAAAAATATTTTGAAACAGGTGAACTTGATCAAAAGGAAGTTTACCCTTATATCAGTGAAGGATTTGGAGAAGATTTTGTACCTGCCAATTACGACATGAGTGTTATTGATGCGTTTACAAAAGTATCTGATAAAGATGGCGCTTTAATGGCCAGGCGTATTGCTAAAGAGGAAGGCATTTTTATAGGATACAGTGCAGGTAGTTGTCTGCAGGGATTGATGCAATTAAAAAGCACCTTAAAAAAGGATGATGTGGTAGTGTGTATTTTTCATGATCATGGCAGCCGCTATATTGGAAAAGTTTACAATGATGAATGGATGCTTGAAAGAGGTTTCCTGGAAATGAAAACTTTTAAAGACCTGATCAATGCCCGGGGAAAACAACGTTTAATTACACTTGCTCCTGACCAAACCGTTGCAGAAGCAATTGAATTGATGAAAAAATATGACATTGAAAATATTCCTGTAATGCAGGATGGGAAAAATATCGGTGCCATTTCTGCCGGAGGCCTTTTTAATAAAGTACTCAATGATGCAGGTGTTAAAACCCAAACTGTGCTATCCATCATGGAAAATGCATATCCTGATGTAGCTTTCGACACTCCGGTTGAACGTTTGAGCATTTTTATTACTAAAGAAAATGGAGCTGTTCTTAGCAAGGATGAAACCGGCCAATATCATGTTGTAACAAAATACGATATCATCCAAAGCCTTACCAGGTAGTTATACGATATTATATGAATGACCTGTAATAGCTGTCTATACTGGATTTTAGCAGCTATTTATATATTGAAATTTTAATACGACTGATTATTTTTAGTATTTGTACGATCCATATAATCGTATCCCTTCATCCAATTTTAATGTATTGATACTACACATGTAGTATTTACTGTAAGGGCAAAAAAGAGCAATACTGCTCTTTGTGCTTATGTAGTACTGATGCATCTTTGTATCAGAAGTTGATTGATAAAGATTAAATATCAATCATATCCAAATATCCAGAAAAAGCCAACAATTTTAAATCCAACGAATCGCTGAAAAGCCGTCAATCCAATATCAGTCAACTTCTATTTTTTTGAATTAACAAGCTGAAATAAATAAAAGTCTTATCCCGATTGAAAACTAGAAAGTCCAATTCCTGGTTTATGCTGTAAAAAGCGATGATAACCAAAAAACCAAACCAATGTCCTGAGTTTATGCTGTAAAAAGCGATGATAGCTCAAAAACCGAAACCAATATCCTGGCCTATGCTGAAAGGCGATGATGGCTAAAAACCAACAAACTGAAACCCGGATCAAGAGTTGTTTAATTAATAGTTTCAAACAGGGCGTAAAAACCCACTTTATTCAATCTTGATGTCCAAAAAGTTGATCCAAAACAGCTTCCACAATCTATGAAAAACTAGTAGGTGTGGAAGTTTTTTTATTTTAGACTGTTTATAAATTATTTCCTTAACTGCTTACTGCCAACATTCGTATTTATACTTACTGAACATACCGTAAAGTCACTCACTTCTTTTTCTGAATACTACTAGCTTCCCTGTATTTTCTGCAGATAAAAAAAAGGGCAAATCTGCTCTTGCTGGCGAAGATAAACTGGCGCACCTTTGTAGTAGAAGTTGATTGATAGTAAATATCAATCTTATCCAAAAATCCAGAAAGACCATATAGTTAATTAATAGTTTCAAATTTCAACTAACTATCGCCGAAAGGCAACAAACGAATCCAATATCAGTCAACTTCTTTTTTAGATTTTTATCACCCCATTTATATCCAACAACACCAAGGGCTTTAAAGGAATTAATTCCAAAGAAAACCAACTATCCAGTATCCTACAGAAAATAACCAGTACCCTCTTTTAAACAATTTCCAAACATCCTTTACTGTTGAAAAACAGAAAAATCATCAATCTGCCCCCCGGAACAATCATTTTAGAGAGTATAAAACCTCAAAATTTTGACCCCAAAATTCACTACAACGTGAATTAACAAATTTTACTTCCACATTTTTTGACAACGTCATTTAATTGTGGAAGTATTTTTTTGCATCTACTCCGGCGTTCTGTTATTTTTATGGTATGATAATTAATTCGGTCACCGACTTAAACTTTACACCTAAACGCATCATTTCTTTAGTACCATCACAAACCGAGTTACTGGCATGGTTGGAATTAGCCGATGAAACTGTTGGAATTACTAAATTTTGTGTACATCCTGCCGGCTGGCTTAAAACAAAAAAAATAATTGGCGGTACAAAAAATATAAAGATTGATAAGATTACAGCGCTGCTTCCCGATTTAATAATTGCCAATAAAGAAGAAAATGTAAAAGCTGAAGTTGAAGCATTGGCGCTGGATTTTCCAGTTTGGGTTACGGATGTTAATAACCTGCAGGATGCACTGGAAATGATTACAGATATCGGTTGCTTAACAAACAGAAAAGAAAAAGCAGCAGAACTTACAAGAAATATTTCAGCAGAATTTTTAAAAATTCATCCAATGCCTAAGCCCATTAAAACTGCTTACCTGATTTGGAACGATCCTTTAATGACCATTGGCGGAGACAATTTCATCAATGCTATGTTACGGCACTGTGGCTTTGAAAATATGTTTGCTCACCAAACTCGCTATCCGGTTATTTCCGTGAATGATTTAGCAGAAAACAATTGTGAATTGTTACTCCTATCATCAGAACCATTTCCTTTTAAACAAAAGCATTTAGACGAACTGCAGAAGCATTTACCGGAAACAAAAATGCTGTTGGTAGATGGAGAATATTTTAGTTGGTACGGCAATAGGCTATTGGATGCACCAACATATTTTAATGAAATATTAGCTGGTTTATCAAATAACAGATCAACAGGCAAAATATAATTAAGCAATTATACTATCTTTTCGCAATGAATCGCCTTTATCCAATTATTGCTGCCATTTTATACATTGCCTTATTTTTTTTATTATTTCCCTGGTACCAATATGTGCTTGATATAGATGCAATTTCTTACATTCATGTTGCAGAACGATATGCCAATGGATCATTTTATACAGCAGTAAATGGATATTGGAGCCCACTTATATCCTGGCTATTGGTTCCATTTATAAAAGCCGGTTTCGATCCTGCATTATCAGCAAAATACATGAATGGGTTGCTGGGTTTACTCACACTTTTTAGTTGCCAGGCTTTTATAGATAAATTCAATATTCATAACACACTCAAAAAAATCCTTCCTTTTGTTTTAGCCATTCTTTTACTTTCTTATGCATTCTACGAACTGTGTGCCGATCTGCTACAATTATGGTTAATCATGCTTTACCTAAACCTGGTGTTCAGCAAAAATTTCATTCTTAATAATTATAAAATCATCATTACCGGCGTATTGGCTGCTCTTAGCTATTATGGAAAAGCATATAACTTTCCATTCTTCCTGGTGCATTTTCCAATAATGGCTTATGTATTGTTAAAACGACAGGCAACCAGGCAGGTAAAAAAAATATTCCTGGTAAAAACTGCCATTGCATTTATTACCTTCTTCATGTTGGTTACACCTTATCTTGTTGTACTAACCCATAAATATGGTTCTTTCAGAATAAACAATGCAGCCAAATTAAATACCAGTTGGTTTTTATCGCCGGGCATTAGCGACAGCCGCAAAATGGTTGCAGAACCACCATTTATTGATGCTACTTCTTATTGGGATGAGCCAACCTATGCGCAGGAAAAATATGTAGGCCCGTTTACATCTGGCAAATATTTTTTTACCCAGGTAAAATGGACCATCAGTAATATCATAAAGTTTTGCGGGCTATTAAACCTCATCAGTATTGGATCATTTGTAATCCTGTTGGGCTTCATCGCATATACATATTCCAGGAAAAAATTAACCGAGGGCAATGAATGGTTGTTACTAATTACTACCATCCTCTACCCTTCCGGGTACCTGTTGATCTTTATTGAATGGCGCTATATCTGGCTGTTACCAATTACTTTGATGGTAATGATGGCCATACTATTAAGCTACCTATTTCAAAAAGGGTTTATTACTAAAAGGGTTTTTACAGTATCAGCCATATTATTTGCAGGCAGTTTTCTTCTACAACCTGTCAACGAAATGCAGGATCTCCGCAACAATAATAAAGATGTGTACGAAATGGCCAATGCTTTTAAGAAGAACAATATACAGGGCAATTTCTTTCTCAATTACAAATCCTTTACTCCGTATGGCAAAACTGTGGTACTGTCTTATCTTACCAAAAGTAAGCTGTATGGGCCTGCTTTATTAGACTACAATTTTGAGGAATTAATGCGTAATGCAAAATTGTATAATATTGATTATTATTTGTATTTCTACGAATATCCAAGCGAAAAAGAAATGTTTATGCAATCTCCCTATGCAAAAGCAGGTGTAAAACTATTTGAAAATCTATATCCGGGCCTTATTGTGGTGAAACTCAAATAACATGATTTCAAAAGTGAAATTCACTTAAATTTGTGCAAAACAATCAAATATGGGTAAATACACAGCCGGCGTGTTACATGGCGCCGAATTAGAAGCACTTTATAATGATGCAAAAGATAACGAGTTTGCGCTACCAGCCGTAAACTGTATAGGTACTGACACTATTAATGCTGTATTAGAAACAGCAGCAAAAGTAAATTCTCCGGTAATCATTCAATTTAGTAATGGCGGAGCACAATTTATGGCAGGCAAGGGAATGCCCAATGATAACATGCAGGCAAATATTGCCGGTGGTGTTTCCGGAGCGCTTCATATACATAACGTAGCAAAATATTATGGTGTACCGGTTGTACTACATACAGATCATGCAGCTAAAAAATGGTTGCCATGGATCAGTGGATTAATTGATGCCGGGGAACAGTTTTATAAAGAAAAAGGCCAACCTCTTTTCAGTTCTCACATGTTGGATCTTAGTGAAGAACCCATTGAAGAAAACATAGCCACTTCTGTTGAGTTTTACAAAAGAATGGCACCCCTAGACATGAGTATCGAAATTGAATTAGGAGTAACAGGCGGTGAGGAAGATGGTGTTGATAACACTAATATTGATAACGATAAATTATATACACAACCTGAACACGTTGCATATTCTTATACTGAATTAAGTAAAGTTGGCAAACTATTTACAGTTGCAGCTGCTTTTGGAAATGTGCATGGCGTTTATAAATCAGGTAATGTTGAATTACGTCCTGAAATTTTACACAACAGCCAGGTGTACATAGAAAAAGAATTGAAGACCGGTCCTAAGCCAGTTTACTTTGTATTCCATGGTGGCAGCGGTTCCCCACAAAATCAAATTCGTGAAGCATTGGGTTATGGCGCCATTAAAATGAATATTGATACCGATTTACAATGGGCTTTCTGGGAAGGTGTTTTAAATTACTATAAAAAGAACGAACACTTTCTGCAAGGTCAGTTAGGCAACCCGGAAGGAGCAGATAAACCAAATAAAAAGTTTTACGATCCACGTGTTTGGTTACGCAAAGGTGAAGACACATTCAGCAAAAGACTGGAAGTGGCATTTGATGATTTGAATTGCCTTAACAGGAATGCCTGATTTTAAACATATTTTTTACAACGATTTTATTACTTTTAATCCCGCAATAATTTATTTTTACGGATTAAAGAGCGATAGAATGAATGAATTAAAGAATTCTCATTTACATCCGGTAGGCGTAATTACCTTGCCGGATGTATTGTTGAGTTAAAATTAGTTTAATGATAAAAGAAGAAGACTTTGACGCTAATCTTGCTGGTGAAGATGGTGAAACAGAAGAGACTAAACGAAGTTGGTTTAAGCGAATAAAAAAAGGGATCCTCACGCCCACTAAAGATAAGGCTGACGCTCCCGAAGGATTATGGACAAAATGCCCATCCTGTAAATTTACCTGCACTATTTCTGAATTAAGAGAAAACTATTTTGTTTGCCCAAAATGTGAGTACCATCACCGGATCAGTAGTGATGAATATTTTGAAATCCTTTTTGATGACAGCCAGTTTACGGAGCTTTTTGCACAAATTGTTTCGAAAGATTACCTGGGTTTTGTTGACCTAAAACCTTATGGAAAAAGGCTGGAAGAAACCCATGCAAAAACGGATATCCACGATTCAATAACTGTTGCCCATGGCAAGGTTCATGAAAATGACCTGGTAGTTGCCTGTATGGATTTTGAGTTCATTGGAGGAAGTCTCGGAAGCGTTATGGGAGAAAAAATAAGTCGTGCATGCGATTACTGTATTGCACACAAAATCCCTTTTATGATTATCAATAAAAGTGGTGGTGCAAGAATGATGGAAAGTGCATTTTCATTGATGCAACTGGCAAAAACTTCCGGTAAACTTTCCCAGTTAACCGATGCCAAAATCCCCTATATTTCTCTGTGTACAGATCCAACTTTTGGTGGAACTACTGCCTCTTTTGCAATGTTAGGCGATATTATTTGTGGCGAACCGGGCGCACTAATCGGATTTGCAGGACCAAGAGTTATAAAAGAAACCATTAAGAAAGACCTCCCTGAAGGTTTTCAAAGAAGTGAGTTCTTACTCGAACATGGATTTTTGGATTTTATCATCCACCGAAAACTCTTAAAAGATAAACTTGCCCAGATATTGGTATTGTTTAAAAATTAACCACAAACTATTTGTATAGAAAAAGCAGTGCTCCTTTTTGGAGGCTGCTTTTTTTATGCCTGCAGTAAAAAAAATGATATTATTTTAGCAGCAGGTTTGAGGCTTTCGGGAATAATGGTTATATTATGAGATGGCTTAACACAATAATTTTATAAGCCCCTTTTAAATTGTACGCATGAGTGAATAATTGTACTTTTGCAAAAAAGTGAACTGATTGGAACTTAGTAACCGAAAGGCATATTACGAGTATTTTTTTGAAGACAAATACATAGCAGGTTTGGTGCTTTCGGGCACTGAAATTAAAAGTCTTCGGGCTGGCAAGGCCAGTTTTAATGACAGTTATTGTTTTTATGATAAGGGCGAGTTATATGTAAAAAGCCTGCATATATCCGAATACAGTTTTGGCACTTACAATAATCACGAACCCATGCAGGAGCGAAAGCTATTGCTGAATAAAAGGGAATTGCGAAAGTGGGAGGCAAAAACAAAAGAAAAGGGTTATTCAATTATTCCACTCAGGATTTTTCTTACCGAAAAAGGAATTTTCAAAATGGAGATAGGACTTGGGAAGGGAAAGAAAGTGTACGATAAACGGGAAACAATTAAGGAAAGGGAAACCGACCGGGATATTAAAAGAAAGTATGGCATCTAAGTTGCACATTACAAATGCCAACCTTTTAATTAATTAGTTGTTCATACAATAAGATAATAAACCAGCTTAATGCTGGTACAATAACATATTCTCTAAAATCACGGAATACCAATGAGTCAAAAGCATATCAGAATTGAGGTGATGAATTTCCTCGGCCAGAAAATGGAGGAAATTGTAGATGAATTCTTAAAAAAAATTGATCTTAACTGGCAACCCAGTGATTTTTTACCGGACAGTGCTTCTGAAAATTTTGCTGCTGAATTAAAAGAACTTCAATTACAATGCAAGGAACTGCCGTATGATTATTTAGCTGTGTTGGTGGGTGATATCATAACAGAAGAAGCACTGCCAACTTACCAAAGCTGGTTAACAGATGTTACGGGTATAGATAAGATGGAGCCCGAAGGATGGAGTAAATGGGTGCGTATGTGGACAGCAGAAGAGAACAGGCATGGTGACTTATTGAATAAATTCATTTATTTATCGGGTCGTGTAAATATGAAGCAAATGGAAATCAGTACGCAATACCTCATTGCTGATGGTTTTGATATTGGTACCGGAAGAGATCCATACAGGAACTTTGTTTATACCTCTTTCCAGGAACTTGCAACCAACATATCGCATAGAAGAACAGCCACTATCGCTAAATCTCATGGCAGTACACAGTTATCTAAAATTTGTGGAATGATTGCTGCTGACGAAGCCCGCCATGCAAAAGCATATAAACATTTTGTAGCTAAAATATTTGAGATTGATGCCAGTGAAATGATGCTTGCATTTGAAGATATGATGCGCAAGAAAATTGTAATGCCGGCACATTTTCTTCGCCAGTCTGGCGAGTTAAAAGGACAGGCTTTTGATCATTTCAGTGATGCCGCTCAGCGCCTGGGAGTTTATACCACATGGGATTACACAGATATCCTGGAATCATTGGTAGAAGAATGGAACATTAGCAGTGCAACTGGCCTAACTGACAAAGCTGAAAAAGCAAGGGATTACTTAATGGCCCTACCCGAACGTTTCAGAAGGGTTGCAGGAAGAAGTCAAAAGGCTCCACTTGAATACCAGTTTAACTGGATTAAATAATTAATTCACCCTTGTATTTTCGTTTATAGTTTGCGTAAAAGCTCTCTCAAATT
Organism: Ferruginibacter sp.; assembly: GCA_046590675.1. Classification (GTDB taxonomy): domain Bacteria; phylum Bacteroidota; class Bacteroidia; order Chitinophagales; family Chitinophagaceae; genus Ferruginibacter. The sequence goes on along the minus strand of JBKJUP010000047.1, from coordinate 23,434 downwards.
GTCCGGAGTTTAGCACTCACTCAAACTTATTGGTATATTTATAGCCAACCCTCCATCAGAAGTTTCTTTATACTTACTGTTCATATCCAAAGCAGTATTCCACATTGTTTTTATTACACCATCAAGGCTAACTTTTGCAAAATCCGGCGCACTTTGCAAAGCAAGTTGCGATGCGGTAATGGCTTTGATAGCTCCCATAGTATTTCTTTCAATACAAGGTATTTGCACTAAACCGCCAATGGGATCGCAGGTTAACCCGAGATGATGTTCCATAGCAATTTCTGCAGCCATTAATGCCTGGCGCTGTGTACCACCCATACATTCAGTAAGCGCAGCCGCAGCCATCGCACTACTCACTCCTATCTCGGCCTGGCAACCGCCCATAGCAGCCGAAATGGTGGCGCCCTTTTTAAAGATGCTGCCAATTTCGCTTGCATTCAACAAAAACTGTATAATCTTTTCCTCACTATTACCATCGCAGAAACAAATATAGTACTGAAGTACCGCGGGAATAACACCCGCTGCTCCATTTGTAGGTGCAGTTACCACCCTCCCAAACGAAGCGTTTTCTTCGTTAACGGCAAGGGCAAAGCAACTTACCCAATCGAGTATATATTTAAAATCGTTGCCGCCGTCTTTAATGGCAGCAACCCAGGTTTCATAGTCGGTATAACTGCGGTCTTTTAAGAGGCGTTTATTCAACTGGCAGCCCCTTCGCTTTACATTTAATCCACCAGGCAAACTCCCAACGGTGTGGCAACCACGATAAATACAATCATGCATTACCTGCCAGATATTTAAAACAGCCTGCTTTATTTCCTTTTCACTGTTCCAGGTAAGTTCGTTTTCCAGCACAATTTCACTGATACTCATTCCCGTCTTCATGCACCAATGCAGTAAGTCGTTGGCAGTATTAATGGGGAAAGCAAGTGTTATGTTTTTATTTGTTTGATCAACTTCGCCTTCTTTTACTACAAATCCACCACCTACAGAATAATAGGTTTCCGCAAGTGTATCTCCATTGTGCAGTGTCACTAAAAAGGTCATTGCATTGGGATGAAAAGGAAGCGATTCGGCAAATAAAAATTCTATGTCCTCGGTGGGATCAAAATTAATTTCATGCTTTCCTGCCAGTACCAGCCTTTTCATTGCCTTGATATCATCCATTTTTGCATGGATGCTATCTACAGGAAAAGTAACCGGGTCTTCGCCGCATAACCCTAACTGTATGGCGATATCAGTACCATGCCCAACGCCGGTTTTAGCCAGCGATCCATACAACAGTATTTCAATATTTTCAACCTGTTGAAGAATAGCTTTTTCTTTCAGTGAATCTAAAAAGCGCAAGGCTGCTTTCCATGGACCAAGGGTGTGGCTGCTGCTTGGGCCAACCCCAATCTTGAACATGTCAAATACAGAAATTGCTTCGTGACTCAATGGAGCGATTTTATTTATTGAATATTTACGAGCTGAATATCGAACACCAAAATTGAGTTAGCCGGTATCGAAGGAGAGGCCTGGCTTCCATATCCCAAAGATGGAGGTAAATATAAAGTGATAGACCCGCCGGTTTTGATCAGTGGAATACCTATTTGCCAGCCGGAAATTAAATTGGCAAGAGCAAACGTGATACCATTTGGATAATTTTGATTACTGCTGTCAAAAACAGTTCCGTTGGTTAACCGGCCTGTATATTTTACCGTTACGGCTGAGCAGGCAACTGGTGCAACGGTCCCTGTTCCCGGTGCAGAGATAGAATAAAACAGTCCACTGCTATGTTGGGTTGCAGTAATATTATTGTTTGTAATATAAGCTTGTACGTTAGCAATTTCCGAAGCGGGTGCCACTGCTGTTGATAAGGTGGCTCCACATGTGCCATTTGATTTTGATTTACTACAGGAAAACAGGGTAACTGAAAATACCAGTATTAATAATAGTTTAGTACGCATAGCTTGTTTAATAGATGAATGAATGTTTATTTAATTTTTGATTGCTTTATTTTCTTTTGATTTTAATTCTTTATACAATTGCTCATTCATTTCCCATTTGAATTGCATTCTAAAAAATGAATAAAAAAGGACAATGATAACCATAGCAATAACCGCGGTAACAAACATACCGGGCGATGTTTTGGAAATTTTCATATACCAATCGGGGAAAAAAATACGTACCACAACTACAGACAAAATGATGGGCAAACCAAACAGTAATGCCATGGGAAAACCCCTGGTAAGCTTACTTAAAAATGTGCTTTCAGTTTGCCTGTTACGTTCCCAATACCGAAGAAACTTTGTCTCCTTTTCACTGATCATCGGGCAAAGTTAGTCTTTTAATGGAATTGTAGTTTTGCAAATTGATATATATTAAGTAGGTTTGATTTCACCAATTTACATATTGTGAAAATAGAACATCTCATCGTTCAACACCTATACAAGACCAAAAAAGTTACACTACAGGGAATAGGAACATTTACGCTGAACCCATCTGTTGCATTACCTGATGAAAATGAAAAAGACAAGCATTTTGAACTACCCGAAAATGCCATTGAATATGAATATAATTTAAAGGCTGTTGAAGATGATGAGCTTATTAAATATATAGTAGCGCATACCAACAAAATTTTACCGCTTGCATCTGCCGATCTTGACTCTTATGTAATGTTGGCCAAACAATTTTTAAACATCGGAAAGCCGCTTGTTATTGAAGGGTTGGGCACCATCCAGAAAAATCAGGTTGGTAAATACCAGTTTATTCCGGGGCATTTTATTACGCCGCGTATAGACGATATTCCAAAACAATTGCGGGAAAAACGGGATGAGTCTGTTTCGTTTGAAAGTGAGCCAAGGATAAACAATGGCCGTAGAAATTTAATGATATTTTTCACATTGCTGGTTATTGTTTCCACGGTATTTGGCATCTATTATTTTGTTACACATAGAGCGCCAACCGAATATATATCTTTACCGGTTGCTGAAAATCAATCAACAAAAGACTCTACTTTTCTTGATTCTGTAAGACAAAAATTAAGGGATACTCTTGCAGTAAGTACTGCTGCCGCTGTAACTGCTCCTCCATCAACCAACGGAGGTTTTAAAATTATTCTGAAGAATTATACCAGCGAGAAATCTGTTAAGGCTGCATTTGACAGGCTTAGATCTTATGGGCATAAACTTGAAATCATTAAAATTGATTCAGCCAATTACCAGTTAGCCATGCCATTTACAACACCACTTTCGGATACCACCCGTACAAGAGATTCTCTAAAACTATTTTTTGGGGGCAGGCCATTTGTAAAACTTTAATTCACTTTACTGGAAATGAATTAGATCCTTAATGCATTGAACTTTTTGAACGCATAGCCGGATTTATCCGGCTATTTTATTTCGTGTGTTGTTTTTGAAAAGGATTTCTCATCTTCTCACCAGGAACAAACTACAAAAATATACTGAGCAAATTTTTGATGAACGCATGGCTTTTTGTGGAACCAGGCTACAAATAAAAAAGGATCGATGTGCGACCCCTTTTTTATTCATACCAATATTTTAAAATGATTATTAGCTAACATTTTCTAAAGCCTGCAAGATATCATCAAGAATGTCATTCACATGTTCCAGCCCAACGGATATGCGTATAAGGCCCGGTGTTATATTGGTGTCTAACCTTTCTGCTTCAGATAATTTAGCATGTGTAGTACTGGCCGGATGAGATGCGATGCTTCGGGTATCGCCCAGGTTGGCTGTCAACGAAAGTAACTTTAGGCTGTTTAAAAATTTCCTGCCACTTTCAATTCCACCTTTTAGATTAAAGCACACAATTCCACCACCATTTTTTAATTGCTTTACCGCAATGGCATGTTGTGGATGACTGGCAAGCATTGGATATTTAAGCCATTCAATTTTATCATGATGTTCCAGCCTGGTTGCAATGGCCAATGCATTGGATGCATGCCGTTCCATTCTTACATCCAGCGTTTCAAGACTTTTACTTAATATCCAGGCATTGAATGGAGATAATGCAGGGCCAGTGCTTCTACAAAACAAATAAATTTCGTTGATCAATTCTTTTTTACCAAGCACAATTCCACCCAGTACCCTACCCTGTCCATCAATCCATTTTGTGGCGGAATGTACCACCAAATCAGCACCAAAATCTATGGGGCGTTGATTAACCGGTGTGGCAAAACAATTATCTACATTCAGTATTAATTTATATTTTTTTGCCAGGCTGTTTACAAATTCAAGATCGATGATTGCCAGCCCTGGGTTGGTAGGTGTTTCCAGGTAAATCATTTTTGTATTGGGCTTAATGGCAGCCTCCCACTCTTCCGGCTTGTCCGCAGCTACATAGCTGTATTCAATGCCATAATTAGGCAGGTATTTTTTTATAACAGTATGCGTACTGCCAAAAATAGAACTACAGCATAACAGATGATCGCCTTGTTTGAGGAAACTCATAAAAGATGCAAACACTGCACTCATACCCGTTGCAGTGGCAAAACCTGCTTCTGCCCCTTCCAATGCCACCATTTTATCTATAAATTCCTGCACATTGGGATTACTGAACCTGCTATAAATATTATCATCGCTTTCGTCTGCAAATGCAGCCCTCATATCTTCTGCATCATCAAAACAAAAACTACTTGTTAGAAACATCGGTGTAGAATGTTCCATCTCGTTTGTACGTTCTGTTTGAATTCTGATTGCTGCTGTTATTGGATCCATATTATTTTTTTAATCCTACTGTTAACCTTTTACAGCGGATGAATTTTTATGTGATTGATTATGCTTTATAGAAATAAAAGTTCAGCCTGGCTGATACAGTAAAAGTTCCGATTCTATATAAGAACGGGATTTCGAAAGACCGGCAAGTTGTAAAACGATGTTTGGCAGACAGTGAACGGTTGGTCAATAAACTTATATTAAAGAAAAGGTATCTAAAAACACTTCAATTAACAACGGTTTATTACTCGTTTACCTTTACTTCCCATGAAAGCATGGTACCGCCTCTGCGAAGGGTTTCTGCTACAGAACAATATTTGTTCATAGATAATTCACAAGCCCGTTGTGCTTTATCAAGGTCAATTTTACCTTTCAGAAAAAATATAATTTTTACATTTTGCCAAAGGGATGGCTCGGCACCGGGCACCCGATCACCCTGTACTTTCATTGAAAAATCTTCAATAACCTGGCGCTGCTTTTTTAATATCATTACTATATCAATGGCACTACAGCCGCCCATACTCATCAACAACGCCTGCATTGGCCTGATGCCATAATTTATACCACCACTTTCCGGGCTGGTATCCATTTGCAGGGTATGCCCCAAACTATCAACTGCTTCAAAACCAAAATCGCCACCTTTTCTGTTTAGATTAATTTCTATCATTTCGCAATATTTTTACAAATATAATTCCTGCAAGCCTTTACTTTGCATTTTTATATGTATACTTATTGAATGAACTTTTTTCATAACCCCGGTCAATTTAAACTGGAAAGCGGAGCTACACTTGATGAATTGACGGTTGCATATACAACTTATGGCCAACTCAACCAGGACAAAAGCAACGTAGTATGGATTTGTCATGCACTTACAGCTAATTCAAACGCTGCCGAGTGGTGGAACGGTGTGGTTGGAAATAATCATGTAATAGACCCTGCAAAACATTTCATTGTGTGTGCCAATGTGCTTGGGTCCTGCTATGGTACAACCGGTCCGTTGAGCACAAATCCCTTAACCGGCGAAGTATATTACGATTCTTTTCCACTTGTAACCATCAGGGATATCGTGAATGCACATATCCATTTAAGAAAGCACCTTGGTATTGAAAAGATATTTTTATTAATGGGTGGAAGTATGGGAGGCTACCAGGCAATGGAATGGTGCATCATGGAAAAAGATGTTATTGTAAATCTATTTTTATTGGCAACCTCACCCAGTGAAAGTGCCTGGGGTATTGCCACCCACACGGCACAACGACTGGCGATAGAAGCAGATGGAACATGGCTGCAACATAGCCCCGAAGCTGGCGCTAAAGGACTGAAAGCCGCAAGAGCAATGGGCATGTTAACTTACCGAAACTATGGCATAATGGTAAAGCAACAAACGGATCCTGACCCGGAAAAAACAGATAATTATAAGGCTTCTTCTTACATAATATACCAGGGCGAAAAACTTTGCAAACGTTTCAATGCCTACAGCTACTGGCATCTTACAAAAACCATGGACAGCCATCACGTTGCAAGGGGCCGTGGTGGTAAAGTAGAAGACGTGCTGCAAACCATTCAGCAAAAAACACTAATCATTGGTATTAACAGTGATATTCTTTGCCCGGTTTCTGAACAACAGCACCTGGTACAATATCTACCGAATGCTGACCTGATTGTAATCGACTCTGATTTTGGTCATGACGGTTTTATGGTAGAATCAAAAATCATTTCCGAACACCTGGCAGAATGGCTGGGTGATAAATTTATCCTGCATTACGGCGCTATTATCTAATAGAATGCGATCCGTTATTCTTCAACGATTTGATTCTGCAGGTAAATGATTAGTTTTTCTACATTTTGTTCTAACCCCTCATCGGCTTTAAATGTTTCCACAACTTTCCTTAATTGTACCTCACTTTCAAAAAGGATTTGCCACTCAAAATGTTTGATCGCTGCAACAAGGTGTATGATTTGCCGAAGGATTTGATCTGCTATTGCCTGAAAAACATCTCTTCCAATTTCACCCTTTTATACAAGCGCCTGCTTTCAAATATATACGCATTGATTTGCTTTTTTCAGTTGATTGTGTGATTTTTTTTAAAAGCGGATTTTTTATAACTTGGATACAGAATTTATTTAAAAGTCTACTCTTCTGATAAAGAAGAACCCGCTAGCAGGTCAGGATATTTACCAATTCGTCCATACAAAATATGTAATAATTAATTATGGAAAATAACAACACCACTGCAGTCGATGAATACATTGGCAATTTTCCGAACGACATACAGAAATTATTGGAAAAGCTCAGATCTGTGATCAGCAAAGCTGCTCCTGGTGCAGAACAAACCATTAATTATGGCATTCCAACTTTCACCTTAAAAGGAAACCTGGTGCATTTTGCAGGTTATAAAAATCACATTGGATTCTATCCTGCGCCTTCAGGAATTAATGCCTTTAAGACAGAACTATCTGTTTACGGTGGAGCCAAGGGTTCTATCAAATTTCCCATCAATCAACCCTTACCTTTTGATCTTATTACAAAAATTGTAAAATTCAGAGTTGTGGAAAATTTAGAAAAGGCAGTAGCAAAAAAAATATTGAAAACCTGTTCCAACGGGCATAAATATTACAAAAGCAGCGACAGCCCCACCTGCCCTGTTTGTGAGCAGAAACGTACACCAACAGCAGGATTTTTATCTACACTTTCAGCACCAGCGAGACGGGCATTGGAAGCTAAAGGCATTAAAAATTTGCAGCAGTTGAAAAAATTTAGTGAGCAGGAAATTTTAGCACTGCATGGAATGGGGCCAGGCTCTATTCCTAAACTTCGAAATGCTTTGAAAGAAGCAGGCTTAGCTTTTAAAAGTTGACAGATATCATCATAATAGGAAATTATATTATTGTTATTGCAAGAGCAGTACCGCTCAATTCATCAAAATATTGTAAGGATTTACAGACCGATCATTTGGAATCTGCTTTATTCAATTAATATTTTTTATTTTCCAATACCAGCCAAATTAAATTGGTGATACAACACATTTACAACTATATGAGTTCAAAATTTACAAACAAACAAACCAAAAGAAAATGAAAAGACCATTGGTATTACCGGCATCAGAACTGGGCGATGTTGAGCTACAAAAACTTATTGAATTCTACAATGAAACACTGGGCTTTTGTCCTAATAGTGTAAAAACAATGTACCACCGGCCAGGAATTGCATACGCTTTTATAGAAATGAATAAAGCAGTTATGGAAAACCACGGCCAGGTTACCAGTGCGCTAAAAAGAATGATCGGGTTTATCAGTAGTAATGTGGCTGGTTGCCGTTATTGCCAGGCACACACCATCAGGGCAGCAGAAAGATATGGTGCAGACCTGGAAAAAATGGAAAACATCTGGGAGTACAAAACACACCCTGCATTTAACGACCAGGAAAGAGTAACGCTGGAATTTGCACTGCTCAGCGCAACCATTCCCAATGCAGTTGACGATGGCATTGCTGAAAAACTAAGAAACTACTGGTCTGATGGAGAGATAGTGGAAATTTTAGGTGTTATTGCGCTATTTGGATTTTTAAACAGGTGGAACGATTCAATGGGAACTGAGATAGAACCCGGAGCAATTGAATCGGGTGAAAAAATATTGAAAAATATTAACTGGAATCCAGGTAAACATACATATTGATTACAATTTGTTACAGTTATCATTTTAACTATCCAACGGTTTTCGAAAAAATACACGTTGTTGATTTGAACTAAAATTAAAATACGAAATGACTTTCCCAATGTTACATATTTTTTGAACATCCCGGTCATAACAATTCAACAATATCATCTGCAGTATAAAAATTAAAACAGGCTGTCCATTAAAATGGCAGCCTGTTTTATTATACAATTATTTCGGTTAATAAAGTCTTTTATTAATACTCCCGGCCGGCAGATTTTTTTATTAATAGAAATCTTTCAGTCAGATAATCTATTTCGGCGATGTATATGCCGGGCGGATAATTAGCACCAACTTTTACGCCGCCTGATAATAGCACCCGGTAGAATGTTTCCACCAATTTTCCAAACTGATCATAAATCCTGATGTTTAACCTTTCAAGATTTTTTGTAGGTGATGTAAAAGTGAAATAATTGGTAGTGGGATTTGGATATACTTTCACCGTGAACAGATTCATGCCAGCCTGGTCATGCGGCACTTTTACAAATACCTGTTTGGTGGTTTTATTACCTGAAGCATCTGTAGCCATAATATTGATCGTGTATATCCTGCCGTTACCATTGCCGGCCCTGTCTGCCCTTAACCTGATATGATGGGCATCTATCACCTGCCAATCCCCTGCCGGATCCTGCGGCTCATTGCTGGTGATATTTAATATTGCGGTAGACTGGCAATTGTCCGTTAATGTATAAATAATTTCTACGTCTTTCATTTGATGATTCGGAGGCCATAAGGTTGCAGGATTGGCAATTGCATTGGTAATCATTGGCGGCTCCTTATCCTGCACCGTTATATTAAATGAACAGGTTACAGCAACGTCGGTTTTCAGTGTATAGGTAACTGTGGTGATGCCAGTATTCAACGCAACTCCACTGGCACTGCCGGAGCCTGTTCCGGTAGTAGCACCTGCCAGGGAATAATTTACCAGGCCATTATTGCCGGTAGTTGTAAAAACAGGATCAATGTTATTTACAACTGCTGAACATTTTCCCGGATCTGTATTTACCCAAATATTAGCCGGGCAGGTAAATGTGATGGTTGGGGCATCAAGCAGGTAAAGAAACACAGCAGGCGACTTGTCATCAAAACCACCCATCAGCCGGTTTCCATCTACAAACAAATAATCCCAGTTACTGGACAAATCCAATGTCACTTTCCCTTGCGTAGCAAAATTATTATCCAACGTTCCATCATCGTTTAACCTTGCCAGGTAGGTATGCGTTCCGTCATTTCCACCGAGAATAATTTTACCGTTGTGAACCAATATTGATTTTACACTAACGTCAAATCCAAATGATACCGTTTGCTTTCCGGCGCTATAAAAGCTGTTATCAAGGGCACCGTCACTGTTATACCTTGCCACAGCAAAGTCATTCAAAATACCAACTGCCGGGTTGTTTGAACTACCTCCCACGATTAATTTAGCACCTTCAAAAGTGGCTGTCAATGCTACGTCATATCCTGTATTAAAGTCTGTAGTTATTACCCCTGTAGAATTAAATGCATAATCTAATTGCCCATCTAAATTGTAAATCCATGTAGAAAAATCAGGCCCTGTGCATGTAGCTGGAAAATAAGCACAACCAATATCATCAGAATAACTGCCTGTAAAAATAATTTTGTCATTAACATACATGATGGACCTTGCAAAGCTAAAATCATAGTCATTAGTGAACAGATTTAATGGCACCTGTGCATATACCGATCCTATTTTTTGACCATCGTTGGCATTTAATATAAATACATCAATAAGTTTACCAGTCGCAGAGAGATGTTCTTCATCTATTATAATGATTATCTCCCCGGTGTGCGTAAACCCAATGGATCTTACAAATTCATAATAAGGATCATTTTGATTATCAATTTTAATTCCCCCATTACCAAATGATGGATCGAGGTGCCCACTTGGAATTATCCTGGCGTACACTATATGATAATGAATATCGGCGAAATAGGCTCCGGCAGTATTTCCTATCAGCAATAAATTGCCATTGTTTAACAACACACCACCTGAATAATTGATAACAACAACATCTGAATATCCATTGGTTCCATAAGAAGCATCCAATGATCCGTCTGAAAAATGTTTACTGATAACAACGGCTTTCCGATCTGCATCAGAAGCATCTTCTACCCAATAGCTTCCTCCCGTTGGTAATGCAAACGAGGTTTGCGCATTCACAGTAGAACAGCAAATAAAACTTAATAATAAAAATGTGAGTAGCTTAATGTTACTAAAATTTAGACGTGACATATTACACTGATTTAAAGCGTGATTAAAATAGGGAATACATTCCTACGATCTTTGGGTAAGCTTTTTGTCAAAACATGAAATCAGAAAATTGCAATCGATACCGGATGAAAGTAGTAATTCAGGATATAGGGATCAGGAAATAACAGTAGCTATTTATTCGGAGAAAGTATTATTAAATCAGCCAGCGAATTTATGTTACTTCCTCAAGGCAATTAATACACTGAACCATGGCCTCATAAATCTAATATATAATTGAAGAAAATGCTAACATTTTTTTTGAATGTGTACCCTAACCTTAATGGCTGACGATTACCAGGTGTGCGTAAATATTTCAGTATTGGTGTTATGAATTTTACTGGTCACAAAAAATACAGTTTCTTCCTGCTTCTGCCATAGTATTAACTTACCCGGGTATAATACTATTTTAACCCTATATTTAAAAAGCAGCTAATTAATCCACAATTTTAAAATTTAACCAATTCCTTTCTTTGGGAAAAATTTTAATATTTATTTAATGGCGTCATGATCATCGAAAGCATTGATTAAGAAAAAGTACAACAGGCAGGGAAACGTCTAAGACTTTAAAAATAGAAACTATTTGAACTTTATACTATTAATATCGCTGAAAATTTTCAACGGAATAAGCTGCTCTCGTCAATTGAGAATCAGGTACATTTTAAAGTTGAAGAGAGAATTGTACGGAAACTAATTTTAAAGCAAGGAGTCATCCGGACCAAAGTTCCAATTGCAACTATAAATTACATTTTTCCAAAAAAACACTTTTCATATAATACTCTCTTATCCAAGTATAGTACTTATCTGATAGAAATCAATATAAGTGTTTAACCAATTGCTGACTCTTTGTACATTTAATGTAACCAAAAAAATTTAACGATGTTTGCAAAACTAACTAAGCTAAGGGCAGTGCCAATGTTACTCCTTTTTGCTTTATTTACCACCGCTTCTGCATTTGCTCAGAAGAAGGTTTCCGGTAAAGTAATTGACCCCGAATTAAACCCCATTGTAGGTACAACAGTTTCTGTAAAAGGATCAAATGTAAGTACTACCACAAATGCCGATGGAATGTATTCCATCACTGTGCCGGCAGGTTCAAAAACACTTGTATTTTCAACCGTTGGTTTTGCAACCCGGGAAGTGGCTGTAGGTAATTCAACTTCTCTCGATATTAAAATGGAGATTCAATCCAGCAGTTTGAACGAAGTTGTTGTGGTTGGTTACGGTACCCAAAAACGTAAAGACTTAACCGGCTCCGTTAGCTCTGTTTCCGCAGCGCAAATTGAAAAGGTGCCGGTTACTACATTGGACCAGGCATTACAGGGACGTGCAGCAGGTGTGCAGGTTACTAATAATGATGGCGCCCCGGGTGGTAATATATCTGTTTTAATAAGAGGTGTTGGTAGCCTTGCCAGCAATGGTAACGGTCCTCTATATGTTGTGGATGGCTACCCCATCAATGGTGGTATCAATAATATTAACCCGAGCGATATTGCTACAATTGATGTATTGAAAGATGCATCCGCAACAGCTATTTATGGTATTCGTGCTGCAAATGGCGTGGTGATTGTGACAACAAAAAAAGGAAGAAAAAGTGGCGTACAAATTTCTGTTGATGCATACACTGCACTACAAAGTGAGCCTAAAAAATACAAGGTTTTAAATGCCCAGGAATTTGCAACCCTTGCAAACCAGGTTGCTGCTGCTGACCCTCAGCAAAACTTCCAGGTTTTTGGTCCATGGAAAACCCCTGCTTCCTTACACGATGTTAACTGGCAGGATGCTCTTTATCGCAAGGGATTGACGCAAAATTACAGCGTTGCCATCAGGGGCGGTAACGAAAAAGTTCAATCTGCTGCATCTTTTGGATATTACGATCAAAAAGGTATTGTACTTGGTTCTTATTTTAAAAGATTTACCATCGGGCTTAACCTCGATTACGCTCCGTACAAGTGGCTTAAATCTGCAACAAGCGTTAAGTATTCTTACCAGAATTCAAACAATCCTTTTGGAACTGGTTCTTTGGTTCAGTTAAGCGAATTACCGCCAACATTGGATAGCGGTAACAGGTTAACCAATCAAATTAAAGATGCCAATGGTCAATACGGATTCTTTAATCCCATCTATACTTATGTAGCTAAATATAGTAATCCACAATACAACATCGAAAATAACAAGTATCAGAATATCACTAATTACATATTAGCCAACTCATCGCTGGAAGCTACTTTATTTGATGGCCTAAAAGTTAAAACCAATGCGGGTGTAAACATCAGCCAGTATTCAGGTTCTTATTATCAACCTGAAGATGGCCGTTTGGTTAACCAATACGGAAGCCAGGCTGGTGCTACTGCAAACGCATTTTATAACCAACACTTAAATCAAACCTTTGAATGGTTATGGGAGAACACGTTATCTTATGATAAAACTTTTGGAGCTCACACGATCAATTTCCTGGGTGGTATTTCTGCACAGAAAAATACCAACTCTTTGATGGGTGGATCAGGTATTCCGCCTAACGGTATTATCAGGGATCTTGCACAGGTTACCAACCTTATTCTTGATCGAAATGGTAATGGACAAAACATATATACATTGGCATCGCAATTTGCCCGGTTAACTTATAAGTTTGCAGACAAATACATACTTACAGGTACCGTAAGAAGAGATGGTTCATCTAAATTTGATACGGGTCACCAATATGGTGTTTTCCCATCTGGTGCCATCGCCTGGAAAGTGAAAGAGGAGTCTTTTTTAAAAGATGCATCCTGGATATCGGATCTTAAAGTAAGAGGTAGTTATGGCCTCGTTGGTAACCAGGGCTCAATTGGCCTATATCAATACCAGGGCCTTTATACTACCGGTTTAGCAGCTTCAAACAGTGGCAACCTTGGTTATCCTTTTAACAAAATATATCAGCGTGGATATGCACAAACACAACCCGCCAATCCGGATCTTAAATGGGAAACAGATTACCAGACGGATATTGGTTTTGATGCATCTTTCCTGCAAGGCAATCTTACTTTTACAGCCGATTGGTTTAAGAGAAAATCTAAAGACTTTTTGTTAACGCTGGCAGCTCCTGCTCAATCTGGTTATAATTTTTTAACCCGCAATGTGGGTAGCATGGAAAATACAGGTTTTGAATTTGCTTTAAATTATGACCACAACACCCGCAATTTTAAATATGGGTTAGGCTTAACTGTTACCACCGTTAAAAACAAGTTGACAAGTATTACTTCAGGTACCAATTTTGTTACCAACTTTGGTGGTCTTTCAGTGGCAGGTATTGGGTGGTCAACTTTTACTCAAACAAAAATCGGCCAGGCGGTAGGCGAGTTTTATGGTTACCAATCTTTAGGGATTTTTCAAACAAAGGCCCAGATAGATGCATTGAATGCTAAGGCGCCGAACGGCTTTTATCAGAAAACCAGCACAGGTGCAGGTGACAGATATTTTGCAGATACCAATGGTGATGGTTTTGTAAATGCTGATGACCAGGTGAGCCTTGGAAGCCCACTGCCTAAATTCTATGGTGGTTTAAATGTTGATATGTCCACAAAATCATGGGATTTCAACGCTTACTTCTATGGCGTTTACGGAAATAAAATTTTATCTTATGTAGAAAGTGCCATGCAAAGTTTCCAGAACCGCAGTTTTGTAGGCGTTCAAAATGTTAGCAACGAATACTACACAAATCGCTGGACAGCTACAAACCCTTCAAATACGTATGCAAGGGCATCTTATAATGATGATGTAACCGGAAACAACGTTCCATCAAGTGCATGGATTCAAAATGGTAGTTTTCTGAAATTAAAGAATGTTACAGTGGGTTATACTTTGCCATTAAGCATGGTTAACAAATTGTCAATCTCTAAAGTAAGAGTATATTTCTCAACACAAAATCTGTTCACCATTACAAGTTACAAAGGTCTTGATCCTGAGATCGGATTACAAAATGGCAATGCTACACAAAATGGTGTTGACAATGGTACCTACCCTTCTTCAAGATTTTACACGTTGGGTTTAAATGTAACATTCTAATTAAAACAGATAAAATATTAAGTATATGAAAATTAATAATAAAAAAATTCTGATCATCGCGGCCTTTACGGCCCTGGTAATCCCACTGGCTTGTAAAAAGAGTTTTTTAACGCAGACCAACACTTTCTCTTCTACTGCAGATGCAACCTTTCAGAAATCATCTGATGTAGTAGCACTTGTAAACAGTATCTATGATACTTACCAGAATAGTGATTTGCTTAAAAAATCCATGTGGTATTATGCCAATTTTCAAACACATGACTTCTTCAACTACGGAGCAGATATTGCCTGGAACAACTACCAGATCCCCGCAGATTTTGGAGCACTTCCTGCGCTTTGGAACAATGCTTACATAGGTATCGCAAGAGCCAATGCAGCATTCCCAATCATTGAAACTGCAAAAGCAAAGGGCATCGTTACGGATGCTTTAGCACAGCGCTTAACCGGCGAAGCCTACTTTTTACGGGGCATGACTTATTATTATCTTGCCGGATCTTTTGGTGGTGTTCCTTTGGAATTAAACACCATAACCAATGGCTTAACGCCGAGAGCTACACAGGATTCTGTTTTTGCACAGGTAGTTTTGGATATGCAACAGGCAGCAACTTTATTGCCATGGAAAGCAGATTTACCTGCCTCGGAAACAGGGCGTGCTACTAAAGGTGCTGCACTTGGTTTTGAAGGCGCAGCACGTATGTGGCTGAAAGATTACGCTGGTGCTATTACTAACTTTAACCAGTTAGATAACAAATATCATTTGCTTCCAAACTTTGTAGATGTGCATGAATTTGATCACCAGAACAATGATGAATCATTATTTGAAGTGCAGTTTAATGTAAGCGGTTCCCAGAGTTGGGATGGTGGCTGGCAGGCCGGTGGCGAAGTTGCCTGGATAGATGATTTTAGCTGGCCATGGGAAATATCCGGTTTTGGATATGACTACGGAAACCCTGGCTTATGGCTTTCATACCAGCCGGGCGACAAGCGCAAAGCTGTTACTATTATTGGCCCCGGCGATTCAATTAAAAGCCCTGGAATTCTTGCCAAATATGGTGGTATTGCTGGCTATGCGGTAGTAAAAGACGGTTTTACAGCAGGCAATTCAAAATACATCAATGACCAGGGGAAAATTATGAATACCTGCGGCTCACCAAAAAATCCATGGTATGGTGATGATGGAAAACGCACTGGTTACTATTGTGCAAAAAAATGGAGAGATCCAAACTTAACAGGCGCCAATGGTAATTCAACTATTTTCGGGTCTCAAAACCAGATACTATTGCGCTACGCCGAAATATTATTGGACAGAGCGGAGTGTAAAGCACGTACAGGTGATGTTGCCGGAGCTATGGCCGATTTAAAGTTGGTGAGAGACAGAGCATTCGGAGGTACAGCACCGGCAGTTATGCAGGATGGTGCTAAATACGACGGTACGCCTGCTACTCCAATCACAGATCCGTTACAAATGGTTTACAGCGAATACAGGCATGAGTTAACCGGAGAATATTCTCTGTTTTATAATCTGCGTAGAGCTGGACCTGGTGTAGCCGCAGCCTTTATTCAGGCAGCTTATGGTACAGACAATACTACTACTCCACAGGTTAACCCGGCTCCAATGGTGAGTAATGATGGAAAAGTTCATGGCCTTTGGCGCACATCGCTTCCGGCCAACAAAGATCTGTTGCCTATTCCACAAGTTGCAAGAGGCCTTAATCCAAACTTAACCCAGAATCCTGGTTATTAATAATGATATAAAGTATTTCAAAAAAGGCTTTCTCTGTTTGGAGAAGGCCTTTTTTGCCTCTAGGCTAAAATGAAAGTTTGTGGGTTGAGATGAGAATCATGAACTTTTTTATCTCCCGCAAAAATGTTTTTTATTTTGTATTCAGCTAGATCGGTTTAAAAAAAATGTGCGTGATCAGATTGCTGAACTTATCACAAACGCCTGGAAAATAATCGCAGAAATACTGCTTAGTTTATATAAAAATGATTTAATTGCCAAAAGATACCGGAAAGGTTTAGTTCTAAAATCTATCACAATTTTAGAACTAACAAGAAGTGCATCCAACAGCTATATATGCACTGGAATTTTAAAAACTTATTAGCTTAAATGAACGATCCATTTAAAAACTGCATTTAATCTCTATTAATATTTTGCCATGCGTATATTTTATGTTGCTATATTTTTTATTTGTTCGGCTCAGCTATTTTCCTGCAAAGAAAAAACCTTGTTTCAAAAAATCCCTGCGTCCCAATCAGGTATTACATTCAATAATACAATTGTAGAAAATGATTCCATCAATCCCATTAGCCTTGTAAACATTTACAATGGAGGTGGCGTAGGTGTTGGTGATTTTAATAACGACGGTCTGCAGGATATTTATTTTACCGGCAACATGGTATCCAGCAAACTATATATCAACAAAGGCAATTTTAAATTTGATGACATTACTGATAAAGCCGGGGTAGCAGGAGCCGGCAGATGGGCCCGTGGAGTTTCAATTATTGACATCAACAATGATGGATTGATGGACATCTACATCGCTAATACCATTTACAATGATTCCATGCGCAGGCGCAATATTTTATACGTAAACCAGGGCCTTGATAAAGACAGCCTTCCTCATTTTAAAGACATGGCAGCAGAGTATGGGTTGGATATGCATGTGCAGTCAACAATGGGTAATTTTTTCGATTATGATAATGATGGCGACCTTGATATGTACCTTACCGTAAATGAAGCATCTTCAGAAAATGAAAATCAATTTGGTAAAGATGTAAACCCAAACAAAAGCAGCGTAGGAAAGTTACTCAGAAACGATTGGGATAGTATCCATGGCCACCCTTTTTTCACAGATGTTTCTGTACAGGCCGGCGTTACATTTGACGGCATCGGGCATAGTGCTACCGTGGCAGATATTAACCGTGATGGCTGGAAAGATATTTATGTAAGTGACGATTTTATATCAGACAATATTCTCTACATCAACAACCACGATGGCACTTTCACCAATCGTTCAAAAGAATATTTTAAGCACACTTCTTTAAATTCTATGGGGCAGGATATCATCGACATAAACAACGATGGCCTGTCGGATGTGATAGAACTGGATATGAATCCAAAAGATAATTTCAGAAAGAAAATGATGCTGGGTTCCAATAATTATAATACCATTCAGAATTTTGAAATTTATGGACATCAATACCAATATGTAAGAAATACCCTGCAGCTAAACCAGGGGCCATCGCTTACACAAAATGATTCAATCGGCATCCCGGTATTTAGCGAAATTGGTTTTATGAGTGGCATATCACAAACAGACTGGAGCTGGGCACCGCTGGTGGTTGATTTTGACAATGATGGTTTCAGGGACCTGGTTGTTACCAACGGATTTCCAAGAGATGTATCGGATCATGATTTTTCAACTTATAGAAACGAGACGGTGGCCATTGCTACACCTATGCAATTGTTAAGTAAAATCCCACAGGTTAAACTGGTAAATTTTGCTTTTAAAAATAACGACGGCACAAGTTTTAAAGATGTAAGTGCAAGCTGGGGAATGAATACAGCCAGCTTTTCTAACGGCGCTGCCTACGCAGACCTGGATAATGATGGCGACATGGATATGATTGTGAACAACATCGACGAAGAAGCTTTTTTATATGAAAATACGCTTCGTAAAAAAGGGGATACTGCTACACATTTTCTACAGGTAAAATGTACCGGCCCTGCCAACAATGTGAACGGCATCGGCACATGGATCAATATTTATTATGATGGCAACAAACAACAGGCTTACGAAAATACACCCTACCGGGGTTATCTTTCCAGTCACCAGGATATTGCACACTTTGGCCTCGGGAATATCAACACGATTGATTCTGTTGTAATCAGGTGGCCCAATAATAAAAAGCAAACCCTTACCAAAGTTACAGCCGACCAGCTATTAAAAGTAAATATCAAGGACGCAAAAGAAACCTACGATTGGGATCAGCAAAAAACAATTACAACTGCATTGTTCAAAGAAATTACCACCAGCGTTGGCGCTAATTATGCCAACCGCGAAATGGATTTTATTGACTTCAACAAGCAATCAACATTGCCTCATAAACTTTCTGAATACTCCCCTGCCCTGGCCGCTGGCGACATAGACGGCAATGGTTTTGATGACATCATTTTAGGTGGAAATGCATCCACGCCTGCAATGATATTTTTTCAACAGGCTGATGGCAAATTCATTCAAAAGCCAATGCTTAACAGGGAGCTGTTAAATGAGAAATCTTCCAAGGATGAAGGCTTGTTATTGTTTGATGCCAATGGCGATAATAACCTCGATCTGTATGTGGTAAGTGGTGGCAATAAATTTGAACCCAACAGTACTAATTACGAAGACAGGTTGTACCTCAATGATGGCAAAGGAAATTATACCTGGGATGAAACCGCTCTGCCCAGGAACTTTACCAGCAAACTTTGTGTAAAGTCCATGGACTATAACAATGATGGCAAGCCGGATATTTTTGTATCAGGCCGGCTGGAGCCATGGCATTATCCAAAATCGGTGAGCAGTTTTATTTACAGGAATGATACAGAAAACGGCAACGTAAAATTCACAGATGTAACTGCAGAAGTAGCGCCCGATCTTAATAACATCGGAATGGTTTGCGATGCGCTTTTCACTGATTTTGATAACGACAATAAACAGGATCTTATACTAACGGGCGAATGGATGCCGGTTACATTTTTAAAAAACACCGGTGGCAAATTTGTAAATGTTACAAATGGCTCGGGCATAGCAGATAAAACGGGATGGTGGAATTCAATTGTTGCCGGCGACTTCCGGCATACGGGCAAAACAGATTATATTGTTGGCAACACAGGTTCAAATACACTCTACCAACCAACTGAAGCCTACCCTGTTTACATGACTGCTAAAGACTTTGATAAAAACGGAAGCTATGTGCCCATCACCTCTTTGTTTCTTCCCGACCAAAAAGGTGAGCTGAAAGAATTTCCTGCGTACGGCCGTGATGACATATTGGAAAGGATACCCAATTTAAGAAAACGCTACGCCACCTACACAACTTTTGCAACAGCTACAATGGATGAAATATTTCCTGAACCTATGAGAAAAGATGGGCAGCGTTTAAAAGCAACTATGCTTCAGTCATGCTACCTGCGCAATGATGGCGATAGAAAGTTTGCAATCATTCCTTTACCGAGGGCAGCACAAATCTCTGCATTAAACGGTATGATAGCCGATGATTACGATGGTGATGGCAACCTCGATGTGTTGATCAATGGCAACGATTATAGCACGGAAGTTTCGATCGGGAGATTTGATGCATTGAATGGCTTGATTTTAAAAGGAGATGGTAAAGGAAATTTTTCGCCGCTTTCTATTTTACAAAGTGGCATTTACATTCCGGGCAACGGAAAGGCGTTGGTAAAACTGTTATCACCCCAGGGCAATTACCTGGTAGCAGCCAGTCAGCACCGGAGTGAGTTAAAAGTTTTTCAGTTAAATAAAAAAACAAATACCATTCCTGTTTTAACAACAGATCAATATGCATTGATCAAATACAAAGATGGCAGCACAGAAAAAAAGGAATTTTATTTTGGCTCTTCTTTTTTATCGCAGTCAGCTAGGTTTATAAAAGTAAATGATCAAATGACTGAAATAACCATCACAGATAATAAAGGCGTCAGCAGGAAAATTACTCCTGTCAACTAATAAAATTTAGTAAGGATTTTTTTGTTTACCAACTTGGGTATTTCATGGCATCGACATTGGCAGAGTTTACACTGAGGAACGAAGTGCACCAGTCGGGTTCATTTTTTTATGGCATCATTTTCCACCATAATATTTTACAGAATTTAATTTAAACAGCAACTAATTATTTAATAACTATTTCGATAAATAAACCAAATGACAATTTCTTTTCGCCTACCAGTTTTCCTGGCCGCATTTATGATCAGCTCAACCCATGCAATTGCTCAACCAACTTCACCCCGTGAACACATCAATATAGATAAAGACTGGCGCTTTGCATTTGGGCATCCTTACGATACTAAACAGGATTTCAATAACGGCACGGGATACTTTTCGTATTTAACCAAAGCAGGTTTTGGCGACGGCGCTGCAAAGGCTGATTTTGATGACAGAACATGGCGTAAACTTGATCTTCCGCACGATTGGGCAGTAGAGCAACCCTTCAATGAAAAAGGCAGCTTTAGTCACGGTTTTAAAGCCATTGGCCGAAATTTCCCCAACGCAAGTATTGGTTGGTATCGAAAAAAATTTGAAGTCCCTGCTACGGATCTTGGCAAACATATCAGCATCGCTTTTGATGGTGTTTTTCGCAACAGCATAGTTTGGGTAAATGGCCATTATCTTGGCACACAACCAAGTGGCTATTTAGGATTTGAATATAACATCAGCGAGTACCTCAATTATGGCGGAGAAAATAACATTGCAGTAAGGGCAGATGCAACAATGGAAGAAGGTTGGTTTTACGAAGGTGCAGGCATCTACCGGCATGTATGGTTAAATAAAACTGCTCAGTTGCATGTAGCAACCAATGGTACATTTATCACCAGCAAAATCGATCCCACTTCATCAGCCGTGCAGGTAGCAACTACCATCAAAAACGACGGTCTTACCACTACTAACTTTACGCTCACCCAATCAATCATAGATGCAACCGGTAAAATAATTACGACAGAAAAAACGAATCACCCGGCATTGAATGCACTCAGTGAACAAACTGTCACCTCTACTATCACTGTAGATAATCCAACTTTATGGAGCATTGAAACGCCTTACCTGTACCGGCTAAAAACGACCATTGAAAAAGACGGAGCATTAACCGACACTTACTACACTACATTCGGCATTCGTACCATCAGGTTCACCAACAATGAAGGTTTCTTTTTAAATGGAAAACGTGTTGAAATAAAAGGCAGCAACAATCACCAGGATCATGGCGGCGTAGGCTCGGCAATGCCGGATGCGCTGCAGGATTTCAGAATTAAAACACTCAAAAGTTTTGGTAGTAATGCCTATCGTTGCAGCCACAATCCGCCTACACCCGAACTGCTGGATGCATGTGATCGGTTGGGTATGTTGGTAATAGATGAAAACCGGTTAATGGGTACAACACAAACCCACCTGGATGATGTTAAAAAATTAATTGAACGTGACAGAAACCATCCCTGCATCATTAGCTGGAGCGTAGGAAACGAAGAATGGGGCATCGAAAATAGCATCATCGGGGCACGCATTGCAACTACCATGCAGGCTTATGTAAAATTGCAGGACAGCAGCAGGCCGGCAACGGCAGCCTTTAGCGGAGGCATTGGCAGCAATGGTATTACAACCGCAATGGATTTGCTGGGCATCAACTACATCGTCAATAAAAGTACGGACGAACAGCATAAACTATTTCCACAACAAGCCATCTGGGGTACCGAAGAAGGCAGCACCAACGCTACCCGTGGAGCGTATTTCAGGGATGATGAACAACACATCATTCCTGCTTATGACAAGTCGCCAGGGAAAAACTTTTTAAGCATTGAACAGGGATGGAAACACTATGCAGCAAGGCCATACCTCGCCGGCATGTTTATCTGGACCGGCTTCGATTATCGTGGCGAACCTACGCCCTATGGCTGGCCATCGGTAACCTCCTATTTTGGCATGGTTGATATATGTGGTTTTCCCAAAGACGATACCTGGTATTTAAAATCCTGGTGGAGCAACAATACTACCTTACACATCCTACCACATTGGAACTGGAACGGTAAAGAGGGCCAGCCCATTGAAGTATGGGTGTATAGCAATTGCGATGAAGTGGAGTTGTTTTTAAATAAAAAAAGTCTTGGTAAAAAAACAATGGAGACAAATGGCCATTTGGAATGGATGGTAAATTATAAACCTGGTGTGCTATCGGCAACGGGTTTTAAAAACGGCAAAAAAATAGCTGAAGAAAAAGTACCAACAACATCAAGCCCGGTTGCTATAAATATTACCAGCGATAAAAGCTACATCAAAGCAGATGGAACCGACATTTCAATATTATCGGTTGAAGTAAAAGACAAAAATGGTTTACATGTTCCTACGGCAAATGATCAGCTCACATTTTCTGTTGAAGGCCCGGGAAAAATTATTGGTGTGGGTAATGGCAACCCAACTTCTTTAGAGCCTGATAAATATTTAGAAGCGATCCGGGTTGTAGCCATTGAAAATTTGAAAGAAAAGGAAAAAGATAACATCAACAATACGGCAGACATATCCGGCGATGAATCTGCGTGGAAAAAAGCTTTTTCAGACGAACGTGATGCAGCATTCGGGCAACGGGTAAAGGCATTGGTCTACAAAGGCAATTTCGCAATACCTGCATTAACCGGCAAGGAAACCATCACCTTATTTTATAACAGCATTGGAACAGAACAATTGCTTTATATCAATGGCAAACCAATAACAACCGCATTTAAAACTGCCAATAAAAATGGTTACCAGCTAACTGCTGCCGACTTACATGTTGGCAATAACAGCATCGCTATCCTTGCATCACCCATTACAAAAGTGCACAGTTGGGATAATATCAATACAAACCCCGGAATGATACAAATACTTTCACCGGCTCCCATTTATAAAAGAAAACTTTTTAACGGGTTTGCACAGGTGAT
>JBKJUP010000019.1:0-41166 GCA_046590675.1 Ferruginibacter sp. | reverse complement strand
TTCGTGAGGATAGGAATCGGGGCGGAGTAATTCATGTACATCCCAAAAAATAAAGGATCACATCACTGTAATCCTTTATCAGAGGTCCCGACCAGATTCGAACTGGTGTAGAAGCTTTTGCAGAGCTTTGCCTAGCCACTCGGCCACAGGACCTTTTTATTAACTATCAACGCTGTTACTGAATCACTTAAATGTTAATCCGCAAAACAGCCTTTAATTAAGAATGGCAAAAGTAGGATATTTTTTTATTAGAAATTGTAAATAGTTAGTGCGAAATTCGGGATTCAAAATAATTTATGAACAGGATTGCTGAATCAGAACTTATCATCAATAGCCGGGGCGCTGTTTATCACATCAATACAAGGCCGGAAGAACTGGGAGATATTATTATTACCGTTGGTGATCCCGATCGTGTTGCTGAGGTTAGTAAACATTTTGATAAAGTTGAATATAAAAACAATCACCGCGAATTTGTAGTGCATACCGGTTATTTGGGCAGCAAACGGTTAAGCTGTGTAAGCACCGGCATTGGCCCCGATAACATCGACATCGTTTTAAACGAACTGGATGCATTGGTAAACATCAATTTTGAAACAAGGACCATTAATGATTCACTCAGGTCGCTCAACATTATTCGCTTTGGTACATCAGGATCTTTGCAGGAATCCATTCCTGTTGATGGCTTTGTTGCAAGTACACATGGCCTGGGCCTCGACAACCTGCTTCATTTTTACAGGCTTGAAAATAATGAAGAAGAAAAGCAATTGATTCATGCATTCAATACACATACCCAACTAAGTTCCGGCAACCTGGCGCCTTACATTAGTATGGCCAGCGTTTCTTTGTTGAAAGATTTTACCACCAATTATTTCCAGGGAATAACGGTAACCTGTCCGGGCTTTTACGGGCCGCAGGGCAGAGTATTAAGACTGGGGCTAGGGTACCCGCAGTTGGTTGATAATCTTACCACATTTAATTTTGGTAACCACCATATCACTAATTTTGAAATGGAAACCTCTGCCATTTATGGCCTCGGAAAAATGCTGGGCCATCATTGCCTAAGCCTTAGCGCCATTGTGGCCAACCGCATTACCAAAGAGTTTTCGAAAGATGGTGCGCTTGCCGTAAAAAATTTAATTAAACAATCTTTAAACGTAATAGCAGATTCAAATTTTTAGTAATGAAAGTGGAGTTTTACAAATACCAGGGTACGGGAAATGATTTTGTGATTTTGGATAACAGAAAAAACCTGTACGATGCTTTAACAAAAAAGCAGATCAACCATATTTGCGACAGGCATTTCGGCATTGGAGCGGATGGATTGATGTTACTGGGCCATAAGGAAGGTTTTGATTTTGAGATGATCTATTATAATGCAGACGGCAACCAAAGTACCATGTGTGGAAATGGAGGAAGATGCCTTGTAAAATTTGCATCCAATCATGGCATTTTTAAAAGCACCTATCATTTTTTGGCCATTGACGGAGCGCATGAAGCCGAGATTGACAGTGATGGAACCGTGAGCCTGAAGATGCAGGATGTACATGAAGTGAAGCATCGCAACTCATATATTGTGTTAAATACAGGGTCGCCACATTTTGTAAAATTTGCTACAGATGTAAGGGAAATAGATGTGTATGCAACAGGGCAGGAAATCCGCTACAGTAAAGAATTTATGCCGGATGGTATCAATGTGAATTTTGTGGAAACACTAAGTGAAGATTCTATATTTGTACGCACCTACGAACGTGGCGTGGAAGATGAAACATTGAGTTGCGGAACAGGCGTAACCGCTGCTGCATTGCTGTCTGCACACAACGACAAGGGATTTAATACCGTGGTGGTAAAAACTCCCGGCGGGCAGTTAAGTGTAGAATTTGATAAAATTGATGATAGTCATTTTGAAGATATTTGGCTTTGCGGGCCCGCAGAATTTGTGTTTTCAGGTGTAATGGAATTGCAGTGATGCATGGTTGAAAAGCCTGCTATCAATGTTCAGTTTTACAAGCATACAAGTTTGAATTATTCAATCAGCTCAACGAAATAATTGCTATAGATGATCCAGTATTTTAAAAACGAAGAACAGCATACGATTGCCATTGATAAGCCGGAGAATGGTAGCTGGGTGAATGTGTTGCCTCCATTAAAGCAGGAAGAATTTACCGAACTAAGTGAATCGCTGGATATACCCATTGACTTCCTGAAAGATTCACTGGATATTGATGAACGCAGCCGTTTTGAAATTGACGACAATGTAAAACTGATCGTTATTAAAACGCCTACCGAAAACAATTCATTCAACAACAGCGATGCTTTTTATATCACCATTCCTATTTGTATTATTCTTACGCATAACCAGATTGTAACGGTAAATTCTTTTGAAAACGAAGCCATCAAAAAATTCCTGAATACTTTTCAGAATCGTAATCCTGCGAAAAAGAATATGATGGTGTTAAAGATCTTTGAAAAGATCACCAATAATTTCCAGGATTACCTGAAGGAGATAAATATGCGGCGCAATACCCTGGAACATAAATTATATGTAGCTAACAGGAATGAGGAGTTGCTTCAATTAATGCGCATACAAAAAAGCCTGGTTTATTTTTTAACTGCGCTAAGGAGTAATGAACTACTGATGTTGAAAATGGTGCGGACCAATTTTCTGCAATTGAATGAAGAAGAGAAAGATTTTTTAGATGATTTAATTGTGGAAACCAGCCAGGCATTGGAAATGGCGAATACGTACACCAATATATTAAACAGCACATTGGATGCTTTTGCAAGTATCATCAGCAATAACCAGAATGAAGTACTGAAGCGGCTTACAACCCTTACCATTGTATTAACAGTGCCCACACTGATTGCCAGTATTTATGGAATGAATGTACCTATTCCATACAAGGAATCTCATTGGGCATTTTGGGTTCCGGTAATTTTTTCATTGATCATACTGGCTGTAGTTGCTTGGAATTATTGGAAGCGGGTGAAGAAGTGAAATGTTTTATTACACGAATTTTTAGGCACTAATTACACGAATTAATTGGTAATGATAACACGAATTATATAGCACGAATTACACTAATTAAGAAACTGAATTACAATCTTTGAAATGGGGCCATTTAAAATTGCCGTACTAATAAATATTTCAAAATATTAAAATCTCCAGAAATATTAGAGTGTAAAGCTCCCCTCTCTTTTGGAGAGGGGCTGGGGGTGAGGTCAAAATGATGCGACAATTTTAATTACACTCTTTGAAATTTATAATAATCCTTTTAATAAAAATTAAACAGCAGTCAAAAAATGATTACGATCAGGGTTTATGGCATATTGATCAATGATGAAAAACAGGTGTTGGTGAGTGATGAATACATTCGTGGTAGTTACTACACTAAATTTCCGGGCGGTGGTTTGGAAGTTGGTGAAGGAACAAGGGATTGCCTGAAGCGGGAATTTATGGAAGAAATGAATTTAAATG
Organism: Ferruginibacter sp.; assembly: GCA_046590675.1. GTDB lineage: Bacteria > Bacteroidota > Bacteroidia > Chitinophagales > Chitinophagaceae > Ferruginibacter. The sequence continues at coordinate 37,691 of JBKJUP010000019.1, read as the reverse complement.
TTTCCATTGGAGAGCATATTTATACAACAGACTTTTATGTAAAAAGTGCATTTAATAATGCGCAACAAATTCTGTCTATTTATTATTTTGTTACAGCGCTGGAACCAATTACCGTACCGTTAAGAAACAAGCCTTTTGATTTTGACGAACAACAAATGAGCATCTACAGCGACGTACAGCAAACAGAAACATTCAGGTTTATTGACTGGGATGATTTTTCAGCCGAAGTTGTATCCCTACCCATCGACAAGGTGGTTGCCACTTTAATAAAAGAAATGTTTTAATTCAATGAATCCCGCCACTTTTTTTACTGATGATTTAATATTGGAAAATGATTTCGTACGAGTCAGCCCGTTAAAGTCCGGAGATTTTGGTCAACTTGAATCAATTGTTTACCATCCGGAAATCTGGAAGATGAGCCTGTATAATATAGCAGGTCCAACTCAATTACAGACATACATGGATGCAGCACTAAAGGAAAAGGAAATGCAAGTCTCCTACCCTTTTCTTATTTATGATAAAATTCAAAACAGGTTGGCAGGCTCCACCAGGTATTTAGATATTTCCTTTACGCACAAAAAATTGGAAATTGGCTCAACATGGCTTCATCCTGATTTTCATGGAACGGGATTGAACAAAGCCTGTAAGTTTTTATTATTACAATTTGCATTTGAAACGCTGCAGTTTAACCGGGTTGAATTAAAAACAGATGTATTAAATCAGCAATCAAGAAAAGCTATTGTAAAGATTGGTGCAAAAGAAGAAGGTATTTTTCGTAAGCACCTGATCACTTCAGCAGGCAGAATAAGGGATTCAATTTTTTTCCAGTATCACAATTGATGAATGGCCGCAAATAAGGTCAACTATTTTCTCATCCTTTATTTGACATTGCGTTTTTTTAGATACCGGCAATACATAAAAAAACTGTCATAAATCCAAGACTTATGACAGTTTAATAATTTAAAAAGCTTAATTGCTCTTCCAGCTATTATTACTAAAATTCTGATCAGGAAATACTTTTTCAGGATCAATTACAACAGATACCAACTTTTCAGTGGTGGGCAATTTGATCGTTTTTGTAAACTCATTGTTCCAGATCTCTACGGGTAATTTTAGCGTGCCTTTTTTACCGCTTTCAGTTTCATAAGCAAGATTCACCGGCATGGCCATTTGATCGAGATTTGCCAGGGTTACCAATGCGCCATTGGCTGCATTATCTTTTTCATAAGTAACTGATTCAATGGCCTGGTCTAGTTTATAATTTTCAAGGAACCAACCTTTCCAGAACCAGCTTAAATTTTCACCGGATGCATTGTCCATCGTTTTGAAAAAATCCCATGGCGTAGGATGTTTAAATGCCCATTCGGATATATACAATCTGAATGCATAATCAAATCTTTCCGGTCCAAGTATATCATTTCTTAATAACTCTAAACCATAGCCGGGCTTTGAATATAAGTCGTTACCGATGTTATACTCTTTCAATGCATCGGGGGTGTTCATAATGGCTTCACTTCTTGCACTAAACATATATTCGGCCCTGGTTTCCATATTATTTGGCGGGTTCTTATATTCTCCTTTATTAAAATCATCATCCGCCAACGAATTAATAAATGTATTAAATCCTTCGTCCATCCAGCCATATTTGCGTTCGTTGCTTCCCACAATCATCGGGAACCAGGTATGTCCGAATTCGTGATCTGTAACACCAAACAAGCCATCCGTTTCGGCCCTTGATCCACAAAATACAATGCCCGGGTATTCCATTCCACCTACATTGGAAGCCACATTGGTGGCTGCCGGATAAGGATATTCAAACCATCTTTTGCTATAATTTTCAATACTTCCTTTTGTATATTCCGTTGCCCTCGACCATGCTTTTTGCCCGTTGCTTTCAACAGGATAAACACTCATGGCCAATGATTTTTTTCCTGAAGGCAAATTTATTTTTGCAGCATCCCATATAAAAGCTTTCGAAGAAGCCCATGAAATATCTCTTGCATTTTCTATTTTATAATGCCAGCTAAGTGTATTGGCCTTAGGTCTTGAACCTGCATCCAGCACTTCTTTTGCTGAACGGATCATCACCGTTTTATCACTTTTTTTAGCAGCTTCCATTCTTGAAAGCTGGGTGGCAGTCAACACTTCAGCAGGGTTTTGCAACTCTCCGCTTGCTACCACAATGTGAGATGCCGGTGCAGTAATGGTAAAATCAAAATTGCCATATTCCAGGTAAAACTCACTTGGCCCCAGGTAAGGCAAAGTATTCCATCCTTCCACATCATCAAATACGCACATTCTTGGATACCACTGCGCCACTGTAAATATGTCGCCGTTTTCAGTGGGTAATATACCGCAACGGTCAGCACCATACACAGGCAACACAAATGAGTAATCGATTTTTATTTTAATGACATCACCGGCCGGTGTCATTGGTTTTTCCAGGCGTACCTGCATCCTGGTGTCGCTGATGATATAGTCCTTTACTTCGGTATCATTTAATTGAACGGATTTAATATCATAGCCACCGTTGAAATTACTTTTTGAATCACCGTAACGGCTACGCCCCTCTACCGGCATTCTTGCCTGGCCACGGCTTGCTTTATTAAATAAATTCTGATCAAGCTGCAGCCAAAGAAAAGGCAAGGCGTGCGGACTGTTATTTTTATACGTAATGGTAACGGTGGCTTTTATTTCGTGGGTTACATCATTGAGCGAAGCGCTTATCTGGTAATCGGCCCTGTTTTGCCAGTAGCCTGTATTTGGAGCACCGGTAGATGCCCTTGTTACTGATTCGCCTGTTGGATAAAATAGTGGAGAAAATAAAACGTGTGGATCGTAAGTTGACTCTGCATTTAGTTTAGTTTGTGCAACTGAGTACAAAGAAAATGCACAAAAAAGGTAAGTGAGGAGGGCCTTCATAAAATTAAATATTTTTGAAGGCCGAAGATAAATCAAAAGCGACTGAATTGTATTACTCTGCTGTTAAAAACTACGCCACTGCTTTAACATCGATCTGCCCAGTTCTTTAATTTCAGGATCATCTTCCGTTTGATTGGGCTTGGTCAGCATTTTATTCAATAAAGCAATGGCCCGGGCACGTTGGTTATTCCTGTCGCATGCTTTAGCCATTTCAAGATAATTTAATAGAAACCCGTCGGTAATGCTATATGATTTTTCAAAAGCTGCGATGGATTGATTTAAAGATGCCGGAGGTAATCCACCAAATAACAATTTAACGGCAGCTTTCTCAAAACCATTCAGCATACTGATTTCGTAGTTCCACCTGCCCAGCACATGCCAGGCTTTAAAATTGTTGGGATCATTTTTAATGGCAATGTCAACATATTTTTTAAGTTCTTTGGCAGAGATGATTTTTTCTTTACCGGATTTATTAAGCGAACTTCTGCCCACCGCAATGGCCATTACACAGTTGGACTCCGAATTATTGGGATTAATTCTTAAAGCAATATTTGCATACGTTTTGGCGGCAGTATAATAATCTTCGGTTTGTTTAACATCTGTCTGTCTTTTGCCTATTCTGCTGCAAAGTTCGCTGGCTTTGTTGAGCGCATAAATATTGAGTGGTTGCAATTTCAAAATTTCTTTGCACTTGGCAAATGCAGCTTTTTCATTGGGTAAAAATTCGAGCCGGTCTGCTTCTTTCATCATTGCAGCAATATCCTGTGCATTTGATTGAAACACAAAAACCAATGATATGAAAAAGGTGAGCAATATCCGCATATTAAAAAGAGGTTGAAATCTTAACGCCAACAGTGCCCTGGAAGTTCTCTATCGGAGGTGATAATTTTTTGATACTGATGGTTACCAGCCGGATTCTATCATCGATGTTGCGGATAAGCTGCGTTATTTCCTGTGCCACAGTTTCCAGTAATTGCGTTGGCTGTTGCATGCGTATTTTAATAATTTCATATACGGTAGCATAATTTACCGTTTGATGAAGGCGTGTGATCGTTTCATTTATTTCAACATCTACATCAACATCTATAATAAAAGTATTGCCCGAAAATTTTTCCAGGTCGTATAAACCATGGTAAGCGTGGAACTGTAAATTTTGCAATTGAATGGTGAGCATGTACTGGATTTATACTAATTATTAAAATATAGATGGATTAAGGTTGACTACCCATTAGCGCTAAAGATAAATGCTCATCAGTAAATAATGAGCATTTAAAAAAGTTAAAAATTATTTTATGTCCGGGATTTCATTAATGGCCTTTTGCACCAAGCCATCTTTCCGCATCAAGTGCCGCCATACAACCACTACCGGCAGCAGTTACAGCTTGCCTGTATATTTTATCCTGCACATCGCCGGAGGCAAAAACACCTTCAATATTTGTTTTGGATGTGCCGGGTTCTGTAATAATATATCCGGCGTCATCCATGGTTAACCAATCTTTAAAAATATCGCTGTTGGGGTGATGCCCAATTGCAACAAAGAATGCACTTACCGGAATTTCCTGTTTTTCACCGGTTTCATTGTTCTTAATTCTAACAGCCTCCACCTTCTTCTCACCCAAAATTTCATCAGTTTCGCTGTGCCAGTAAATTTTAATATTGGGTGTCTTTATCACCCGATCCTGCATTATTTTGCTGGCACGCATTTCACCTTTTCTTACAATCATGTGTACCTGCGAACATATATTTGACAGGTACAGTGCTTCTTCAGCAGCGGTATCGCCTGCGCCTATAATGGCTACTTCTTTATTTTTAAAGAAAAATCCATCACAAACGGCACATGCACTTACACCATATCCATTTAAGCGTTGCTCGCTTTCCAAACCCAGCCATTTGGCTGATGCTCCGGTTGATATGATTACAGCATCTGCTTCAATCCACATTTCCTCATCTATTTCTACTTTATATGGTTGTGCTGAAAAATCTACTTTAGTTGCCAATCCATAACGGATATCGGTGCCCATGCGTTTTGCCTGGTTTTCAAAATGTACCATCATATCCGGTCCCTGGATGCCATCGGGATATCCGGGATAATTTTCTACTTCTGTTGTAATTGTTAATTGTCCGCCTGGTTGAATGCCCTGGTATAAAACTGGTTTTAGTCCTGCCCTGCTGGCATAAATTGCAGCCGTGTATCCTGCCGGGCCAGAACCTATAATTAAACAATGAACTTTTTCTAATGAACTATTTTCCATGTTATTTTTTTGTTGCCGCAAAATTAAGGCAATTATTTGTTGTAAGGTTCCATTTAGTGTTATTTGCCGGAAGCTGCACAATTAGGCCGCATTCCAGCAAATTGTTAATCAAATTGAAACCGTGTGAAGGGTTAGTTTATTTAGGAATTACGAGCGTTTTGTAAAAGGCGGCATAGCCATAAAAGGCCCCCAATGCACCGTTGCTGATATTACCCAGCACTTTATTGGGTTGTGCAAATGGGTTTCCAATACTTTGATAGGCAAATTCCCAGGTACTCCAGAAGGTATAAGTGGCCTTATCGATGTTACAGAGTTTAAAGGTTACGGTATCTCCCCGATGAAAGTAATTACTATCAAAGGGTATCGGGTTATTCCGGTTTACCCCTGGATCAACCTGCAATTCGTAGGTAGTATTATCAATCACCTGGTCGTCAAAGACCGAATTTTCACCCGGGAAAAAAGGCTCATTATCTTTTTTTGTAAAATAGCGTATATAATTTCCCAGCCCGGGCGGGTCGGTTACTTTCACCATCAATATAACCCTGGTTGTATCATCGGTAAACGGGGCTGGTCTCCACCAGAGTGAATCTGCTTTTTTTGCAAGAACAGGAATGGTGGTTACGGCCGAATAGCTTTCACTGCCGGCACTGATATTGAGTGTATAGGTTGTATTGAATTCACCCACAAATGCTGTTGCAAGATTGGAAGAATCAATACTATAAGTGTAAATAGTATTGCCACCCGGCAGCACCGTTGGGTATTCTTTTAATTGATGTGTTTTTACCCCGTTAGAAATGGTAACCCTGGCATTTCTAACAAATGAATTGAGCAGTAAAGCAGGGTCAATGGTGCTATAAAAACTGAGACTTTTAGTTAATATAACAAAAGGAGGCTGTCCATTTTCAATATTGGCATCTACCACCAATAAATCACTTGCATTCTTAAGATTGAAATTAATATCCTTTTCGCAGGAGGAAAAGAGCACAAAAACCAACAGGATAACCGGAATCTTTTTCATTTTAATTGTATAGATGCTACCAGTAAACAAAATTAAAGGGTATTTGGTTGAATGCATTTACCACTAAAAATAGTTAACACAAACATTCATTTTATTCCTACTTGTTAAATAATGGTGTAAGCGTATAGCCTTCTTTTCTCAGTAAATTAATCAGCCCCTCATTTCCCACAAGATGGCCGGCACCAACGGCAACAAATACGCTTTCTTTTGTCATAATGGTGTTGAGTTGTTTTACCCAGTTTTTGTTTCGGTCGTTCAATAATATGTCCTGGTGATCTTCCATGCCAAACTCACTGTCTTTGAATAACTTTTCAATTTCCGTTAACCGTTGCGTTTTATATACGGCTATCATCGTGTCGAAATATTTTTGATAAGATGCCAGGCTATCAATGGATTTCAATAATTCTTTGGCCTGTTCCTGGTATGGTATGCTGTCAAATACCGAAGACTGAAATTCCATTGTTTCCAAACCTTTAATTTTCTTTTTCTGTTCCTTCGCAAATTTCATCAACTCCTCTTCCACCCCCGAAACTGTTTTGCAAGGCATCATTTTAGGATATAGCAATGCAGCTAAAAAAAATGGCTTGGTACTTTGTAAAAGGGCAATCGGCATGTGTAAGGTATCTTTGAAAAAAACAGCTACTTTTTCGTATTCGTCAGCAGTGTAAAGGTCCTTCAATGTTTTGCCATCCTTCATATTCATCATCATCAGTCCACTTAGCATCACCGATGGATCATCCATATCCATTTCCATATAAATTGTATCAGCGTTGGTTACGGCCGCTTTCAATTGTGCACTAAAGCTGATATCGTCTTTGCACATAATATGGAAAGTGCCAAACAGGTAAGAAGGATTTTTCAGCCCCTTGCCACTTACTTCCCACAGCAGCGTATTGTCGTCGGTATTCGCCTTTAATTTTACCGGTTTTGTTTGCGCATTACAGGAACAAAAGAAGAACATGGCACCGAGTATTTTTATTAAATTCATTATAGACCTTTTACTTAAATTATCATTTATTATTCAAATTAGTGTTAAATAAATTAAAATATATATCTTGGGTAAAATTAATCCTACCCATACATGAAACAGTTGCTTTTAACCCTATTGACATTATTCTCCTGTGCATATACATTTGCACAAAAAGACGTTCCCGCTTTCGGAAAAATTGATAAAGCTGACCTTGAAATGAACGAATGTTCTTTTGATAAGGCTGCTGAAGCCATGGTATTATTCGACGTTGGAGAAGTCTATTGCGACTTCAATTTAAATTCAGCCACTGGCAGTTATGTAAGGTCTGAACTTACCCGCCACGTAAGAATTAAAATCTTAAATGACAAAGGCCTCGACTTTGCAAATATTAAGATCCCCTACTATTCGGCTGACAATATTGAAGACATTGCTAATTTAACGGCCCAGACCATCAATTTAGATGCTTCCGGAAACATCGTATATACAAAAGTTGAGAAAAATTTAATTTATCGTAAAAAGAAAAATAAGCGTTATTCAGAAGTGATTTTCACTTTCCCCGAGGTGAAAAAAGGCAGTATCATCGAATACAGATTTGTAGACAGAGCGCAAAATCTGAATGCGGTTAGCAACTGGTATTTTCAAAAAGCTATTCCTGTAAAATTTAGCCGGTACATTATGAACTTTCCACCCGAGTTAACGATGGCAGCTTCTGCCAAAGGTTCACTGCCAAGGGAATTTAAGGATGAATTAAAAGGCAGCCGAAATATTCAAACATTTACTATGAAGGAAATTCCCGCATTAAGGAATGAACCCTATATTAGTTGCAATGAAGATTACCTGCAACAGGTAGTACCCATGTCCAGATCGCTCGACATTCCGGGGCAGCCAACAATTGATTTGTTGCGCACCTGGCCAGGCATTATCAAGCAATTGATGGAAGATGAAGATTTCGGTATGCAGTTAAATAAAAATATTCCGCGTACCTCCGATCTGGATGCAATGCTGCTGAAAATACAAGACCCTTACCAGAAAATGGTGATCATTCATGATTATGTAAGAAAAAATATGAAATGGAATGAGTACTACGGCATCTGGGCATCGGATGGTGTAAAATCGGCCTGGAAAGATAAAAAGGGAACCTCCGGTGAAATTAACCTGATACTGGTAAATCTTTTGAAAGATGCCGGACTAAGTGTACATCCCGTATTGGTAAGTACCCGCAGTAATGGGTTGGTAAATGTCGGTATTGCCGGATTCAGCCAGTTTGATAAAGTAATGGCTTATGTGGAAATAGATAAGAAAATATATGTATTGGATGCAACAAATAAATATGCACCTGTTAACCTGGTACCTGAAGATGTTATTTATTCAGAGGGACTGGTTATTGAAAAAATTGCTGCCGGTGGCTGGGGCTGGAAGATGTTGTGGAACCCTGATAAATTATATAAGAACACAACCATTGTGATGGCAGATATAGATGACAAGGGTGTGATGAAAGGAGAAGCCAGTATTGCATCATTCGACTATAGCCGTTTGGAGAAAGTACCGGTTTTAAAAAAAGGAAAAAAAGATTTTATTGAGCAGTTTTTATCTTCAAAAAATACCGGCTTTACCGTGGACAGCGTTTCAATAGAAAATGAAGATCTTGATTCAATGCCGCTAAACCAGCATGTAAATTTTACCAGTAAAGCCAATTCTTCCGGTGACTATCATTATTTCTCTGCCAATTTATTTTCCGGCCTGGAGACCAATCCTTTTATAGCTGATAACCGCTCTTCTGATATATTTTTTGGAAGTAATCAAAAGTACCTGCTCATCGGCCGCTTCTCCATTCCTGAAGGTTATAAGTTTGATGAATTGCCTAAGAATATAAAGATGATTATGCCCGATACCAGTATTGTTTTTTCAAGAGCCATGCAGGTAACAGGCAATGACGTGGCAGTAAGAATTCAACTGGAAATTAAGCGCCCTTTATATACCGTTGACGAGTATCCATATTTCCAGGAGTTTTACAAAAAGCTTTTTGAAATGTTGAATGAGCAGATCGTGTTTAAGAAAAGTTAGGCCGGTTTTTTATTGAATGGTTATTTCAAAAGGGAACAATGGGTGCATTTAAAATTGTTGCGTCATTTTGACCTCACCCCCAGCCCCTCTCCAAAGGAGAGGGGAGCTTTAGACCCTGAATATTTCGATAGATTTCTATTTACGGAACTATTTTTATTGCGACAATTTTAAATGCACCCGGGAACAACGCAGGACTGCTATTTAAAGTACTTTAGCAATATGAAACATGCTTGTTCCCTGTTGATATTTTTACTTGGATCATTTTTTTTAACTGCTCAAAAAACCTTACCGGCATTTGGTAAAATTGATCTTGCAGATTTAAAGAACAACCAATGTAGTTTTGATCCGGGAGCTGCTGCATACAAATTGATTGATTTCGGTAATACTTATTACACGCAGGAAAATGATCCGCTTGCACCTTTTAAAACATTTTTTGAACGACGGGTCAGGATTAAAATTTTGAATGAGTCCGGTTTATCCTTTGGTAACCTGGCTGTTCCTTATAATAGTCACAACAACAATGAAAAATTATTAAAAATTGAAGGTTATACTTTTAACCTGGAAGCGGATCAAACGATTAAAAGAACCGCTGTTCATAAAAAATCAGGATACAATAGTAAGATCAATCAACAAATGAGTGAAATGGTGCTGGTGTTTCCGGAAGTAAAAGTTGGAAGCGTTATTGAATACAGGTACATTTTACAAAGAAGCTCGGCCACAGAAATAAAAGATTGGTTTTTTCAAAGTAATATACCCGTAGCATATAGTGAGTACCAGGTTAAAATTCCATTGATGTTTAATTATATCATTCAACCCTTTACCGCCGATTCGCTGGAGACCAGTGAAACCATTTTCACTAACACGGTAAGGGCAAAAGATGGCGTACATTATAATACATCCCTGCAGAAAAATTTCATTATGCGAAACCTTGCAGCAGTGCATGACGAGCCATATATGGGGTCGGCAAAAGACTATTTTCAACACCTCAGTTTTCAACTTGCCGGCATTGACTATGGCAATGGTACCATTCAATATGTACGCAGCGATTGGGAAGATATCGTAAATGAACTAACGAACGATAAGGATTTTGGCGGACAGCTAATCAAAACGCTTACCGGCGTAAATGCCCTCCTGGAAAAAGCCAACTCCATTGAGCCTTCGGAAAAAAGAATGGCCTTTATTTATAATTATGTAAAGCAACAAATGCACTGGAATGGAGTTAATGCTATTTATAGTTATGATGGCATAAAAAAGGCATTTCAGCAAAAAACAGGCAGCAGTGCTGATATTAATTTGTTGCTGATTTCATTATTAAATAAGGCAGGCGTAAAAGCCGTGCCTGTATTATTTAGTACAAGAGATAATGGTTTGGTAAGCACTACCCTGCCATTTCTAAAACAATTTAATACCGTAATGGCCGTGGTTGACAACAATGGACAAGACTTTGTGTTGGACGCAACCGATAAATATGCTGACTATCATTTGGTGCCTGCGCACGTTGTAAATACAAATGGGTTTGTGGTGGATAGTACGGAAGGCCGCTGGTTAAATATGGCAGATTCTGTTCATAAATATACGGTAACAACAGCTATCAGGGCTACTGTTAGTACTATAGGTTTGATAAACGGAGATGCCTGGATTGGCTACAGCGATTATGCACGAAAGCCACATTGCGATGCATGGATTACGGACAACGAAAAGTATAAATTGCATTATTTACCCGGGGAACGAATGGGGTTAAAAATTGACAGAATGCAGTTTGAAAATGTTGAAGTGGATACATTACCACTTGAACAAAATATACATTTTACATTGCCGCTTAATCCATCCGGGGAGCATTATTTTTTTTCCTTGAATCTTTTTTCTGAATTACAGAAAAATCAATTCATAGCGGCAGAGCGGCATAGTGACATTGACTTTGGTTACCTGCAGGAATATGTAATGTATGGAACTTATACATTGCCGGATAATTTTGAATTTGAGTCGGTGCCGGAAACAGTTTCGTTGATAATGCCGGATACCAGCATTGCTTTTAAGCGCTTTATTAATGTGGAAAACAATACGGTTAATGTAAGAATGATCGTTTACTACAAGCGTCCCTATTATACTGCCGCAGCCTACCCTGATTTTTTTACTTTTAATAAAATATTACTGGCTAAATTGAATGAACAAGTAATTTTTAAAAAGAAACTCTTACCATGAAGACGATTATTACTACTACCCTTTCCATTCTTCTATTTACTGGCAGTTATGCCCAAAATAAAAACTTTGATGCTTCTCTAATTGGCGAAGAATTAAAGAAAAATGCACACTCAGTAAAGCGTGAAGAACATATTGAATTTGAAGTAAAGTCAATCAATAAGGCGAGTTACAAAGTACACCAGGTAATAACCATCCTGGATGAAAATGGAAAAGACGAGTTGGAATTTCATGAGTTTTCTGACCAGTTTCAGTCCCTTGAAACAGTGAATATTCAACTTTTTGATAGCAAAGGAAGTTCAATAAAAAAATATAAAAGATCTGATTTATCCATTCAAACATCCGGAGAGGGACTTGTACCCGATGGTAAAGTTTACTTTATACAATTTCCCCCAACCAGTTACCCGGTAACAATGATGGTGGACTACGAGTTAAGATATACCGGGCTGTTAAATTACCCGGATTATGATGTTCAGTTTCCTGAACAGGCCGTTGAAAATTCTACCTTCACTGCAATGGTGCCTGTTGACCTTGATTTGCGATACAAAAATAAAAATACTGACCTTGTACCTGTAGTTGCAGGTGATGGTAAAGTGAAAACCTATACATGGGTAAGTAAAAATCTGCCTGCATTGGAGTATGAGGCCGGAAGTGTAAGCCGCAGCAGCAGGTATCCTCATGTAATTTTATCGCCCAACAAATTTGAACTGGATAATTACCCGGGTGATATGAGCAGTTGGGAAAGCTTTGGCAAATGGTATGGTGATTTGTCAAAAAATACTTCGAATTTATCGGAAGCCAGGAAAGAATTTTTTAAATCAATGGTGAAAGATGCCGGTACTGACCGTGAAAAAATAAAACTGATTTACAATTATCTCCAAACCAATTGCAGGTATGTAAGTATTCAATTGGGTATTGGTGGCTTTAAGCCGTTTGAAGCTGATTTCGTAGATAAGAAAAAATACGGTGATTGTAAAGCATTAAGTAACTACACACAAGCTTGTTTGAATGCTGTTGGTATTAAAAGTTACCAGGCTTTAATCAATGCATCTTACAACGCGGAGCCTGTAGATCCGGCGTTTCCTCATAATGGTTTTAATCATGCCATTGTATGTGTGCCGTTGAAAAAAGACACAGTTTGGCTTGAGTGTACAAGTAATTCGAATGAAGCAGGTGTACTGGGAAACTTTACGGAAAACAGGAACGCTTTGTTGATAACAGAAAACGGCGGTAAACTTGTACCTACGCCTAAAAGCAAAGCATCAGAAAATATATTGACAACACATACCAGCATTGATCTTGCGGAAGATGGTAGTGGCGTTGCCCATATTACAATGTACTCAAATGGAGAGTTTAAGCAGGATTTTATTCACTATATCAGCAACCAAAAAAAGGATGACCAGAAAAGGTTTCTTGTAAGATATATTGGATATATGCAGCCAGACGATTTTGAAATTAACTACGACCAGTCAGATAGAAAAGCTGCAACTACAATGGCTATGAGTATTAGTAAAATACCGGAATTTACTGCAGGAAAGAAAATGTTTTTAAATCCACGTATCTATAAATTATGGAATGATGCTTTGCCAAAAACTGAACACCGTACCCAGGATTATTATTTCGAAAATCCCTACATTAAAACTGACACCACCATTTATAAATTACCCGAAGGATACGGAATTGAGTCGTTACCGAAGGCAAAGCATTTAACCTTTGAATATGGCAACTTTACCAGTTCCTATGTTTTTGATGAGTCCGCAAAAACTGTAATGTCAGTTGCAAAACTTGAACTGGATGAATACAAAATTCCTGCAGCAAAATTTGCTGCTATGCGTAATTTCTTTAATGATGTATCGGGAGAATACACAGAGAAGATCGTTATAAAAAAATTATAATATTCCGTAGAGGCTGCCCCCTTTCTCAAACAGTCGATCGATCTTTTTTTCGGTAGATGGATCAGTTTCGACTGGTGGCGCATGATGTGGTTTTATACGGGCATCAATTAGTAATGACCCGTTACAACCCCAGTGTTTATTTTCCTGGAAGGAATCAATGCCATGAATATCATTCGCAGGATTGCTCCTGGTGAAACTTACCCATAAAAAATTTCGAAGACTTGCACTCACAAAATTTGCATCATCACAAACAATGATGAAGGGGATGCCATTTAATGCCTGTAAACTATCTTTTAACTGATCATTTAATTCAATAAATACTGCACTTGCATCTTTATAATTTGTGAATGCCTTAGCCTGCAATGCAAGAATACCCGGCAGCACAAATGCTGGGTTTTCAAAACCCTGCAAATCCAACAAACATTCGGGTACTACAGTAGCCAATGCACGTTTTACTTCACCATAAGCAGCAAACACCACTTTGCTTCCAGCGTTGATAGAAGTACCCGAATAGTCGAGGGTATCAATGGTTGTGTTGGTGTAAAAATGAATATCTCTTTTAAGGTCTATCCGTTGCAATATGTATTGCAAATAGTTCCCGATATCATGTGTAGAAAGTTGGTTCGAATCATCAGCAGTTATAAATAAAAATTTGGCCAGGCTCAATTGACCTGTGCCCAAAATATGATTGGCAATGGTAAGTATTTCGGCTGGCTGTTTGGCAGGCGAATAAGGTGTGTATCGCTCACTGCCAATCGCTAACAACAAAGGATGAACGCCTGCAGCATCTACCGCATTTACTTCCTTTAATCCAGGTATTTCTTCCTGCAAAGCAGTGCCTGTAATTTCATGTATCAGTTGTCCAAAACTGGTGTCTTCCTGCGGCGGACGTCCAACAACAGTAAATGGCCAGATGGCATTTTTTCTTGCATACACTTTATGCACTTTCATCAACGGGAAATCATGTGTAAGGCTATAATATCCCAGGTGATCACCGAATGGGCCTTCCGGTTTATTTTCCCCGGGCCATACTTCGCCGGTAATTACAAAATCTGCATCGGTGCTTATGCAGTATCCATCCTGGTAACTGTATCTAAAGCGCCTGTTACCCAATACACCGGCAAAGGTCATTTCGCTGATACCTTCCGGTAAGGGCATCACTGCACTCACACTATGCGATGGAGGGCCACCTGCAAATACACTCACTTTTAACGGCATTCCTTTTTTATTGGCTTTGTTTTGATGAACGCCAATGCCGCGGTGCAATTGATAGTGCAAGCCAATTTCTTTGTTAAACTCATAATCATTTCCGGATAACTGTATGCGGTACATGCCAAGGTTGGCGTGCATAATGCCGGGTTGGTCAATGTCTTCGGTATATACCTGCGGCAATGTTACAAAAGCGCCGCCATCCATGGGCCAGTGCTGTATTTGTGGAATATCACCAATGTTTATTTCCTGGAAAAGAACGGGTTTATTGGAGGGATTTTTTAGGGGCAATGCTTTTAACGCAGCAAGCCCTGCACTAAAATTTTTAAAGGGATGTTTAAAAGCCTGAACAGGGTCCGATTTTAAAGCAATGAGTTGTTGCACCAGTGCAAGGCTGTCCCGAAATATAAATTTACTCCGTTCAAGTGTGCCAAAAATATTGGATGCTGCCCTGAACTTACTACCCTTTACATCTTCGAATAACAAAGCAGGGCCACCGGATTCGTGTACACGTAAATGAATGGCTGCCATTTCAAGATATGGATCAACCGTTTCTTTTACACGTACCAGTGCGCCATTCTTTTCAAGATCTAATAAACATTCTTCCAACGATTGATAGGCCATTGCAATAAATTTCGGTGCAAAGGTAAAACACTAAAATTGCAGAATGGTTGCGAACTTATTGAAATAATAATGGGTGCAGTAGTTGCACCCAAAAAATATTGCCGGCATTAGAGCCCGGCTGTTCTAGCTTATAAAAATGATCGCCTAATAAATATTCACCGGGCAACCGGTTTTGTTTTTGCCACCGGGGCCATTATTCGATCTGGAGGACAAACGAAAGCTAATTCCTAAGCCGGTAAAATAATACCAGTCTTTACTATTTGGATTGCCCCTGATGGTGCCTCCGGGAGGATAAGTAAGCCCACCTTTATTTTCATCTCCTCTAAAGGCAATGTCAACAGCCTGCTGCCCGTTATTGATTAATAAATCTGTTTCATCGGCATAGGTAGTACTTACATCATCAATATAATCAGTAAAAGATTTGCGTAGGCCTACTTCAAAACGTACCCTGATATTTTCGGACAGCGCCAATTTTACACCTGCTCCAAATGGTAATGCCAGTGATGTAAGGCTGTATTTCGTTCTACCCCTATAAAACCCCTGCCCTTCCGTTCCTAAAGGTTGCAGGTATACCTTTTTTCCTGAAGAATCAATTGTGGAAGGATTGTAATGAAAAACTGAAATGCCGGTAAATACAAATGGGGTAAGACTGTTTTCGTACGAATTTAACAGGTCGTATTCCAGGCCCAAATGCATATCTACAATGGGTGAAGAAAAACTAAGATTTCGGTTGATATAGGCTGTATTATTTTTATCATCCCCCTTCACTTTTCCTACAGTTACATCGGCCCGTAGATAAAGTTTATTGGTAAACTCATATAGTCCACCAATTCCAAACGCAAGATTTGATTGCTGAAATGTAAATCTTTTCGACTGCAGATCTCCCTGGTAATTACTCACTCCCCCAAATAGGGTTAAATGTACTTTTTGCGCATTTGCGGCTCCTATCAACATCCCGATAAACAACATGCCTACAAGTAATTTCTTCATATAAAACTATTTTCAATCTGCTTTGCAAGAATCATTCCTTTAATTTACCAATTGGATGTTGTACTAAAATTATGAAAAAAATCAGTGTTTATATTAGCATCAATTAATATTTCAAGGTCCCCTCTTAAGCCCGAAAGGTTGTTAGTGCTAAAGTAAATTGTTGCACAGAACACCGCAGGAGTGATACAGCTAAAACAAACCTTCATTTATATCACCACTACGGGGTTTTCATCCGGTGTATTAATTAAATAATTTTTCGCATATTGCTCATCGGCATATAATCATTTTGTTATTTAAATCCGATAATAACCCGACTTCCTTTTTTTTTCAATAAATTCCCCCTATATTAAGCCCACATCATTAAATGCTTTGCTATGAATCAATACATACTCGCCTTCGACCAGGGAACCACCAGCTCAAGAGCAATTATTTTCGATCAGAAAGGAATGGTTGTTTCACTTGCTCAAAAAGAGTTTACACAAATTTTTCCACAGCCAGGATGGGTTGAACATGATCCGTCTGAAATATGGAGTACACAACTTGGAGTAGCTGCAGAAGCCATTTCAAAAGCGGGATTGACAGTTAAGAATATTGCGGCCATTGGCATCACCAATCAGCGTGAAACAACCGTTGTGTGGAATCGCAAAACAGGTAAGCCCTTGTACCATGCCATTGTATGGCAAGATAGAAGGACCGCATCTTTTTGTGATGAATTGAAGTTAAACGGGGTGGATAAGATCATCCGTGATAAAACAGGGTTGATCGTTGATGCTTATTTTTCTGCAACTAAAATTAAGTGGGTCCTCGATAATGTGGAGGGAGCAAGAGCAAGTGCTGAAAAAGGCGAACTATGTTTTGGTACCATTGATACCTGGCTGGTTTGGAACCTTACCCAGGGCAGTTCTTTTGTAACGGATGTTACCAATGCATCCCGTACCATGTTGTTTAATATTCACACCCTGCAGTGGGATGAAGACTTGCTGAAAATATTTAACATACCCGCCAGCATGTTGCCAAAAGTATGCAGCAGCAGCGAAGTGTATGGCACTACCGAAAATGTTTTATCAGCGCTGAACATTCCAATAGCAGGCATTGCAGGTGATCAGCAAGCAGCCTTATTTGGACAGATGTGTACCCAGCCCGGAATGGTGAAGAATACTTATGGCACGGGTTGTTTTATGTTGATGAACACGGGTGAAAAGCCGGTGGTATCTACCCATAATTTATTGACTACAATTGCATGGCAGGTAAATGGAAAAACACAATATGCTTTAGAAGGCAGCGTTTTTATTGGAGGTGCCATTGTGCAATGGTTACGTGATAGTTTAGGTATTATTAAAAGCTCATCCGACATAGAATCACTTGCTGCTAAAGTAAATCATAGTGATGGTGTAATTGTGGTACCTGCATTTGCCGGCCTTGGCGCACCACACTGGAACCAACATGCCCGTGGTACTATTACAGGATTAACCCGGGGATCAACAGCAGCACATATTGCCCGGGCTGCACTGGATAGCATTGCTTACCAAACCATGGATGTACTAAAAGCAATGGAAGCGGATTCGGGTATTGAAATAAAAGAACTAAGGGTGGATGGTGGCGCAACCGTCAATAATTTACTAATGCAATTTCAAAGCGATATTTTAAATACAAATGTGGTAAGGCCTGTAATAACTGAAACCACAGCATTGGGTGCAGCATATCTTGCCGGACTGGCGATTGGCTATTGGGACGACATGGCATCTATACAAGATCAATGGCAGGCAGACAAAATATTTACACCAACGATGGATGAAGTAACCCGTAATCAATTTACAGGTGAATGGCAAAGAACTGTGAAAGCCGCAAAAGCCTGGGCAGACAATGGATAAATGAAAAACTTTACGTTCGTTTGCATACATATAATGCTAGGTATGGAGACGATATTTTTTTGATACAATATAAATATAATACGGCGCAATGATGAACAGGCAGCAAATGATACAGCAACTGGAAACTGTAACCGAATGGGATATCATAATAATCGGCGGCGGAGCTACAGGCCTTGGTGCGGCTGTAGATGGCGCTTCACGGGGGTATAAAACATTATTGGTAGAACAGGCCGATTTTGCAAAAGGCACTTCCAGCAGAAGTACCAAACTTGTGCATGGAGGTGTGCGTTACCTGGCACAGGGAAATATTAAACTGGTTAAAGAAGCACTGAAGGAAAGAGGTTTATTATTAAAAAATGCACCCCATGTTTGTCATAACTTTTCCTTTATAATTCCTTCTTTTCATTGGTGGCAAAAATGGTATTATGGAATTGGATTGTCGGCTTATGAATTTTTATCCGGCAAGTTTAGTTTAGGTAAAACTAAATTGCTTTCAAAGAAAGCCACACTCGGCTACCTGCCTGCTTTATCTGCCAAAAATTTAAGTGGTAGTGTTATTTACCAGGATGGGCAGTTTGATGATTCCCGGCTTGCCATTAACCTGGCGCAGACTGCAGAATCGCAGGGTGGCACGTTGATTAATTATTGCAAAGTAGTAGAACTAACCAAGGAGGGAAAACGCATTTCGGGGATTATTGCCGAAGATAAACTGACCGGTAAAAAATATACCATCGCCAGCAAAAGTGTAATCAATGCAACAGGTATATTTACAGATAAATTGATGAAGCTGGACGATGAATTGCATGAGCCGGTAGTGTCTTTGTCGCAAGGCGTACATGTAGTGGTAGATAAAAGTTTGTTTCCCGGAAATGATGCACTGATGATTCCCAAAACAGATGATGGACGTGTATTGTTTGCAGTACCCTGGCACAATAAAGTTGTGTTAGGAACTACAGATACACCAGTGAATAAACTTACCCTTGAACCCATAGCGCTTCAGGAGGAAGTTGATTTTATTATACAACATATTAACCGTTATCTTGAGGTAGATATACAGTCTGGCGATATCAGATCTATATTTGCCGGAATGCGGCCTTTGATAAAAGTAAAAGATCAAAAAATGACGGCTATACTGCCCCGTGATCATACAACAATCGTTGCTGCAAGCGGGCTGGTAACCATTACCGGTGGTAAATGGACAACCTACCGCAACATGGGAAAACATGCCATTGATAATGCTGTTTTTAGCGCAGGGCTTGAAAAAAAGGCATGTGTTACCGAGACTTTAAAGATACACGGCTACCTGCAAAACGGTAATACGGATGAAGACCTGGATGTGTATGGCAGTGATGCTGCCGCTATAAGGCAGTTGATTGGCGATGATCCGTCATTGGGAGAATTGGTACACCCGAATCTCCCTTATTTTAAGGCGCAGGTTGTATGGGCGGTGCAAAATGAAATGGCCATGACGGTAGAAGATGTATTGGCAAGAAGAATACGGATGTTATTTTTGGATGCCAAAGCTGCCATTGAATCGGCACCAGGTGTTGCGAAATTGATGGCCAAACTGCTTAACAAAGATGAGGATTGGGAAAAACAAGAGGTAGCTGATTTTATAGGAGTGGCTGAAAAATATTTAATGCATTAACCCTTTATTCAAAATACGATTATTTAAACCCTTGACTGTATGACTCCCTTCATTGCTGAAATTACAGGCACTGCCCTGCTGATATTATTAGGTAATGGCGTTGTTGCCAATGTTGTTTTAAACAAAACTTTCGGTAATAGCGGAGGTTGGATCGTTATTACATTTGGATGGGCAATAGGTGTTTTTGTTGGCGTGTATGTTGCTACTTCAAGCGGCGCACATTTAAATCCTGCCATTACTATTGCGCTGGCTGCGTTGGGTAAATTTGAATGGGAAAAAGTACCGATGTATATTTTGGCGCAAATGCTGGGCGCTATGATTGGCTCAACATTGGTTTGGTTAATGTATCGCAGTCATTTTGATGAAACACCCGACAGCCACTCAAAACGTGCTGTATTTTGCACCAGTCCTGCTATACGCAAAACATCCGGCAATCTTATTTCAGAAATCGTTGGCACATTCACACTAACACTGGGTGTGTTATTTATCATGTCGCCTACCAACAGTCTTGGTTCACTGGATGCGTTGCCCGTTGCCTTGTTGGTATTGGGGATTGGGCTTAGTCTTGGTGGTGCAACAGGTTATGCCATCAACCCGGCAAGAGATCTTGGCCCAAGAATTATGCATGCTATTTTACCCATTAAAGATAAGGCTCCTTCTGACTGGAGTTATGCCTGGATAGCCGTGGTTGGTCCTGTAATTGGGTGTTTAATTGCAGCGTTGATGTTTCACCTGGTGAGTTGAAGCATCTTTATTTGCTGATGGTAAAATAAAATGTACTGCCTTTGCCGGGGCTTGAATCTACCCAAATTTGCCCGCTATGTTTTTCCACTATTTTTTTACAGATAGATAAGCCAATGCCCGTTCCGGAATATTCGCTTCTGTTATGCAACCGCTGGAAAACTAAAAATATTTTATCGGCAAATTTTGGTTCAAACCCTATTCCATTATCTTTTACATTGAACAACCACCTGGTAGGTTGTTCTATCGCAGTTATTTGAATAATAGGAGCTAATTCACTTTTATATTTCAATGCATTTCCCACCAGGTTTTGCATAAGTTGAAACATCAAAAGCTTATTGGCATTAAATAATACCGGTAAATTAGATGCCTCGATGGTTGCCTGCTTTTCGCTGATTTCCGTTTTTAAGACCCGGATTACATCATCCATTATTTTATTCATGTCGGTATCTTCCTTTTCCATTTTATTTGTGCCAGTTCGGGAATACTCCAACAAGTCTTTAATCAATTGTTTCATCCTTACTGCGCCATCAACTGCAAACCGAATGTATTTTTTTCCATTCTCATCCAGGATTGTATCGTATTTTTTTTCCAGTAAATTTAAAAAACTACTTACCATCCTTAAAGGTTCCTGCAGATCGTGTGATACAATGTAAGCGAAGCCTTCCAGCTCAGAATAGGACGTTATCAACTCTTCTGCCTTTTTCTCAAGTTTTTGGTGAGATAGCATTAATTCCTGTTCTATTTTTTTTCGATCAGTTAAATCAAAACCCATTTCAATAATGCATGATTTCCCGTAGTATTCAATTGCAATTAAATTATTATAGAAAGGGATTTCTACACCTTCTTTGGTTTGCAGAATGCATTCCATATCCTGTATCTTTTTATCAACCGCCTGCTGCCTCATTTCCCGGATCATATCTTTATGACAATTAAAAAAATCGTCGGGAATCATTTTGGCTATTTCATTGCTGCTATATCCGGTGATTGATTCAAGGTTTTTGTTCCACCTGATAAGTTTACCAGTGTTGTCATATAAATAAAAGATCCCCGGCAAACTATTGATGATTGAATCTGAGATTTCCTTTTCGGTGATGATTATTTTTTCAATCTCAATCTTCTCCGTTACATCCCTAAAATTTTCAACGATGCCATCTATAGAGGGAATGTGCAACATGCTGGTAACAGTATATTCCAGCCATTTCCAGGAACCGTCTTTATGCAACAGCCGATACGTTGAACCTTTTAACGGAACCCCTGGATTATTGATTGCACTTTCAAAAAGTGCTTTCATTGGCTGAAGATCGTTTGGATCTGTAATGTCAAAAAGGTTTAAGGCCTGTATCTCGTTTTCATTATAACCGGTTATCCGCGATACCGCCGGCGAGTTATACAACACTTTACCATCGGGTGATAAAATTGTAACACCATCCGAAGCTTGTTCAACAAGGCTTCTGAATTTTTCCTCGCTTTCCTTGATCGTTTTTTCGGCTTGTACCTTATCAGAAAAATCAAGTCCAAAACCCATCAGGCACTCTTCACCTTCGTAATCAATTTTCATCCCTGAAAAATAGTATGGAATTTTTTGTTTGTTTTTTGTAACAAAATTAGCTTCTACATAATCTTCGCCGTTTACAAATACACTCGTAATTTTTTCGTGCAACAAGGCTTTTTCTGAATCGTCAAAAAAGTCAAGTGGATGAGCAACTTTCATCTCATCACTTGAACAGCCAGACACCATTTCAAAATTTTTGTTCCACCTCAAAAATTTTCCATCTTTGTTATACAGATAAAAAATGGCCGGTAAATTATTGATGATTAAATCCGACAGCGCCTTTTCTTTCAGGATTAAGGCTTTACCTTTTTCCCGTTGAGTAATGTCTTGCATTACACCCAGCATCCTTGTGGCATTACCGTTTTCATCGTAATTTATATAAGCCCGGTCATATACATTTTTATAAGTTCCGTCTAAAGCCTTAAATCGAAATTCCTCTGTAATAAAATTTGCTTTTTCACGAACTGCACTTTCCATTCCTTTCACAATGCCTGCTCTTTCGTCGGGGTGTATATTGTTAAGAAAAGTGTCCAGTGTTATCTTATCCTTACCTTTTGTGTAGCCGTACAAATGATACAGGTTGTCATTACCAACTGTTTCATCATTAACAAAATCATGATCCCAGATGGCATCATTACTTGCCACCGCTAATAATTCAAATCGTTCATTCGACTTTCTTAACGCTTCAGCTTCTTTTTTTCTTTTTGAAATATCTCTTATAAAACCAATCAAAGTATTGGATGATGCCATTTTTGCATTTACTTCTATCTCAGTGATTGAACCATCGCTTTTTAATAATCTTCTTTCATAAAGCAAGGTTCTGCCCTGTATCAGTTCATTAAAGCGGAAAGGTCGCTTTTCGATATCTTCATCAGGTATAAAGGTTTCGATGTGTTTTCCCAGCATATACTCTTTACTATATCCGGTGAGGTCGCAACTGCTTTTATTTACTTCCAGGATAATACCGCTTGTATCGGATATAATAATGCCATCTGATGCCTGTTCAATGAGTGAACGATATTTCATTTCGCTTTCTGACATAGCCATTTCAGCATTTTTCTTATTCGTGATATCGATGGCGCTGATAAATAAGTGTTTTTTGCCCTGGAATTCCAAAGGCTCAAATGACAAAAGCAGAAAGATCGTTTTACCGCCATTGGTTTTTAGCTCCGTTTCAAAATTGTTGACACGCCCCTCTTTCTCCAACAAATTATTGATTTTTGCCCGTATGCTTAACCTATGTGCTTCCACGAATTTTCCAACGAGTTTTGTATCATCCGAAGTTTTCCCAATCAATTCATTTTTAGTCATTTCCAGCATCGAAGCATAGTTTTCATTGGCATCTATCACCTTACCATTTTCATCATAAATAGCAAACGCCAGCATATTTGATTGAAATGCTTTTGAGAATTTTTCCTCGCTTTCCTGCAAAGCTCTTTCAGTCTTAAGCCGTTCAGTAATATTTCTGATAAATGCCAGTAGTTTATCATCGGGGAGCAGACTTACATTTAATTCAATGTCTATAAAACTTCCATCTTTTTTGCGGAGCAGTCTTTGAAAATTTACTTTTTTAACCTTGTCATGGGCGTTTTCTTTCAGCAGGCCATCAATTGGCCTATCCTCTACCAGTAAATCTTTAAGATTAAGTTTTGAAAACTCCTCAGATGTATAACCTGTTTCTAAATAAGCAGCTTTATTAAATTGATGAATGGTTCCATCAAAACTGTAAAGAATAACTCCATCCGAAGCCTGCTCTATCAGGGAACGATAATTATTTTCACTTTCCTGTAATTCAGCCGTTCGGATTTTTACGAGTGTATTTAATTTCTCCGGCCTTCTTGCAACAACAAAAACAAACCAGCCACCCATAACAGAAAATAACAAACCCAGCAATGCAAAGAAATAAATATCAGCATTATTTTGTGGTCCCTTGCCAGATGTTACAGAAAGTTTCCATTCACCATTTGGTAAATTGACGGAAGTAGAATTTTTATGATTTTTTGATGACCTTGAACCAGGAATGAAAAATTCTTCCTGGTTTGTGTTTGGGTTGATGTTGGAAAGCTGAAAATAATAACCGCTTTTATTACCACTATCAATACCTGCAGATCTTAACAGGCTTGATATTTTAATGATTACGCAAGAAAATCCCCAAAAATGATTAGACCTGAATATTGGTAACCTGCCTACCACTGCTACACCTCCCTGCATTAAAACCAGCGGCCCGGAAAAATACAGTTCTTTTTTTTCGATGGCTGTAAATGCATCTTTGTTTCTGGTAGAATCGTGCATGATATCGTAACCAATTACGGACTCGTTTCCCTTTAAAGGATACACGTAGGTTATAACGCCACCAGGTACCAGTTCTAATGCATCTACATTTGGGTTGGCTGCCAAAATTTTCGGCGCAATTGAATCAATGTCTTTAAAAGAACCATCTTCTTTAATGAAAAATGCAAGCATGTTTGTTGCCGTCACACTTTGTTCAAAAGAAGTTTGAAGTTTTTCTTTGGTTGCCTGCAATACTTCCCTGGCTGCTTTTTGTTGTATTTCATTTTTTATTTGGAATCGAAAATAAACCAGTACGGCAATGAGCAAAGCCAATATCGCAAAAGTGCATAAGCCCAATAAGAGAGGCCTGCTTTTCAAATTAACTGCTTTTTCCGGAACAGCATAGTTTGCCAAATCATTGTCTTCACCTGGTATGTTTGTAATCGACATCTTTATATTAATCTATAAAAAGTTACCTGTAATCCGGATGAAAAGCTCAAATGATTACAAAAGAGCTGGAAGCCACAAAGTCCGTTGGTTAATTGGGTTACTCAACTGATGGATTTCGTAAATGTAAACTACAATTTTGAAGCAGGCAACTTAAAATAAAGTTTATCACCATCTTTCCCCCGGTTGCTGTAGTAATATTTTTTTGTTCCGGTAAAGGAAATAAATTCCCCTGAACATTATTGTAGAAGGATTATGACATGGCTTTTTAGGTTGATTAAACGCAAATAATTTCATCAATTGGAAATATGTATGAAACTATATCGTTAATACTTGTAACAGGTGCTGAACAGGCTGTGTACACTGACAAATAACACAATTTATTTACATGAAAACCGCTATCGCAGAAAAATTTTTACTTTTATTACTGTTTCCATTATTCATGGTTACTAAAGCTTCAACTCAAACTTTATCGAGCGACGAATACTTTCAAATGGCCCGGACAGCCGCTTTTGATAAAAAGGATTATCATACTGCCATTCAACTATCGAAACAGGCACTGGAACAGAGCCCTGCTTATACCGACATTCAAATATTTTTAGGCCGGGTATATTATTGGAACGATCAGCGGGATAGTTCGTTGATGATGCTTAAAATGGCCATTGAAAGTAAGCCGGCTTATGAAGAAGCCGCCATAGCAATAGCCGATATCGAATATTTTAATAATCATTATTCCAATGCCTTGCAATATGCCGAAGGCGGATTGACTTATAACCCTGCTTCAAAAGAATTGATGTTGCGCAAGGCAAAATACCTGTCTGCCCTTACACGGTACAAAGAAGCCTGGTTAATTACGGATAGCCTGTTAAAAACCGATCCCAAAAACATTGCGTTAAGGGCTTTGGCTGCAAGGATCCAAGACTATAGTTCAAACAACAAAATTGGTATATCCTATGATTATACGGGATTTGATAAACAATTCTCAAACCCCTGGCATGTAGTTAGTATTGATTACAGCCGGCAAACAAAAGCTGGATCATTTATAGCGAGGGTAAATTATGCCAACAGGCATTCGCAAAATGGCGTTCAGTTTGAAGCAGATGCCTATCCACGCATATCAAAGACTTTTTATGCTTATGTAAATGCAGGTTACTCACCCGACATGCCTGTGTTTCCAACATTTCGTGCAGGCTTTTCGCTGTATGCCAATTTACCCAAATCCTTTGAAGCAGATGCTGGTTTCCGCTACCTCAATTTCGATAACAGTACCTGGATATATACAGCGGCATTGGGTAAGTACTACAAAAATTTTTGGTTCAATGCAAGAACTTATTTAACGCCTTCGGTTAGCCGCATTTCACAATCCTACACCATTACTACCCGGTATTACCTAAAGGGTGCGGATAATTATTGGTCATTTTTTATTGGAAAGGGAATTTCTCCCGACGATCGTAGCCAGGTTAGCCAACTGAACAATGTATATAAACTTCAATCAAAAAAAATTGGTGCAGGCTATCGCTTTGCAGTAGGCAAACTAAACCTGTTTTCAATTGGCGCAACCTATGAGCAGGTAGAATATTTACCCAAAACCAACGGAAACCAGGTGAACATTTCAGTAGGTTATCAGCGTAGATTTTAGGGCTACAAACACCTCCGCTGCATTCAATTATTTAATAGCTACTTTTTTATTTTGGATAAAAAATACGATAAATTGAATCGGGTAAAATAGCTTTTCCCTTTGTTATCGCATCGTTTTTTTGCTTGTAAATTGCAAAAGCAAGTCGCATAGAATCTGCCAGTGCTGCATTATTTACAGGATCCTCATCCATGTTTTTATTTAGTTGATACAAGGTATTTTCATTTAAATGATAAGTCCCTTTTACAAAATCTACCAGGTTTGTTTTCGTTTGTTTCAATGCGGTTGCATGAATGTTTCTAAAACTGTGATTGGTATCTATGCCGCTCCCAACCCAGCTTACGAGAGATGGTGATTTTAGTTGATAGTTATTTTTAAGATAGGTAATTAAGGTGGGTGCTATATCCATGTGCGTGGAGACAGACTCAAACTTTTGTGCTCTTTTTAACATAGGTGAATACACAATCAATGGTACATGGTACCTATCTATTTTGGTTGACATTGGTATCTCCGGCATGCGATGATCGCCGGTTATTAAAAAGATGGTATGCTTAAAATTGGGCTTTGTGCTGTAGCTGTTTATAAATGACCGTATAGCGTCATCTGCATACATGATAGACGCATATTGATGATCGTATTGAAGATGCTCTTTCTGTTGCTTAGCCGTAAAATTCAGCTTGTTCATTTGTTTTTTAAACGCATTGATGTAATAATCCTGTTCATTCAACAGGAATGGACTATGTGTAGATACGGTCAGCACTACCTGCAAAGACGGTTTACCAACCGGGTGTTCGTCCTGTTTATTTAATACATGCCTGAATAATTCCTTATCTCCATAGCCCCAGGTAAAGCCATTGGTTGCCGGTAGTTTTTGATAATCTGCCGGAAATGTTTTTATATCAAAAATGTTATCAATGCGTTGTTTTTGCAGAAACAAAGCCATATTGTCAAAACCTGCATCGCCTCCATAATAAAACGAGGTTGTATAACCGTTGGCTTTGAGCAAACTCATTATTGAAAGGTGTTCCGGCATCTTATCTCCCATTTCAAGAAAGCCATTGCTGCTAAAGGGCAATGAGCCTAATACAGAGGGCAACACTGCAAATGTGCGTCCGCCGTTGCTTAAAAAATTTTCCCAATATAAACTATGCCTGCTGAGCGAATCAAGATAAGGTGTAAAGCTGCCCAGGTAGGCATTGTCGTTTGTAAATGCACGGCCCAAACCTTCAACCAACAGAATAACGATGTCAGGCGCTACACTATCCTTGTTAAAGAAAGGAGATAAAACATCGGGTGTAATATCCTTATGCAACAATGGATAATTGGCTGCGTCGGTAAATTCGAAGCCATTATTATTTAAATCATTTTCAGGAATTGCAACTGATTTAGGAAAAAAGTGATCGGCCGAAGAAGCTATAAAATAATTCAGTTTATTTTTTGATAAATTATCTGCATACTCATTGCTGATGGTAAATTTTGGCGTTGCAAAAACACCAATAACCATCCAGGTAATGGCAACGATTGATGCAGCAAGATTGATCCATTTACCGATTCTTGTAAAGTGTGGACTGATAAATTTATAGATGGCCAGCAACCCACCAATAACCAATGCGAGTGCAATGATTGTTTGATAATTTATTCCACCCGAAGCGCCTACTGTTTGTTTGATATCGGTGATGGAGTAGCCATAAAGATCAGCCCCCAACGGCACAAGCGAAAGATTGAAATACTGCATCAGCGATACAGAAATTAAAGTAACGATGATGCTCAACGTAATGGTTACAGCGTCTGCCAGCTTCTTGTTTACTAAAAATAATGATGTGTAAATAAGGGCAAATACCAGGTTGATCTTAAAGAAAAAAACCAACTCATTTAACATTGAAATGGTGAATACATAAGCGGGCTGCTCGGGGTATTGATGTGTTATACCGTTGTAAATAAATTCAGTGCATCTTAGCAATACAAGCATCAGCAGCCAGCCTGTTGCAATGGATAAATAAGCATATAAGCCATCCCTGATTTTAGAGCCAATGGTTATTTTTTCGGCAACTGCACCCGTCTGTGCATGAAAGCCCTGCCTGGTCATTTCGCCCCAGCTATTCTTTTTACGAATCAGGTCAATATTACCACGAATGGCAGACCACACAATAAATGGATGAAAAAAGAAGGGCTCCATCAGTGCAGTAAATATCAACCGCAACAGCTCTCCCTTTTTTTTATATTGATTAAAGGTGACCACTTCCATAAGTATGGCGAAAATAGAATACAGCCATCCGAATGTTAATACAAACCCAAGCAGCGCAAAGAAGAAGGTCCAGTTTACAATTCCAAAAATTGCGAAAATAATAAAGCCAACCATCCCGACAAACTCAATGATGGGCGCCAGGAATTCAAAGAAAAACCAGTACGGATAACTGAGCATTCCGAGTACGCCATACCTTGGATTAAAAAAAAGTATGCGGTGTATTTTTAAAGTTTCAATGGTTCCTCTTGTCCAGCGGTTGCGTTGGCGGCCAAGTATTTTAAAAGAGCCCGGAGCTTCTGTCCAGCACAGCGGATCGGGTATGTAGGCAACTTTATAGGGGATATCATGTTCCGCCATATACCTGCGCATACGTACTACCAGCTCCATATCTTCACCTACCGTTTTATGATCGTAGCCACCGGCCTTTATCACAATTTCACGATCAAATGCGCCAAAGGCACCCGATATTAATAACAACCCGTTTAGCCGGCTCCATGCCATCCTGCCCAACAAAAAGGCCCGGATATACTCAAGTGTTTGAATCCTTGGCAAAAATTCTTTTGGCAAATTCACATCAAGCAATTTGCCATTTTGAATGATGCATGAATTGGCAATGCGCACTACCCCACCGGTAGCAATAACGCGTTTATCCGTTTCTTCAATAAATGGTTTTACAAGTTTTAGTAAAGCATCCTGTTCAAGGATACAATCCACATCAATACAAACCAGGTATTTGTTACTGGCCAGGTTAATACCGGTATTTAAAGCATCTGCTTTTCCGCCATTTACCTTATCAATTACCAGTAATTTTTTATAAACCGTGTTCCTGCTTTTGTAAACATTTTTTACCGGCTTTGCCGGGATGTGTACATGGTATAAAATGTCCACAGGTTCCAGATCGTAGGCGGCTATCAGCTTCTCCATCGAATCATCCTTGCTCCCATCGTTGATCACAATTACCTCAAGCTGGTTGTAATGAATGCTTAACAGCGAACGAACATTTTCAATCACATTGGCCCCTTCATTATATGCCGGGGCCAGTATGCTAACCGAAGGGGAATAATTAGATGAAGCCAGTAAATTATAATCGGTAAAACTGCTTTTACGCAGGTACTTTCTTGTTTCGCCGATGGAATAAAGCCCTATAAAAATATAGGAAGCAAGAAGTGTTACAGAGTACACTAATATACCATAGCTAAAGAGGTCATATAGAACCAGTTTCCACATGTTACGTTATCTGTTACAAGGAGTTACTTGTATGGGAGTTACAAGATGTTAAAAATTTTTTTGAAGATACAAAACTGTTCTCTTTGCGGCCAGATTAATATCAACATCTTCTGTATGTTGCAGGGTTTGCAAAAATGGGAGATCAAGGTCTGATCCTGTTTTCTGAAATTCATGGATGATGCATAGCTGAATATTTTTATCAGCTTCCTGTTGATAATGCAAACTGAGTTCTTCGGCTGCACTAAGTGATGGCAGTTGCCCAAGACAGAGCACTGCTTCTTTTCTTACAACTTCACTGCTGTGTGCCAGGCATTTTACTACATCATCGTGTAGCTCAATGGCGTGTTGTTCTGCTATCAGTTTTAAACCAAACTGCACAACGGAGGCATTGGATGAATGTAACCAATTGTATATGCCTGCATCTACGGTTATTGTTTGATGTGCAAGTAAACATAAAATGTTGAGCTGATGCCATTCGGTAAGCGGGTAAGCCAGGTTTTCAAAAAACTCAAGTCCCTTGTAACCCATCAAACGTACCATCCCAATTTGAGCTTCCATCCTTACCATAGCGTCCTCATCATTGGTAAGGGTTCTTATCATTTCTTTGCTTTGCTGATAATTCATGATGGCCAACTCCTGGATACCGAGTGCCTTAACATGCCAATGTTTATCGGATAAACGTTGTATGGAAATTTCGTACAGGCCTAATTGTGTGTAGAGTGCTTCCAGGTTTGAACCGGAAACGCCACTTAAGCTTTTCTTCACCTTTACCAGTTCGTTCAGTAATACTTTTTTAGCCAGGTTGCTCTGAAGCAATATTTTTATTTTAGTTGGAACGGCAAACTGCAGGCCTTCGCCGGCATCTTCAAGTATCACATCCATCAGCCATTCTTCCAGTTGATTTGTAATGGTGCCTTTAAGTAAATGGGCGCTTTTTTTCTTCAATACTATCAGTAGCATACATACCACAAGTACTAATGCAATGAAGACAAAAAATAAGATAAAAAAATAGAGATACCCGGCCCTTACGCTTATGTCCGGTACTTTATCGAGCAGAACCAACTGGTAATTAAATAAAGACACCCTGGTAGATTGTTTAAGTTATCGCAGAAAAGTATTTCAAGTAAATGGACCTGTTACCGGCATAATTTGTAGCAGTGAGTTAATGTGGTTTATATCAATGTGGTTTTAGTGGAATTAAAAATTGCGCCTGATCAATTCCACCAGCAGTTGCAAACCATGATGACGGTTGTCAATAAGAAAGCAACATTCGATGATATATTAAAACAAATAAATAGTTAAGCGGCCACAGAAGCTGCAAACCGCATCACTCTCAATGAAAGTTCATTGGGGCTAAACGGCTTGGTTATATAATCATCGGCTCCCAGGCTAAAGGCTTCAATCACCACGTTCTCCTGGCCCATGGCCGATAAAACGATCACCGGAATTTTTTTACCTCCATTCTTTTTTACAAATCCAAGTATTTCAAGTCCTGAAGTATATGGCATCATGATATCTGTTATCACAAGGTCAATGTCATTTTCTGTAAGTAACTGAATGGCATCTCTTCCGTTGCTGGCAGTGATTACCTGGTGGCCATCCCGCTTCAATTTTAACTCCATCGTTTTTAGCATGATGGGTTCGTCTTCTGCAATTAGAATTTTCATTGGTGAGTAGTTTTCAAAAGGATAAATAGGGTAATATTTTTCAATCTTTCATGATTGAAAATGATCTATACAGGATTAAAATATTCGTCTTTTATTTGAATGACCAGGCTCGTTTTGATTTGCAAACTAAGCGGCTGATTGCAACACCTTCAAGTGCGACTCCAGTTGAACTTTCAATTTTCCAAACTGTTCAGTTGCAGCAGTAACATACATTTTTACCTCGTTTACATCGCCCCCGGTTTTTGCAAGGTTCTCCGTTTTTTCCAGGGTATCAAAGAGGGTATGTGCCTGAAGCATACCGGTGCTGCTCTTTAATTTATGCGCAGTTTTGTAAATTGTATCCATTTGTCCAGCTTTAAGGGCAATATTCATTTCATTTAAATCTTTGGCAGTATCCTGCAGGTAAAGGTCAACAATCTGGATTATAAATCCATTGTCATCCATTTGTTCCAAAAAAGTTAAATCGAACAGTTTTTCTTCGCTACTGATCATACCAGTGTTATTTTTTTATTTGATTTTGCTAAATGAATAAAGTGGTCTATCTAATTATTTAGATGCTAACCAAACCCAAATGAGCATAAGTTCATGATATAACTCAGATTTCACAAAATTATTGTACCCCTGACATTTTAATGTTTCTATACATGATGATTCGCTAAAACAATGCATTTACAAATCCTTCAAAGAGGCACTGAATTTTGTTGTTTACTGAAAACAAACGTAAAAGACACAAATAATTCCAAAATTTTTGCGTTAAGATAAATGTTAACGGTAGCATCATTTTGTTAAACAAGCAAGTATTTACTGTAGAATGGACCAAACTTTAAACGAAATTTCAATACTTATCATTGAAGATAACCTGGCAGACCAGTGGTTGTTAAAGGATCAGCTCTCGGAAACTAATTTAAATATTGTTGATATTGTTTCAACGGGCTCCATTGAAGGCGCCATTACATTATTATACCAAAGAGCCTTCTCATTATTATTTCTTGATTTGCATTTACCAGATTCTGACGGATTAAATTCTTTAGATGAATTAGCAAAAGTTAATGCCAAGATTCCTGTAATTGTTTTGAGTGGAAGGAAAGACAGAACGCTTTCGCTTCAGGCTATTTCGCATGGTGCCCAGGATTTTTTAACCAAAAGTGATTACACACCACAAGTACTTGAGAAAGCAGTTGTATATAGCATTGAACGAAAGAAAAACAGGGAGCTGATTGAAGAAAATAATGAGCGAAATGAAATTATCTTAAAAGCTACCAACGATATATTGTGGGACTGGGATTTGGTAACCGGTAAAGTAAAATGGTTTGGTTCGGGTTTAAAAAAATACTTGCCGGCCAATCTTTATCCTGACAATATACCGGACGATTTTTGGGTGGTGGGACTGCATCCTGAAGAAAGAAGAAGAACCATTGTGAAATTAAAGAAGGCAATAGCAGCAGGTGGTGGCGCATGGGAAAGTGACAATAGGTTTTTAAAAAATGACGGTATTTATGCTCATATTAATACTCGTGGTTTTGTATTGGCAAATGAGGAAAATAAACCCATTCGTATGATGGGTAGCATGCAGGATATAACCGATAGAAAAAATGCAGAACTGGAGATAAGAAAAGCAAAAAATGATGCAGACGAAGCCCGTAAAACCCAGGAACAGTTCCTGGCAAATATGAGTCATGAAATACGGACACCCATGAATGGCGTAATTGGTATGACCCAGCTTTTAGGTGCTACAGACTTAAATAATGAACAAAGAGAATATGTAGAAACCATTAAGGAATCGGCTGACAACCTGATGGTAGTTATCAACGATATTCTTGATCTTACCAAAATTGTTGCGGGTAAGGTTACCATCGATTCTGTTGACTATACCATTGCAGACGTAGTTAAAAATGCCATCCAGATAACAGGTTTTAAAGCGGAAGAAAAAGCCATTTTATTAACGTCAAACATTGACAAAAATATTCACCCGGTATTGCTGGGCGATCCATTCAGACTAAACCAGGTATTGGTAAACCTGATTGGCAATGCAATAAAATTTACTGAAGAAGGTGAAATAAATGTGCAGGTAAATTTATTACAGGATAGCGAAGAAAATGTGCAGCTTAAATTTACTGTGCAGGATACGGGCATTGGGATTGAAGCAGATAAACTGGGGCTTGTTTTTGAGCAATTTACACAGGCATCCAGCGAAACAACCCGTAGATTTGGCGGATCGGGACTTGGACTTACCATTACCCGGCAATTGATAGAATTGCAGGGCGGTTCTATTAATGTAAAAAGTACAGTAGGTGTAGGCAGTACTTTCACGTTTTACCTCAACATTAAAAAAGGCAATGCTAACATTCAACAGTCTTTAAAGGAATCTTCGGCTCCGTTAAGAAAAAATGCATTGGCCGGCATTAAAATTTTATTGGCAGAAGATAACCTGATCAATCAAAAAGTTGCGGTTAAAATATTAACCATCGAAGGAGCTGAAGTTGTTGTAGCCAACAACGGTGTTGAAGCCATTGAAATGCTGCGCCAGCAACAATATGATATAATACTGATGGATATTCACATGCCGCAATTAGATGGCTATGAAGCTACCAGGTATATCAGGAATAAAATGGAAGCTCCTGCCTGCTATTCTAAAATAATTGCGATCACTGCATCCGCCTTAATCTCTGAAAAAGAAAAATGCCTGAGCGCTGGCATGGATGATTATATCACCAAGCCCTTTCAGGCAAAAGATTTATTTGATAAAATACTTGGGCAGCTTTCAGAAACTGATTCCGCAGTTGTTTGAGCCTGACTTATCAGTTAATAAACGGCGGTATAAAAATCATCCCCTGATATGATAGGATTTTGGCTGAACAAAAGCCCTGATGCCTTGGTAAGATAAAGTGCTACCCATGCCGGA
The DNA here is from genome assembly GCA_046590675.1 of Ferruginibacter sp. Classification (GTDB taxonomy): domain Bacteria; phylum Bacteroidota; class Bacteroidia; order Chitinophagales; family Chitinophagaceae; genus Ferruginibacter. The sequence goes on along the minus strand of JBKJUP010000019.1, from coordinate 3,338 downwards.
AGCCTTTCTGCCCGACCATGGTAAGCCTGCACTAACCCTGTCGCAGCAATTCCAGTAAACACTGCCCGTGTTCATCTGTTTCATCACCGCCTCTGCTCTTTCAAAACTTGTTGAATATACTGATGCTGTAAGTCCATACGCGGTATCCTGCATTAACTGAATGGCTTCTTCATCATTGCTTACTTTTTGAATGCCCACAATTGGCCCAAAAGATTCTTCCGTCATAATGCTCATGCCGTGATTTACATTAACGATTACCGCAGGTTCAATAAAATAGCCCGGTTGATTCAGCACTTTTCCACCACATAAAAGCCTTGCACCTTTTGAAACAGCATCATTCACCTGGCCGGTTAAAAACTCCAATTGCTCAGCACGGCTTAATGGTCCAATGTCTGTTTGTTTTTGAAACGGGTCACCAATTTTTAATTGATTGCATTGTGCTGTATAAGCGGAAACAAAAGCATCGTACACATTTTCATGTACATAAATTCTTTCCACTGCACAGCAACTTTGTCCATTGTTATACACCACTCCTTCAAGCGCATCGGCAGCAGTTTTCTCAATATCAGCTACATCGTCCATTACATACATTGGATCTTTTCCACCCAGTTCCAACTGGCAGGGCACGAGTTTGTGAGCTACTTTTTCAGCAATATATTTCCCGGTTTTATAACTGCCGGTAAAAAAATATCCATTCAGTGGCAGGTCCAGCAACTCCGCTCCCACTGTGCCTTTGCCAATTGCCGTTTGAAAACAATTTTCGGGAATACCTGCTCTGTACAATAATTGTTGAATCTGCAAACCTGTTAAAGTTGCATATTCAGAGGGTTTATAGAAAACAGCATTACCACCAATCAATGCGGGGATAAAAACATTCACGCCAACCAGGTAAGGATAATTCCATGCAGAAATATTGGCAATTACCCCCAAAGGTTCATATACAATTTTTTCTTTGGTACCTCCTTCGGTTGTTACCCATTCTTCGGCCAAATATTTTGCAGCATTGTCGATAAAATATTTGATGCGTACCCTTGCACCATTTATTTCATTGTAAGATTGTTGTAAAGGTTTGCCCATTTCACTGGTGAGTGTATGCGCCAACTCATCTTTATTTTCATCCAGCAATTCATAAAATTTGTTGATACATTCAACCCGGTCTTTTACAGGTGTTTCGGCCCACATTTGTTGCCCGGCTTTTAATTGCACAAATTTCTGTTGAATGGTTTCGCTTGTATCTTCTACCAGTTCTGTAATCACTTCTTCCGTTGCCGGGTTAATTATTTTCATGACTTGTTAATTGAATTTTTTATTTCGGCAATAAATCTTTCCCGTATGTTGGTGGATGTGGGCAAATGTTCAATACCTAATTTGTACATTCTTTCGGGGTGCCATTGTATAGCCAGGAAGAAAGGCTTGCCTGTTTTATCTTTCCATTCCAATCCTTCAATAATGCCTTCCGGCGATTGGGCGCTAACGATCAAATCTTTTCCTGGAATAAGGACCGCCTGGTGATGGGCACTGTTGGCAATGCAGGTGGTTTCGCCAATAATTTCATTGAGCAACGAGCCGGGTAATATATTTATAAGATGTTGTTTGTCGGTTTCTTCAATCCGGTGTACTTTGTTGCCTTCAGGCCCAAGGTCCTGTATAAAACTTCCTCCCTGTATTGCATTTACCAATTGCATACCCCTGCAAATACTTAACAGCGGTTTATTATATTGCTGACTTAAATCAAAAACCGATGCCTCAAATTCATCTCTTGCTTCATCAAATTCTTCGGGTGCATTCGGATAATTCGTTATAGCTGATCCATAAATTTTTGGATGCATATCCACTCCGCCCGACAGTACAATTCCATCCAGCTTTGCTAATTCATCCAGGTTATTTTCACTGGTTGATAAAGTGATTATTTCAATATGGTCCTTGCCTTTTAACCAGTTCACATAGTTGTTGTGTTTTTCCGGTGTGCCTGTAAAAGTCAGTCCTATTTTTAATGGCTGTTCCATTGTTATAATGCTTCGTTATATAAATTTTTAAAGTCTTCTCTTGTTACAGGTTTAGGATTATTAGGATGACAAAAATCTGCGAATGCCAGGTCAGCCAAGGTTTCTATATGCGACACATTCACACCTATTTCACTTAATGTAACGGGAAGGCCCAGTTGTTTGTTCAGGTCAAATAAATGCGCTACCACAGCATCTCCCGTTAATTGTTCAAGTCCCATGGCCTGTGCCATACGTTTAAAATATTCATCCATTCCGGGAGCATTAAAACGCATACCATAAGGCAGGTTTACCGCATTGGCAAGGCCATGATGTGTATCAAGCAAAGACGACAACGGATGAGCAAGCGAATGTACAACGCCCAAACCTTTTTGAAAGGCAACTGCACCCATCAATGAAGCAATCATCATTTCACTTCTTGATTCAAGTGTTGGATTATTGACCGCTGCAGCAATTGATCGGTTGATTAAATAAATGCCCTCCAAAGAAATACCAGCCGACATAGGGTGCCAGTTCTTTGCAATGAATGCTTCCATATTGTGTGTAAGTGCATCCATGCCGGTAGCGGCAGTAATAAACGCCGGAAGCTCCATGGTTAGGAGCGGATCTGCAAACACAATTTTTGCCATCAATTTTGGCGCAAATAATATGCGTTTGCGGTGCGTATCATCTTCAGAAATAATGGCGCTTCTGCCTACTTCACTGCCTGTGCCGCTGGTGGTTGGTACGGTAATAAAGTAAGGCACCTCTTCTGTTACAAATTGATCGCCACCAACCAGGTCGTCATAATCAAACAAATCACGGCGATGATTTACCCTTAGCACAATGGCCCTGGCAACATCCATTGCAGCACCACCACCAATACCAATGATGCAGTCCCTGCCAGTTTCAGCAAACACATCTCCGCCTTTCAATACATCTGTTTTTACCGGATTTTTATGAATGTCTGAAAACACTTCCACCGATAGGTTCTTTGCGGACAGGTTGTTTTTAATTTGCATAAAAAAATCAAGCTGACTCACCGCAGGATCTGTTACCAGCAATGGTTTGCTCAATCCGTTGGCAATAAGATGATCAGGTAATTCTTTGATGGCCCCGGCACCAAAGCGAATAATGGTAGGATAATTAAATTGTCTTATTGTTTTAAAATCAGTCATGATATATTTTTATTTAGCCGGCTTTGGTACAGTGATTCAACATCCTTGTGTCACACTCTTGTACCTACCGTGTGGACACATCTTTTGCCATCATCCAGCCATTGTAAGTATCATAAAATTTTTCTAATCCTATCCACAATGTTGTGATACCAGGTTTTCTTTCAGAGGCGTATCCCTT